>NZ_KK082172.1:0-3274 GCF_000598065.1 Paenibacillus darwinianus | reverse complement strand
GGTGTCCCTGTCGTGCTCACCGTATCCGATTATGCCAACACGACTTCCGCGATGATAACCGAGCCGACCATTTCCGCGCCGACCTAACAATTACTGTGTAACAAAAATAGCTCGCCGGGTGACTTATGCTCCTGCCGACGGTTGCTCTCCCGCCGGCTCTTTCTTTCTCACCGACGCTACATTAAGTAGATGCTGTTGCTCCCCGTATTCCTTATTCAACACAACACGACAGGGCCATGCATATTTGGAACTAGAGTTTGAAATGGAGGTCTGCGTCACCTGCCAGCAGGAAAAGATCCAGCTCATCTGCTTTCTTAGAGTTGGCTGTAGGATTAAACGGAATTTCTCCTGTAATTCGGCACACTCTTCTGCAGGGAGGCGATTTGCACAGAGATTAACGGGAGTTTTTTCGACATACGCATTCCACAGCGAGCATCGGGGCAGGATAAATGTTAACTGCCTAAGCTTCTTCGCCCCGTACCGACCATTCCTCCAGCGACAGCGCCGGATCAGCCTTCATGTCGAGCGGTGAAAACTGCTGCCGCGTCCATTTCAGATGAGCGGCCGCTCCGATCATGGCCGCGTTGTCCGTGCACAGCGCATTCGGCGGAATCAGCAACGGGATGCCTTGCTCGCCGCAGCGCGCGGTCAGCGTTTCGCGCAGTCCGCGATTCGCGGCCACGCCGCCGCATAGAAGCAGCTGCTTTGCGCCGAACTCGCGCACCGCCCGCACCGCCTTCGTGGCCAACACGTCGATGACCGATTCCTGGAAGCCGCGCGCTATGGAGGGGCGAACAGGCGGCTCGCCTTTCATTTTCGACTGGTTAATCGCCGAGAGCACCGCCGATTTCAGGCCGCTGAAGCTGAAATCGTACGAATCCGGCTCGAGCCACGCACGCGGCAGCTCGTTCACTTCCGTAGCTTCATGCGCGAGTCTGTCGATATGCGGGCCGCCCGGATATGGAAATTGCAGCGCGCGGGCGACCTTGTCGTAAGCCTCGCCGACCGCATCGTCGCGCGTCCGGCCGATAATCCGGAACACGCCCTCCCGCTCCAGCAAAACCAGCTCCGTGTGGCCGCCGGATACGACAAGCGCAATTGACGGGTATACGATCTCGCCGATCAGAGCATTGGCGTAAATATGACCGGCGATGTGATGCGTGCCGATCAGCGGCAGATCGAGCGCCATTGCGAAGCTTTTGGCCGCGACGACGCCGACGAGCAAAGCGCCGACCAGTCCCGGCCCCTGCGTGACCGCAACGGCGGATAAATCGCGGGGCGCCACTCGGGACTCGCGCAGCGCCGCCTCCATCATCAGCGTGATCGTTTCGACATGCTTGCGGGAGGCGATCTCCGGCACCACACCCCCGAACTGCCGGTGCGTCTCAATCTGGCTCGATACGAGATTGGAGAGGATTTCGGTCCCGCCGCGAACGAGCGCTACCGACGTTTCATCGCAGCTCGTTTCGACTGCTAGCAGAATCCCGGTGTCCTCAGCCGCATGATGGCTGCTAGTCATTGTGGTCAGCCGCTCCTTCCTCCGCCAGGTCCGCCCACATGATTAGCGCGTCCTCCTGATTGTCTGTGTAATACTTTGGGCGCAGGCCGCTCGGCTTGAAGCCGAGCTTCCGATACAGCCGCTGCGCGACTTCGTTGGATACGCGCACCTCCAGCGTCATGGCCGTCGTGCCGTTCTCGACCGCCAGCTTCTGCAGCTCGCGCATCAGCCGCTCGCCGTAGCCATAGCCGCGCCATCCGTTTCTCACCGCAATATTGGTTACATGCGCCTCGTCTATGATCGTCCACATGCCGCCATAGCCGATGATGCATCCGTCATTGATCATGACCAGGTAACGCGCAAAATGATTATGCCTCAATTCATTGACGAATGCCTCATACGACCAAGGCGCCGTAAACACCTCGCGTTCGATCTCTACGATCGTCTGCACATCGTCGAGCGCCATGGGACGAAATTCGATTTCATCCCGTGCGCGTATCCCTGCCGCTCCGCTTGCTTGATCCGGCATCGGTCACTCCCCCCGCCGTTTGGCCAGCAGCTTCACTTCCGCTTCCGCCAGCTGGGTATAGTTCGGTACAAACGCATGCGGCTCATCAGCTTCGCCCCGCAGCAGCCGCCGTTCGCCGAGCCAGGCAATTGCGCGGCCTTCCATGACATACGGCGACTTCACCGCAACCATTCCGTGCTCCGCAAGCAGGCCGCTTAGCCGGTCCGCCGCCGCTTCGTGGAGCGACAAATCGCCCGTAATGCGAACCGCGCCAGGCGGCGAATTCGACCCGGCCGCCAAATCAGCCAGCTCTTCCACCCATTCATGCATGAGCCGAATGCCGTCATCCGCCTTGCGCGTCCAACCCTCGTCGGATGCGGCGGCACCGGCAGAAGCAGCATTGGCGCCGCCTTCGGCTTGCAGCAGCGCCGTATAAACCTGTCCCCTGCGCGCATCCATAAGCGGTACAAGCCACTCCGGCCCAGCCGTTGCATCCGCTCCGCCTCTGCCAGCGGCAACTGCGCTCCGGAATGAGCCGTAAGCCAGCGCCTCCAGGCTGGACACGCCGACAAGCGGCACATTCCAGATCCAGGACAACGTTTTGGCGACGGTGACCGCGATCCGCATGCCGGTATAGGAGCCGGGGCCCCGGCCGACCGCGATGCCCGCTAACGACTCGGGCGCCACCTTGGCCGAAACAAGCAGCTCCTTCAGCTGAGGGACGGTCTGCACCGAATGGTTTCGCTCGGCCAATGATTGCACCTCAGCCAGCACCTCTCCGCCCCGGACCACGGCGGCAGCCAGGGCGGCGGTCGACGTGTCAAGCGCCAGGATCGCGCCCGGCTTCCCGGGCGATCCCGCCATTTTCACGCTATGCGTCATGCCCGTTAGTCTCCTTCTCCGCCAATCTCCGGCACCAATCCGCGTAATGCGCGCCGAGCCCGGTTATGCGGATCGTCCGCCTTTCGTCACCCGTCCGCTCTATGACCATTTCCAGCCGCTCCGGCGGCAGCAGCTCCGGTATAAGGCTCGCCCACTCCACGATCGTCGTACCGCCGCCGAAAAAATAATCGTCCAGACCCAGCTCGTCCGCCTCGGCCTGCGACAGCCGGTACACGTCCATATGATAAAAGGGCATCGACGCCCCCTCGTATTCCTTAATTATCGTAAAGGTCGGACTGTTCACAACGACGCTCACCCCGAATGCGCGCGCAAACGCCTGGGAGAAGTACGTTTTGCCCGCGCCGAGATCGCCGTCGAGCGCGATC
>NZ_KK082171.1:93337-107056 GCF_000598065.1 Paenibacillus darwinianus | reverse complement strand
AATGCCCTTTTGAGGGTTCTTTGGCATGCACATTCTTGAAATCAGCTTTCATACCTGCCATTTCATCGACATATCCGCCTCATTCACCCCTCATTCGGACTCAGAACCCTGCTTTATTTCCGAGCCTCTATTATAAACTTGAATCTTGCGATTTCTTGAACAGGAGGGTGCAAATGGGCAGACCTGTAGACCTGTAGACCTGTAGCGTTAGCCGTTGCATCAGGGTTTAGGCTGGCAGCCTGAGATGCCTGAGGATGTCGAAAAGAGGCTTCTTCTCCAGGGCTTTCTGATACACATAGACGATGATCTGTCCGAAGAACTCTTCCCGGATACGTCGTACGACGTCACCAAGCGTCAAATCTGTTTCGCCCCGCATCCCTTCCAAACGCTGGTATTCATGAAAATTTTGCGTCAAGAATTGGATGGCCCAGAACCGCTGAATGCCGGTAAAGGAAAGCAATTGGTATTGGTCAAAGCCCAGCAACTCCTTGAAATAGCGATACCCCGTCTCGATGTTCCAGCGTATGTGATAGTTACGCTGAATCGTAACAAGATCCAGCGACACATCCGTACAGAGGAGACAAACCTGCGGTTTGCTCGAAGCGGTGTAGTCATCTTTCCAGGACAGCAGCAGCTTGACGTTCTCAATTTCGCTGACCGGTCCCTCGTAAGGGTAACCCCGGTACACGCCCTGACCCTCCACGGTTACGGAGTGGAGATCGGATTTACGGATGGATTTGTCCTTCTTGCAGCAGGTGTCGTCGACAATGAGGAACACAAGCTTATTGGCATCGCCTTCCTTCAAGCGTTTGTTCTCGATCCGATCCACGATCCATTGTAGGCGTCTGCGTTGCATCCGGTTGACACACCAAGGGGAATGATTCAAAAAATTCGTCGCATTGCTCAGGTGACGATCGCCTCGAGCGGCATTTCGGATTTGCGTCATATTCTTACGTCCCGCACACAGAATGATGCCGTGGACGAGGGTAAACAGATGGCTGAGTTGCGGTTTAGAAAATTCCAGCTTCAGGGCCAAAATGAACTTGACGATGGGCAAGCAGAGGGATACCATGGAATTGGGACACCTCCTCTTCTTGGAAATTGTGGTGTGGTAACCGACAATTTCTCTATCCAAGGGCGATGTCCTTCTTCTGTTCATTCGTTCGACGGAGCTTCTAAATTTCTGGCTCTTAGTGACTTACATCGACGGTAATATTTTCGCAACTCTCAAGATATAAAATTAACCTGCAGTTCTTTACATTTTACGCCTATAATTTTATACATTTATGATAGCGCTTACAATTATAATCGAGCATTAGACGAATATAATAGGCGAGGTCGGAAAATAACACACCTTCTCACGTGCCGCCGCCGCCCCGCATGAAACATTCGAAAGCGGTAAAACACGCTCAAAAGAATATGGAAAATGAAAATCCCTTTCCTATTCCAATCAGCGAAACCCGGTTCCCTCTAGGAAAACCTTTTCAAAATATAAGGGAGACAGTATGCCCTGGTGGATTATGTTGATATAATTGCTGTAATTCAGAAGCAATAGCGGCCACAAGTTTAAAAAATACACGAAGGTGTATTATATTGCTGTTTGATTTACCGAGAACGTTCGTCGGATTTCATTTCAACTTGTCGTTGCCCATGATCATGCTGAAAGGGGCCGGTCGGCAATTGGTCGATTCCCATGACTACGTCTGGAACGGGCTAAACCGTCCGGAGGAGCAATGTATGTTCCAATATTCGATCAGCGGGCAGGCGAGCTCGAGCACAAAGGAAAAACGTACAAGGTCAAAAGGGCGACGCCTTTATCGTTGAAATCCCGGACGACCATTGTTACCACCTGCCGGCTTGCTCCGACCACTGGGAAGTGTTGTACCTCGAATTCGATAAGAATGCCCTTCTCTTATGGCGCCAGATTGTTGCCATGAGCGGTCCGGTGCTGTCGATTCCGGACGATTCCGCCGTATATCCGATCATGTGCGACTTATTTCGCAAGGCGGTCAAGGATGACATTCATCATGTTTACGAAGACGACAAGCTTGCTTACGCGTTTATCATGGAGTTGATTTGCCTTGCCCACCGGCATCAGGCTAACCAGCACATGACGTGCAAAATCGATCTGTGCAAACGCTATATCGACAACCATTTTGCCGAACCGATCGGGTTGAACGAAATGGCTTCGGCCGTTCAATTGTCAAAATATCACCTATCGAGGGAATTCGAAAAAAAGGTCTGCGCCTCTCCGATCCGCTATTTAACCGAGGTGCGTCTGGAAGCCGCGACGAAGCAGTTGCTTTCTTCATCCGAAAACCTGGAAACGATTGCGAAATGTGTCGGATTTTCGAGCAGCAATTATTTTCTGAAAGTATTTACGAAATACAAAGGGCTCTCCCCCACCCAGTTCCGCAAAAAAGGCAATGCGTACGAGGTTACCCGGGTACTGCGGACTTGAGCGATGTTGAGCGCAATTGGTCTTCTGCCCGATACCGAATCCGCCCGCTTCACGTACAATAGACAATCCGACATCCTGACGGGAGGCACAAAAGCATGAGAGCGGTTGTGACGGGGGGAGCCGGATTCATCGGCTCCCATCTCGTGAATGAGCTGGTCGCTAGCGGCTTCGAGGTTCATGTGATCGATAATTTAAGCGCGGGCGACGTACGCCGCGTCCATGCCCAGGCGGCACTTCATACCGTGGATATCCGTGAAGCGGACGCCCGGGAAACGATAAGGTCGGTGAAGCCCGACACCATTTTTCATTTGGCCGCGCAGGCCGATGTTCAGCGCTCGATCCTTCAGCCGGAGTTCGATGCGGACGTGAATGTGATGGGAACGCTGAATGTGCTCGAGGCCGCCCGTGACGCCGGAGTCCGCAAAATCGTTTTTGCATCCACCTCGGGCGTGTACGGCGATTTGCAGAAAGACCTTCTCGTGGAGGACGACCCGACCCGACCGATTTCCTTTTACGGATTATCGAAGCTGGCGGCGGAGCACTATATCCGCTTGTATCATCAGTTCTTCGGAACGGCATACACGATACTCCGCTACGGCAATGTGTACGGCCCCGGCCAGACGGCCAAAGGAGAGGGCGGCGTAGTGGCGGTATTGTTGGATCAAATCGGTAAAGGGCAGCCCCTGTCCATCAACGGCAACGGGGAGCAGACCCGTGATTTCGTCTACGTGAAGGACGTCGTTGCCGCCAATCTGGCCGCCGTCCGACGGGGAGACGGGGAAACGGTTCATATCGGCACCGGATCGCGGACGCCGGTCAACCGGCTGGCCGGCATTCTTGGAAATCTGCACCACAGCGCTGTGCAGGTTGTTCATCGTCCGGCGAAAGCCGGGGATATCCTTCACAGCTGCCTGGCCAACGACAAAGCCCGTAATCTGCTGCAGTGGAAGCCGGATTACGACATCGAACAGGGACTACGAGAAACTTACCTGTACCGTTTCGGCCCGAGCCCGGGGAACCCCCATTGATCAAGAACTGTCCAATAGGGCGAAGCATCATCCCGATAATACTGATCCCTGCAGCGAGTAGGGACCGGTGATCACGGCGCGCGCTTCCGATGAGCGGACGCTCAAGTAATACACATGCTCGGACCGGCTGCACAGCACCGTGCAGCTCTCAGACGTCAACGCCTTCTCGAAGCAGGTTTCGAGTGTCCAGTAAACAACCGGCCCTTCCGGCGAATGCTCCCGCAGGATCACCTCGAGCTCGCCCGTATCCCAGTACGCAGGCTTCACCCAACCAATCTCCGGTTTGAGTACGATCCGGTCTTCGGGGGTTAGGCCGTCCATATAAACGGAAGTCAGCACAATCTCGGCCGCGCCTGCGGGAAACGGCGCGAAGCCGCCTGCGGGAGCACCGGTCTTCCGGCTGTATTTTGTTGTCATGCGCGTGCAGTCCTTTCAAATGGAATTCAGCATCTGGATGAAATGATGGGCGTATAGATGCCGGTTAAACCCTGCCTGAACATGCTGCACGGCTGCGGCGCGGATGCTCTCCCGCAGCGTGGTGTCGTCCATCAGCTCACGCGCTTCCGCAACGGCATGGGCAATATCGCCGAGCACATAAAACTTGCCGGTCACATTATGGAAAACCGAGGTGGAGACGCCGTCGGAATCGGTCGTCAGCACCGGACACCGGCAGCTCATCGCCTCCAGAATCCCGTAAGGCGCCCCCTCCACCTTCGAGGTCGACAGCAGCAAGCCTCCCGAATCCCCGACGGCTGACAAATAATATGGCATGTCGGCATTCGGCACATTCGAGCGAATCGTCAACCGGTGCCCCAGCCCCAGTTCTGTAATCAACGGCAGGAATTGCTCGCGTTCCGCGGGGACGGAAATGTTGGGATCCTCGAACATCCAAAGCTGCAGGTCCGGATAATAACTGGACAATTGGCGGCCGATATGCAGAAACTCTCTCCAGTTCTTGTTGTCTTCGATCCTTCCCATCCAGGCGATGATCGGGTGCGGCGGTTTGGCCGTCGCATGGTAGGCGAACGATCCCGCGTCAAAGCAGTTATTGAAATGAAATGGAGGGATATGCGGAAATAGCTCCCGGAACAGGGCTGCGATATGGGGGGTATTCGGATTCAGGAGCGCCGAGGCGTGCGCGCTGACAATCGGTACGGCGGACGTCAGCTGCGCTCTGGCCACCTCCTTCGGTCCGTAGCCCTGGATTTCCAGAATCAGCTTGCCCGAATAACCAAGCAGCCGCAGCCGCTCTAAGCTGCCGTGATCGGTAGTGACGACGACGGCCCCGTAATTTCCCGAGTCCAGAATATGCTTGATGGCAATATCGTCCCTCGTCACATAAACCGGGAAATCCGTCGCGTTCTGCATCCCTGCACCCCACTGGTAATACAGGCAGTGTCCGTTGATTCCGTAGTCTCTCAATGACCTGCACCGAAGGCGATTTAACGTTTCCACCCCTCCGCTAGGCACATAGTACACGAACAGCACATTCACCCGTCGCGCCTCCCGTTAGTGGCTTCTTGTAAAATTTTCCTGCGTAAGCAAAGCGACCAATGCCCCGCTGTTATAGGCGGCCACGTTTACGCCCAAGGTGTGATAGTGGTTGATATTGGTCACCAGAAGCAGGCTGAAGGGCATGTGTCCCGTCATAATATCCGGGATTGTCGTCACCGCGCCCGCCGCCAAATGGAACAGGTTGACATGAAACACCCCGAAGAGATTATATCCGTGGAAAAGGACATCGTACTCCTCTGCCCCGATGTTGATAATGGTCAGGTCGACCGACTGGATGTATTGCGAGTCGATGGCCGTGTGCGGCGCGGCCTCCAGACGAAGTATGGACATATGGGAGATTCCCCTCCTGAGGTATGGACTTTCTGCTAGTCTATGATTCATTACGATAAACGTAAGGGCATACGATCCGGGAACACCGCACAAATGCGCCGCCCGGTCGCATTCATCCAAGCAACGGAGCCTCCGTTCGCATTCAATAGATAGAATCTATTTCTTCATGCGAGGAGTGAACCTGTTGAAACTAACGGAGCTGAAGGGCTCTTACGACGCCATCTACAGTCTGGGCGACCTTTGCCTCGCGGCCATCCAGCTTGAGAAAAACGGCTTGCGGCCGTTCGCCGGTCCGCTGGACTGGATGTCCTCTCCCAATCTGACGGACGTCAACCGGCTTCTTGCGAACCGGTTTGCCGGATTTATGGACTATCACAATCTGTCGGTGGTAGGGAAGGCCAGTGAGCGGCTGTATCTCGTCAGGGAGTCGGCTTACAACGTTTATTCCAATCATGATTTCTTCACCCACAACAATTTCCCGCCCCATCTGGCCGCCTATCCCGAAGTGAAAGCCAAGTACGACCGACGGGTCGCGCGTTTTCTGGAAAAAACCACAACTGCCGAATGCATTCTGTTCATCCGCACGGTGGGCACCTGGGAGCAGGCGACCGCGCTCGAGGCGGTCCTGTCCGCTCTCGTCGTCCACGACTTTCGGGTGCTGCTCGTCAACCACACCGCTGTCCTCGGTCTTGTTGAAGATGACTGTTCTCTCCCCAACGTATGCGCCGTACAACTACCAGACAATGAAATTTGGAAAGGCCACGACCGCATCTGGACGGAGCTGCTGACGGGCATCCGGCTTAAAGAGAACTGATGCTGCAGCAGCAAAAAGGCACGCCGCAGCGAATAGAGGCCTCGCCTGAAGCGAGGTCCCTCCCCCTTTTCCAAATGATTCAGCACATCCTTGCAGGTGACGAAATCGAAGCTGTTGCGGCGTAATGTCCACCCCGTATTAGTGTGCAATAAACGTAATGACCGGAAGGTCCGGAACCTTGTACTCCTTCGGCAGGGAAGCGAATATCCGGTTCCATACCCCATAATCGACAGCGACCTCCGGATTGGAGGTTTGGACAACAAATATCCGGTTGTACAAATCCCCCGTCACCGTAAAAGGCCTGTTCTCCATCACGCCTCTCCTCCTTATCCCGATTGGGCAAGCGCTGCAGCATAAATCGCAAGCAGCCGGTCGATCATCCTATCCAACGACCAATGCTCCGTTCCCCACGCCTTGGCGTTCCGTCCGAGCAGAAGCCGGTAATCCTCATGCTCCAACAGCAATGCAAGCTGTCCGGCCAAGGTCGGCGCGTCACGCACGGGCGAAATCAGGCCGGTTCTCCCGTGCTCCACCATTTCCGGCAGCCCGCCCGCGGACGAGACCAGCGGCGGAACGCCGGCGAACTGCGCCTCCATCACCGAAAACGGCTGATTGTCCTGGATGCAGGAATGGACAAAAATATCCGACTGCGCCAGCAACGCGGGAACATCATGCCGCTCGCCAAGGAACGTGACGTCGTCGCAGAGGCCCAGGCTTGCCGCCTGGCTCTCCAATTCCGCCCGGTCGTCGCCGTCGCCGACGATCAAGCAAACCCAGTCCTGACGGCTTTGCTTCAACATGGCCAGGGCGGAAATCAATACATCGATCCCTTTCACAAAAACGAGCCTTGCCGGACAGATAATGACCTTTTTCCCTGCGGGGCGTATAAAATCGGTGCCGCTTTGCACCTTTTGCCAAAAAGCGCCCGCGTCCAGCCCATACTGGAACGAGGTAACCTGATACTCGGGGACGCCGAATTCATGCACCAGCTTCTGCTTCTGCCAGTTGTTCGCGGTAATCGTTAATGTGGTGGAGGAAGCCCCGTAATACTCAATGGAGCGGAAATATTTCCAGGCCAGGGACCCCTCGTGGATGCCGAGCCCGGGATTCCGGCGAAAATGCGTCATCATCTCGTCGGCGACGGAGCCGTGGATATGGGCGATGAGCGGCGTTCGCTTCGGCTTCACCCGGCTCATGGCGCGGGTCGAGAATATATCCTGCGTGTGAATGATATCGTAGCGGTCAAGACCGAAAAACGCGGCCGCAAGCTCCATGCAATAGCGGTCGATTTCATAATGACGCACTGTGTTATCCGCGTGCACCAGGGGAGCATTCACGCCGTTCAGCTTGGAGAAAAGCAAGGGCAATACCGCATTTTTGGGCAGCTCCATTCCCCGGTTTACGATATGGTACTTCGTATAATCGGGACTGTTGCCCATGATATCCACTTCGTGGCCCAACGCTTCAAGACGCCGCTTGATCTGCTGCATAAAATTCCAAACACCGCCGACGTGCGGAACAAGCCAGAAAGTGGCCAACAATATTTTCATGCCGTCCTCCTCATTACGTTATCCGCCGAGCTGCGCAATCAGACCGTTCATTTGGCTCTTGTAAGAAATCGCGAACCATCCTGAACTCAGGCGAGTACTACAATATATTAAGCCAGCAAAAAAATGCAAACGACATGTGCCCCCCAACAATCGCACAAATCGAACGGCCGTTGCGAAATCTTGCGGAAACCTCCGGTTTAGTGTTTGAGTTCCGCCTGTCCGGGTTATTAAAAGAGTATAAGACTGTGTCAGTCAGCTATCCCCCCTGAAACCGATAAAGGCATACCTGCCGAAAGGCAGGGACGCAAAACCTCAGGCCTACGGAGTCAAATCATTCTATGGCGGCTGGGTTACCGAAAGATGCCGGATGGAAAATCCATCACCTTTTGGTGATGGATTTTTCATCCTTCGGTCACTTATTGGATACGCTTACAGAAATCTTAGGCGCCAAAGCTGTTTTTATAGCCGACACAGAAGGTCCCCTCCATCCGATACTGAGCATATGGAGCATGGATGAAAAATCTCCTGCTGATGGATCGCCCCTCTCCGCGCCGACGGTTTACAGCAAATTGATTAGCGAGTGCAAAAACAACGTTATCATCGACGATATCAGCTCGCATCTCCTGGCGAGCAGCTTTATCGGCGTCCCGGTCGTCCTGCCCGACGGTCGTCGTTGCGGCACGATATGCTCGATCAGCACAGACCGGACGTTCACCGGTAAGGACTCCTTTTTCCTTGAAAAAGCGGCGAAATCTTTAGCCTGCTTAATTGAAATGGAGGATATAATCGCCTATGACGAATTGACGGACCTTTATAAACGGGGCTATGCGGAAACGCTCTTCCGGCACACGGCGCATTGGTCCTCGTTCGCTGTCGCGTTTCTGGATTTAAACGATTTCAAACGGATTAACGATACCTATGGACATGAATTCGGGAATGCGGTGCTCCAGCATGTGGGAGCGACCCTGAAGCGTTTGTCGGCCAATGGAGCGTTCGTCCCTTGCCGTTATGCGGGAGATGAATTTCTGGCGATATTCCCCGCCTACAGTGAACAAGAAGATGTGCTCCTGGCGCTCGAGTGCATTCTCTCCGAGCTGTCCACCCCCGTCTCCATCCTGTCCCAAAACTTTACCGTGAGCGCATCGATCGGTGTATGCTTTGAAGCCGACAGCCTGCATGCTTATATCGTTAGCGCGGATTCTGCCATGTACCGGATGAAACAAACCCATAAACAAGGGATCGCCGTATCCGGAAGCGACAGCTATGAATGGATCCCCAAATCCGGATAAAACAACGTTCTAGTGAAGGATCGCCTAAGCAGACGGCTGATAGCTTTTATCGCAGGTGTCAGCGGATAAAATACAGCTTGGCTAACGGAACCTCCTCGAGCGGCTCGCAGGCAATCCGCTCGCCGTCGATTTCGACGCGGTACGTTTCCGGATCAACGGTAATATTCGGGCAGTAATCATTGCGCACCATATCTTTTTTGCCTAAGCCGCGCGTGTTTTTTACCGGCACGAATTTTCCGGCGGAAGCCGGAAGCTTGCCCGCTATTCCCTTGTCAATAGCCGCCTGGTTTACAAATATGTAGGAAAGACTGTTCGGATTGCTGCCGAATGCACCGTACTGCGGACGATACATAATCGGCTGGCAGGTCATAAGCGACGCATTCGCCTCCCCCATGGTCGACCATGCGATGAAGCCGCCCTTGATGATCGTCTCGGGCTTCGCCCCGAAAAACGTGTTCCGCCAAAGCACGATATCGGCCAGCTTCCCTGGCTCCAGTGAGCCCACATACTGCTGGACGCCGAACACCGTCGCCGGGTTGATCGTATATTTGGCAAGATAACGCAGAACCCGCCTGTTGTCGTTGTCTTCGGTCTCCTCCGGCAGCGGCCCTCTTTGCTGCTTCATCTTCGAGGCCAACTGCCAGACGCGCATGACGGTCTCGCCGATCCGTCCCATTCCCTGCGAGTCGGAGCCCATGATGCTCACGGCGCCCATGTCATGCAGCACGTCCTCGGCCGCTATCGTCTCTTCCCGCACCCGCGAGTCCGCAAAAGCGACATCCTCTGGCACCGCCGGATTCAGATGATGGCACACCATAATCATGTCCTGGTGCTCGTCAACGGTATTGACCGTATACGGATTCGTGGGATTGGTCGAAGACGGGATGATATGCGGACATCCGACGACCTTTAGAATATCCGGCGCATGTCCGCCTCCCGCTCCTTCCACATGGTAAGCATGGATCGTTCGTCCCGCGATCGCTTCCAGCGTATCGTCCACGAATCCGGATTCGTTCAAGGTGTCCGTATGAATCTGCACCTGAAAATCCATTTCATCCGCCACCCGCAGGCAGTTATCGATAACGGCCAGCGTGCTGCCCCAATCCTCATGGATTTTCAGCCCGATCGCTCCGCCTTCTATCTGTTCGACCAGCGCCGCTTTCTCGCTGGAATTTCCTTTGCCGAGCATGCCCATATTCATCGGAAACGCCTCGAAGGCGGCAATCATCCTTTGACGCCGACGATTTTACCTTCCTTGATGCCAATATCCCCCTTGACGATGCCGAGAATCGGATCCATGACGATGACGTTCGTGATGACAAAATCAAGCGCGCCCTCCGCATTCGGTATGCTGGATTGGCCCATCCCGTCGCGCAGCGTTTTGCCGCCGCCGAACACGGACTCATCGCCATAGTGAGGCGCGTTGTAATCCTTCTCGATCTCGATCCACAGCTCCGTGTCCGCAAGGCGAAGCTTATCCCCGGTTGTCGGTCCGAATAGTTCCCCGTAATGCTTTCTGCCGATCCGCATCGTCAGCCGCCCCCTTCTCCCTCTTGCCGCTTGTCCCCGCCTTGCGGCATGTACCCTTGTCGTTGAGCGAGCCGGATAGCCGCAACACGAACGGCTTCGTCGTTCAGATCGCCCATCGTCAATCCGTTAAAGCCGATCAGGCTGCCGCGTCCGCCATAGCGGACAAGTTGCACTTCCTTCTCTTCACCGGGCTCAAAGCGGACGGCGGTTCCCGACAAAATGTCAAGATGCATGCCGAACGCTTGCTCCCGGTCGAACACTAGCGCTTTGTTCACTTCGAAAAAGTGAAAATGAGACCCTACCTGGATCGGGCGATCCCCTCGATGATGCACCCGAATGACGGTTCTCGGGCGTCCCGGACGAAGCTCGATCATCTCGTCCTTATACCGGATCGCTCCGATTTCATTGTGTTTGGCAGTCATGATCCGCCCCCTCCGTCACATGGTCAAATAGTTTTCGGCTTCCAGCTCCTTGCGTGTCGAGAAGCGGATGGGATCGTGAACCGTAATCAGCTTTGACCCGTCCGGAAACATCCCTTCCACCTGGATCATGGGCATCAGCTGCTCGACGCCTTCAAGCACATCCTCCTGAGTCAGAATGTGGGAACCGAACGCGATCACGTCGGTGAGACGCTTTTCTCCCCCTCTGGCCTGCTCCAGAAGCTCATCGCAAATCACCGCCACCGCTTCCGGATAATTCAGCTTCACGCCGTTCCTTAATCTTCTCCGCGCCAGCTCTGCGGCGGTATAGATCGTCAGTCGCTCATTCTCCCTGGGAGTCAGATGCATGGCAATCACCACTCTCGACAGATTTAATGGGTCCGGTCAGGACATGCACAACCGGGTATAAATCGTTTCATGCTCCATGGCTGCGATCTCCATGCCCGGAGCGAACGTATTGACGTCGGCCAGCGACAAGGCTCCATAATCGATCGCCAGCTCGTTTATGCGCCGGCTCAGCCGGAACAGCATCAGCTGCGATTCGTTCTGACCGAGCGGCATGATCCGCGTCGCAACCGATACCAGCGATGCAAGCCCCGAATAAAGATAGGTTTGCAGCATTTCATCAGGCGGCAATTCCATCATGGCCGCCGTCATTCCGTAGGCCACCGCGTAATGATAGGCCAGACTCGGCTCGAGCAGATCCGAGTAAGCTTCCGGCGGCTGCCCCTCATAGAGATTTCTCACCCCGAGGAGCAGCGAACGTCCCGTTTTCACGCTTGCGCCATGCAATTCTCTTGCCGGCTTTGAAGCCGAGCAGACGTCCTGCAGCATTTCCAGAGCCGCCGCATCCTGCCTGCGCGCCGCTTCATAGGCTTCCTTGACGAACACGAGATCCGTGTGGATGTAAACCTCCAGATACGACAGCAGAATCCGTTCGACATCAGCCGCGGTTCGAATCCGGCCGGAATGAATATACGTCTCCAGCCCGTAGGAATGGTTGAAGCAGCCTGTCGGGAACGTTCCTCCGGCCAGCTGCAGCCAAGTAAGCAGATGACCCGTCTTCTCATTTGCGGATATAAGGCAGCTCCTCCTTCAGCATCAGCGGACGCAACCGGGACCAAATGCGCTCGAAGCCGTTTTTGACCGCTTCGTATTCCGAGCTGAGCGCCTTTACCGTTATCACTCCGCTTGGATGAAGCGAGCATCCGGCCCGGAAGCCGTCCCGCTCGAACTCGGCCAAGCATTCCTGCACCGCCTTCAGCGCAACGCCGCTTTCATGGCTCGCATACATATACAAATTGCCCCAGTGCGTGTAATGCTCCAGATAACCCGGACGGCCGGGACGCAGCATGCCGCCTTCCAGCCGGTAATTCTCCCATATGGCAAGCTTGCCGTCGATTCGTATCTCGAACCGGTTCTCCAGCCGCCGGAATTCAAAAATCTCGCCGGCATGCTTGCGTCCGCCTGCATACATCTCGCAAAACGCAAACCCCGAATCCCGCTGCGCATCGATCCGGGTGACCGTCTCCAGCGAAGTGTCCCTGAAAAGCATGCTCTCCTCCGGAAAAAACTCCAGGCTCGCTCGGCTCCCGATGCTGAAATGCTGCGCCACCCGCGCATCGCCGTTCGGCATCGTATAACACTTCGCCGTCGAAGCGTTCGTCAGATATAGGCGCGCGCCGTCATCCACCCGGATGTTGTACGCCAGGCTGTCTCCGGCCAGCATGCCGCCCGCGGTATCCAATACGTATACGAATGCGGTGCCGATCTCGTCCAAATAGAAGGGCCGCAATATTTTTAGAGGAAATAAATAATGCATCCGGGAGATGAAGCTCCTGTCTCTCCGGTTGACCGCGATGACCAAATCCAGCTTCCCCCGCATGCCGCCCCTCCCTGAGCCGTTATTCCATCACATTGGAATGCACAAAAGTGATCCCGTCCCGGCTCGGTAAGTAACGCGCGGTAAAGATTCCCGGCATGCCGCCTGCAGGCCGCTCCATCAACAGTTCGGCCAGCGGCACCTCGATATGGGACCGGAACGCCCGTTTCAGCGCTCGCGCTCCGAATTTCTTGTCGTAGCCTTTGACCGTCACGAAATCTCTTGCCGCCTCTTCCAACTGCAGCATGCATTTATGCTTGCGCAGCCTGGCGTTCAACTGATCCACGAGCACGCCCGCAACCTGCTCCAGAACGGGCCGAGCCAGCCAATTGAACGTTACGATATCGTCGATCCGGTTGATGAACTCCGGCCTGAGCGCCTTCTCCAGCCTGCGCATAACGATACGCTCCAATAACGTCTGCTTCCGCCGGAGCCAGTTGGCCGGATTCGCGTAGTGCGACAACAGCACCGGCATCGAGGACGGCTGCTTGTCGGTGAACCGGTAAATGTCCGAGGCCGCCAGATTGCTGGTCATAAAAATGATGCTGTTGCGGAAATCGATCACCTTCTCACCGCTCGCAATCGTCATCATGCCGTTGTCGAAAATGTTCAGCAGCGTCAGCAGCACCTGCGGCCCCGCCTTCTCGATTTCATCGAAAAGCACGATGCCCGGCTTGCTGAAGCTGCCCTCGATTTTGTCCTTATCGAGGATCGTCGAGCCCTCTTTGCTTCCCACATAGCCCGGCGGCGCGCCGGTTAGCGCGGCTGCATAGTGATCCTGGGCCAGCGTATTCATATCCACCCGGCAAAAATGGTCCCGCGAGCCGTGTATCGCCTCGGCCAGCGTGCGAACGATCTCGGTTTTGCCGACGCCCGTCGG
>NZ_KK082171.1:83850-93237 GCF_000598065.1 Paenibacillus darwinianus | reverse complement strand
AAGCCGACATAGAGCGGCTTGTCGGGATCGGCGATATCGGAACGGACGATTTTCAGCATATCCTCGATAGCCTGCATCGCTTGCTCCTGGCCGTAAATACGGCGGCGCATCCTGTTCATCACCTCATCGACGTCGAACTTGAAACGCGTCAGTAACTTTTTGCCTGCGTTAGCGGGAGGGGACTGCTTCTCCTCTATCGCTTGCAGCATATCGTTAATAAACGGCATGAGGTTCATCCCCCTCTGTGCGTATAATGTCGGATAACCCGAAGACGGACCGGTCCTGAACGCCGCCGGTCCGCCCCGCGGTCCGTTTGCCTGACTACTTGCCTACCTCCTGCAGCTTGCCTTCATTGGGAATGCCCTCGATCGGGCACTCGGCCGTGCCGAGCGTAGAGCGCGTGATTTTCTCCACATCCTCTCTCGCTTTCTCGGCATCCATCACCCATGTGCGGTAGAAATCAAACGGGCAGTCGGCTATGCCGCGCTCGCCGTCTCCGGAATTCAAAACGCCGGTATACCCGCGGTGCAGCAGCTTGAATAAATGATTGGACGATTGGGAGTTTTTGCGGAAATCCCGGATTTGGGATACGGACATTTCGGCGTACTGGATGCCGTTCTCCTCCGTGCCGCACTCGCCGAGCGAGCGGCCGTCGAAGCCGACCAGCGCCGAGTGGCCAAAATAGGAGTAAACGCCGTCAAAGCCCGTGCAGTTCGCTACCGCAACGTAAACGTTATTGGCCCATGCCATCGATTTGGCCATCATGATCTGCTGCTCCTTAGCCGGATACATATAACCCTGGCATCTGACGATCAGCTCCGCGCCCTTCATCGCGCAGTCCCGCCATATTTCCGGATAGTTGCCGTCGTCGCAAATAATGAGGCTGATTTTCATCCCCTTCGGCCCTTCCGACACATAAGTGGTATCGCCCGGATACCAGCCCTCGATCGGACACCACGGAATGCATTTCCGGTACTTCTGCACGATTTCGCCTTTGTCGTTCATGAGAATCAGCGTGTTGTAGGGCGCCTTTTCCGGATGATTCTCATGCTGCTCGCCCGTCAGTGAGAAAACGCCCCAGACGCCTGCCTTTCGGCACGCCTCGGAGAAAATGGCGGTTTCTTCGCCCGGAATCGAAGCGGCCGTCGCAAACATTTCGTCGTTGTCGTACATGATGCCCATCGTGCTGTATTCGGGGAAAACGACCAGGTCCATGCCCGGCAGCCCTTTCTTCATGCCGACCACCATATCCGCGATGTTGCGCGCGTTGTCCAGCACCTCTTCCTTCGTATGCAATCTCGGAATCTTGTAATTGACAACCGCTACGCCTACCGTATCCGCACTGCTTGCAATATCCCCATGTCTCATCGTTCCATTCTCCTCTCGATTGTGGCGAAAATGATAAACCAGACTGCAAATTCGTCGCTGCTGCTCAAATGGTCAAATATTTTTTGATCGTGTCCATTGGGATCTCTCCCGTGTTTCCCTTGTGGACAATTTGCCCTTTTTCCATGACGTAAAAGCGTTCGGCAATTTTGAATGCGAAATCCAGGTTCTGCTCGACGATAAAAACGGAAAGCGATTTTTCGGTATGCACCCGATTGAGCGTTCTTGCGATTTCGGCCACGACGTTCGGTTGAATGCCTTCGGAAGGCTCATCCAGAAATAGCGCCTTCGGCTTGCTCATCAACGCCCTGCCGATGGCAAGCTGCTGCTGCTGGCCGCCAGACAATACACCTCCCTTCCGGTCGAGCTGTTCGCTAAGCGCGGGAAAATAGTCCAGCACTTCTTCCATCAGCCGCGCCGTCTCCTTGGGGTAATGGGACATCGCGCCAAGCTCCAGATTTTCCTTGACCGTGAGCATCGGAATAATTTCCCGCCCCTGCGGCACGTAGGCGATTCCCATCCGGGACCGTTCACTGGCGCGGCTGCGGGTTATTTCCTTGCCCTCCCACTGAATCCGGCCCTGCCGCGGCGACAGCAGTCCAATCAGGCTTTTGAGCAGCGTCGTTTTGCCGACGCCGTTGCGGCCCATCAGACAAACTTTATCGGCCTTTCCCACTTGAAGGCTGACACCGCTTATGACCCGGCTCTTGCCGTATGAAACCTCGAGCGCGTCCGCGTTAAGCATGGGCATCCTCCTTCAAATACACCTCTTGAACCTTGGCATTGCGCTCGATCTCGGAAAGCGGTCCTTCGGCAAGAAACCTGCCTTGATGAAGGACCGTCACAATATCGGCGATTTGCCTGACAAACGCCATATCGTGCTCCACCACGATCACGGACCGGTCCTTGAACACCGAGCGGATCAGCTCGCCGGTTTTGTAGGTTTCGTCGGCCGTCATGCCTGCCGTCGGTTCATCCAGTATGATCAGCTCCGGATCCTGCGCCAGCAGCATGCCGATTTCGAGCCACTGCCGCTCGCCGTGCGACAGGCTTGCCGCCATCCGCTCCGATTGATGATCGAGGTTGATCGTGATCAGTATGTCGTTGATCCTTTCCTTGATCTCCCTGCTTTTTTTGTAGAAAAGCGCCTTGAACACCCGGTGAAACCCGCGAAAGGCGACTTCGATATTTTCCGACACGGTCATGTTGTCGAAGACATGAGGATTCTGGAATTTGCGGCCAATACCGAGCTTTGCCGTCTCAAAGGGCTCCAAGCCGGCGATCTCCCGGCCGTTATAGACGATTCGTCCGGAGGTAGGCTTGGTTTTGCCCGTAATCAAATCCATCAATGTCGTCTTTCCCGCCCCGTTCGGTCCGAGAATGACCCGCAGCTCTCCCCGGTTCACGGAGAAGTCCAAATCCGATATCGCTTTGAAGCCGCCGAATTGTACGGTCAGCCCGATCGTTTGCAACATGCTGTTTCCCATAGGCTCGCCCCGCTTTCTCTTCCGTTTCTCACAGCACTTCGCTCTCTTTGTACAGCACGGCCTCTCCTTCCTGATCTTCCTTGGCCGCGTATTTTTTTCTTAAGCCGCGATCCTTCCACCAGCTCTCGACCGCGCCGTAAATGCCGCCAGGCAGGTACAGGACGATCAGCACCATAACGCCCCCCAGAATCAGCTGCCAGAGGGTCGGATACTGCTCCGACAGCAGGTTCGACAGCCAGTTGACGATAAGCACCCCGACAATCGGTCCCATCAGCGTCCCGCGGCCGCCGATTGCGAGCCAAATGACCAGGCTGGTCGACATGGCGATTCCGCTGTCCTGCGGCGATATGAAGCCGTTCATCGGAACGTACAGCATGCCGGCCAGTCCGGCGAGCAGCCCGGATACCGCAAAAACGAAAATTTTGTAGTTGGCGGGGTTGTAGCTCAGGAAACGAATACGGCTTTCATCCTCCCGGATCGACTTGATGACCTTCCCGAAATGGGAATGCGTCAACCACCGGGTAAACAAAAACGCGGCGGCGGTTACGGCAAGCACGAGATAGTAATAGGGAACGAGGTCCATCGGCTCTCCGCCGACCGGAAATCTCGGAAGTCCCATAAGCCCGTTGAATCCGCCGGTATACGCCTGCATGTTGACGATCAGCATTTCAAAAAGCTTCGCCAGCGCCAGCGTAATGATCGAGAAATACACGCCGCTCACACGGCTTTTGAATACGAAATATCCGATCAGGCCCGCGAGCAGTGCCGGAATAAGCAGCCCGAGCAGCAGCGCAAGCGGCGTGCTCAGCAGCGGTCTCATAAGGAGCGGAATTTCTTCGATGTTGAAGCGGGCCATAAAAGACGGAACACCGTCCTGCAGGCTGTACGACAGCGCCAGAACATAACCGCCCAGGCCGAAAAATACAGCGTGTCCGAGACTGAGCAGGCCCGTATAGCCCCAAATGAGATTAAGCGAGAAGGCAAACAGGATGAAGACGATAAACTTACCCATCAGCTCCACGCGGAACTCGGAGGCGAACATCGGAAAGACGGCCAGAAAAACGAGCGCCAGCGCTGCAAAGGTTTCATTGATGCCCAGCCTTTTCAATAACACGGCCCTCTACCTCCTTTCCATTCGGAACAAACCTTCCGGCTTAAACCGTATGACCAATATAATGAGCAGGAATACGACAATTTTCGCCCCGGTCTCCCCCATGAAGGTGGTCAGCAGCTGATTGCTCTCTCCCATCGCGGCGGAGCCGAACAAGGTGCCCATCAGCGAGCCAACGCCGCCGAGCACGACCACCATAAACGAATCGATCAAATAATCAAGGCCCATCGTGGGCGAGACGCTTTTGATCGGAGCCAGAATGGAGCCGGCCAGGCCGGCCAGGCCGGCTCCGAAGCCGAAGGTGTACGCATCCACCTTGGAGGTGTTGATGCCAAGGCATTCACACATGTCCCTGTTCTGCGACACCGACCGGAGCTGAATGCCGAATTTCGTTTTATGCATCACATAAGCGGTGGTCAGCACCATCACGATGGCGATCGCGACGATGAACAGCCGGAAATAAGGAGCGGCTACCTCCCCGATCATCAGCACGCCCTGAAACGGACTGACGACGGACTTCCCGTCCGGCCCGAACAGCATCCGGATCAGCTGCTGCAGGAAAAGCGATATGCCGAAGGTGGCAAGCAGCGTTTCCAACGGTCTTCCATACAGGCGCCGCAGCACGAATCTTTCCAACAGCAGCCCTACCAGAGCGGTGACCAGAAAGCTGACGATCATGCCTAGAACAAACGGCATTTTCCCTTCCGTACAAACGAGATAGGTCACATAAGCGCCGATCATGATCAGCTCGCCGTGAGCCATGTTGATGATTTTCATCACCCCGAAGGTAATGCCGAGACCGAGCGCGATGATGACCAGAATGCCGGCCACGCTAATGCCGTCGGCAACCTGCTGCATGATGCCCATTACTTATCCTCCTTTCGATGAGAAGGAGCATGGAAAGGGATGGCTCCCTTTCCGCGCGTCCCTTTCGTCAGCGTCACTTCTTCCAAGGCTTCTCGTGCTCCGGATACAAAATCTTCGCCCACGGCTCAGGGTAGATCGGTTCCGATGTGCTTTGAACGATCTCGAACTGGCCGTCCGCGCCTACCTTGCCGATGCGCGAATTGAGCCAGGCATGATTGTTTTCGGGATCGATTTTCACCGTTCCCTGCGGAGCTTTCATTTCCAGCCCTGCGAATGCCCCGATCACGGCTTCCGCATCCGTGACGTCCTCTGCCTTCTTCAGCGCTTCCGCCAACAGCAGCGTCGAGAAGTACGTCGCCTCGATGACCTGCGTGATCGGCTCGTTTTCGCCGTATTTCGCGCGGTAGGCTTCAACGAACTTTGCGTTCTCGGGCGTATCCACCGTCTGGAAATAAGCGGAGGAGGAAATGTGTCCGGCCGCCACATCGGCACCCATGGAAACGACTTCGGATTCCGCCGTTACCGGGCTTGCGATCGGCATCACGGCAGGGTCAAGGCCATAGCTTTTATATTGTTTATAGAAGGCCGCGACGCTGTCGCCGACCAGATCGGAGAAAATGACGTCCGGAGCCGCCTCTTTGATCTTGTTAATGACCGAAGCGAATTCCGATTGGCCAAGCGGAACATACTCCTCGCCGACCACCTCTCCGCCGTTCAGCTTCAGCAATTCCTTCACCTGTTTGTTCGTTTCAACCGGATATACATAGTCCGAGCCGATGAAATAAACCTTCTTGCCGACATTATCCATCAGCCATGGAACGAACTCCTGCAGCTGCTGGTTGGGTGTCGCTCCGGTGTAAATAATATTCTTCGAGTACTCCTGCCCTTCATAGAAGGTCGGATAAACAAGCACACCGTTTGCCTGCTCCACGATCGGCAGCATCGCCTGACGGCTGGCCGACGTATAACCGCCTACGATCGCCGCCACCTTATCCTGCTGAAGCAGCTTTTTCGCCTTGGTCGCCGCGCCGGATGGCTCTGACGCGTAATCCTCCTGAACGGCGCTGATGCTTCTCCCGTTAATGCCGCCGGCGGCGTTAATTTCTTCGATGGCCAGCAGCGCCGCATTCGCCATCCCTTTCTCGGTAACGGCGAGCGAGCCGCTTAAGGAAAACAGCACCCCCACCTTGATGTCCCCGGCGCTGCCGCCGGCCGTACTGTCCTTCCCGCCGCCGCAGCCTGCCAGCAGGGAAACGATCATCACCAGAGCTGCAATGGATAAAATCGATTTCTTCAGCATCTTTTTCAAGCCTACCACTCTCCCGTTTTTTATTTTTCTGTTGTCTTACTGCCGCCGGTCAACCCCGAACGGTTTTAGGTGCTCACTTTACTTAGTAGCAATTAACGTGCCAACTCGCCGCCGAAAGGGAAGTTTTATTAAAATTTTGTTTCAGGAAAAACAACAACAAGCCCAAAAGGGCTTATTTAATCACGTTTATACATCACGCAATCCGTTAGATTATATTTCACTAAATTGAACATGCATTGCCTTTTTTACCTAAGTTCTATTATATTGAACATATTATGAACAGTTTTAATGTTATAGTTTCTAACATATTGTACTGCGTTTGTTCTGTTGTGCGTTACAGGTGCATAACAATGGATGGACAATTCCGCCGGATAAACCTCACATTCACAAAGGAGCGTCTTGGCATGCATATGATTAGTGACGAGATGAAAATCGGCATTCTCTTTTCTCTCACGGGCTCTACCGGCGTCACGGAACGCGGGCAATATCAGGCGAGCCTGCTGGCGATCAGACAAATTAACGAGCAGGGCGGCATACACGGGAAGCGGCTTGTCCCGATCGTCGAGGACATCGCCTCCGTCCCGTATTTCGCAGCCCAAAAGGCGGAGAAGCTGATCGCGGCCGACAGAGTGAGCGCGATTGTCGGTTTATATACCTCAGCCTGCCGCAAAGCGGTCATTCCCGTGCTTGAGAAACACGACACCCTGCTGTTCTATCCAACCTTATACGAGGGGGCGGAGCAGCATCGGAACATCGTATACTGCGGACCGCTCCCGAATCAGCAGCTGCTTCATTTCATTCCATGGATCATAAGCAACCTCGGAAAAACGTTTTATCTGATCGGCAACGATTACATCTATCCGCGAGAAACGAACCGGTATATCAGACAGCTGGCACAGGCCCATGGCGGCTCCATATCGGGCGAAACCTACGTCGGTCTCGGCGATGAGAAATTCAGCCACCACCAGCAGGAAATCCACCGTCTGAAGCCGGATGTCATATTCTCGACACTGGTCGGCGACAGCGCGACCGCCTTTTATCAACAGCATTACCAATCCGGCTTGAAGCCGCGCATCGCAAGCTCCATCACCGCGGAAACCGAATTCGCGGCCATTGCGTCTTCCTACGCCGTCGGCCATTATTCCAGCTTCCCCTATTTCAATACTGTGTCCACTCCCGTTAATGAGCGCTTCGTCGCGGAGTATCGGCGCACGTACGGCACGGATACGATCAGCTCCGTCATGGAAAATGCGTATAACGCCGTTTTTCTGCTGGCGGAGGCACTGCGGAGAGCCGATTCTCCTTCGACCGATTCGATTCGTCAAGCTTTATCAGGCCTGAAACTTGCCGCGCCCCAAGGGGAGATTATGGTCGATGCGACCAATCAGCATCTGTGGCTCCATTCCCGAATCGGACAGGTCGACGACACCGGCCGGTTTCGGATCGTTTGGGAATCCGACGCCCCTCTTGCTCCCGCACCGTTTTTCGAAACGGAGGACAAGGACACCGCCGAGGCGTCGAAAGCACACGCCGCTGGCGAAATGGATAAAAGGCTCGCACGGCATGAATATTTATTGAAGGAATTGAAAAAAGGCCTGGCGCATATCCCGTGTACCTTTGCTTTTTTCGACCCGGAAGGGGTGCTGTTGGACGTTATCGGCCCCAAGACCGATCTGCCGGATGAACTGCTGGCCTGCTTGCGAATCGGCAGCGCCGACTGGCTTCGCCATCCGCTCAGCCTGTCCGGCATCGGCCTCGCCCTGACTGGCCATACGCTTAACCGCGAGGGCCAGGGCAGCCCCCGACTGGAGGAGCTTTACGGCTGCAGGAGCGCCGCCTTCCCCATCCGGGCCTCTTCCGATCCGGCGCTGCTCGGCGTTCTCGGCATCTTCATCGCCGGCGGCGTGCATGAGTCATTGACGCATCATCTGGAGGCTTTGCCGAAGCTGACCGCTTATTGCGCGGAGCTCACTTGCAAGCAGAACGATTATCTTTCCTTGCACCAAATGCTGCAGGCCGTTACCGGCCAGTTGTCTAAAAGCCTGTTCGTGTTGAAAAAGGGCAGGATTCTGTTCCACAACCGGCAGGGCGCCGACCTGCTTGTAAGGAAACGGGATCTGGTGCACATGGCCTTATCGGAAATTACCGACGACGCCAGAGACGAAGCGATGTACATGATCCGTACGGAGGACTCGGACAGCCTGTTTGAAATCAAGATTATCAAACAGCCCGACTATCATTATGTGTATTTCAAACAGCTTGCGCATCGGACGAACGGCGCCCGCCGGGATAAGAACAAGCTGACGACCAAGGATCTTGTCGGATCGAACGGAAGCTTTCTGCAAACCGTGTCGCTCGCCAAGTCCGCCGCGAAGACCAATGCCAACGTGCTGCTTCTCGGGGAAAGCGGCACCGGCAAAGAGCTTTTTGCCCGTGCGATACACAATGAAAGCGCCAGAAAGGAGCGTCCTTTCGTCGCGATTAACTGCGCCGCAATCCCGAAGGAGCTTATTAATGCCGAGCTGTTCGGGTATGTGGAGGGCGCTTTTACAGGGGCCAAAAAGGGCGGGAGCCCGGGCAAGTTTGAGGTGGCCGACGGAGGAACGCTATTCCTGGACGAAATCGGCGATATGCCCTTTGAACTTCAGGCGACCCTGCTTCGGGTGCTGCAGGAGAAGGAGGTCATTCGGGTAGGCGGACACAGAGCGATTCCGGTCGATGTTCGCATCATCGCGGCGACCAACAAAAATTTGAACGAGGAAATTGCTTATAACAGCTCTTTCCGCAGCGATTTATATTACAGGTTGAATGTTTTTGCAATCGAATTAATTCCTCTCCGGGAACGGATCGGCGATATCGGAGCGCTCTCCGCCTATTTTCTACACCAGCTATCGGTCGAGAGCGGGCTTCCGCCCAAGGAGCTTTCACCCGAAGCGCTGAAGGTATTGGAGCAATACACTTGGCACGGTAACATACGCGAGCTAAATAATGTGATGGAGAGGGCTTTTTATTTGTCGGACCGGTCGGCGGCCATCATGGTAGCACATCTCCCGCAATATATCGTGCACAGCAACCATAATCAAAGCGCAGAACGCCAGCCCCATTTGGCCAATCTGGCGGACGCTTCCCGGAGCCTGGATAACATCAAGGAGATCAAACAGCGCAGCGATGACGACGATCGCGAGTTCTATATCCAGGCTCTATCCTGAAAATCTAAGTACGCACAA
>NZ_KK082171.1:0-83807 GCF_000598065.1 Paenibacillus darwinianus | reverse complement strand
CTAGTTACATCAGCATCCGAATTAGGCTGATTGTTCGATGCTGACTCTGACTCCCAAAGATTCTATCCGTTTAATGGACTGCTTGATGATGATGTCCTTTCGACGCTGGTCGTAAAAATCGGAACCCAGTTCAACGTAGTCCTGTTTACGAACCAAGAGATAATAGATGATGGTTAAAATGGTATGCCCCACGGCAACCGCAGCACGATTGGCTCCTCTGCGAGCGGCAATCCGATGATACTGAGCAGAAAGATACGTGTTCCTGGTTCTCGCGGCGGACCGCGCCGCTTCGACTAAAGCGTGTCGAAGTTTCTTGTTCCCTTTTCGTGTTCGGCCGGACTTTCGTTTTCCGGCGCTTTCATTATTACCTGGAGCCATCCCTGCCCATGAACACAAATGAGCGGCGGAAGGGAACTGATTCTTCACATCGGCACCGATTTCTGCCAAAATTTGTTCAGCGGCTCGTCGACCCACACCGGGGATCGTATCCAATCGCTCCAGGTCCTCCTCAAAAGGGAGCATGCGGTTCCTGACTTCTTCATCCAATTTGGCGATTTGCTCGTCCAGAAAGTCAATATGCTGCAGTTGGGTTTCGAGCATCATCTTTTGATGGGGACCGATCAGGCCTTTTAATGCACGTTCCAAGTCGGCTTTCTTGCTCCTTAACCGTTTTTGGGCCAAGTCGGATAGTGCCTCAGGATCCTCAACCCCTTGAATCATCGCTTCGATCATTGCCCGACCCGAAACGCCCAGGGTGTCTGTCGCCACGGAAGAAAGCTTGATGTTGGCTCCTTCCAGCACCTTTTGGATGCGGTTGACTTCACGGGAGCGTTCGTCGATTAAACTTCGGCGATAGCGTACCAGTTCGCGCAACTCCCTCTGCTCTCGATTCGGAATAAAACTTCCTTGAAGAAGGCCATGCCGTAATAAGTTAGCAATCCATTCGGCATCTTTGACATCGGTTTTACGTCCTGGCACGGCCTTAATGTGCTGGGCATTCACAATCATCACATGCAGTTCCTCTAACTCCAACAGGTTGTATAAGGGTTTCCAATAAACGCCGGTGCTTTCCATCGCGACATGGGTACAACGATGACGCTTGATCCAGTCGGCCAGCTGCATCAGGTCATCGGTCATCGTGCCGAACGTCCGAATCTCCTTCCCATTCGGCGTGATGACGCAGGCTGTGACATTCTTCTTATGCACGTCAAGCCCGCAGCAACGTTGATACACCACTTGCATGTACGTACATCCTTTCTACGGCTGCTGTATTTCGAGGCTGGTGCAACAACCATATCGAGGCTAATCTACCCTGCGTGCTTCCGTTATACGGAGCGACAATCTGTGATGCACCTGGTCGTTGTGATCAGTCTACTCATCGGGTTCGCGACACCAAGGTAACACGACCTACCTTCGCCAGCCGTAAGAACATTATATCCTGTCACCAACCCCATTTTCATCATCTGATGGTGCCGCGGCAGCGGCATGGAGGTCTACTATGATATAGAGATTGGTGGAGAACCCGTTTTTATCACTAATATGAGTTCTGAGTACTATGATTGGCTGAACTCTGATACGGTGCTTTACGCCGTGGATGGCGGTGGGGGTAACTATAACCCACTTTCCGCATGAATAAATTTCCAAATTTTTATTACCAGAGCATCTAAATGTAGGAATCTACCCCGCCCGCGTCGAATGTATGGAGCAAGCATTGGCGAACGGGGGGATTTTTGTGCAATTAGAGGCCATGGTTTCCATAGCCGCTGGGCCAAGCCAGCTCATCGCACGATCGCTTCCTTTATCGCATTCGCCGCAACGAAAGCGCCGTCCGAAGACCGGATGCCCGAAGCAAAAAAAGCTTTCAATTCGAGCAGGCCCTGCGGCGTTAGTGCGTATTTCCCCGTGACGGAACGACTGACGGTCGATTCATGCATGCCAAGCCGGTCGGCGATGTCTTTCAGGCTGAGCGGGACCAGACCTCCTTTCCCGCAGCGCAGAAAGTCCGCTTGCGCGAAGGCGATCGCCTCGGTTACCCGCAGCAGCGTTCTCTCCCGGTCGCATAACGATTTGATGAGCGATTGCGCGGAAGCAAGCCGTTCCTCCACGTAGCGTTTTTCACCCTTGTCCACCGCCTCGGTCTTTATTATGCGCTGGTAATAGCTGTTAATGGTTAAGGCTTGGGACAGCCTTCCGTTCATGCGAACGGAGAACCGTCCCCCTTCCTCAACGGCGATGACGAGATCGGGTATGACATAATGAGGCTTCTCCTTCTGAAAACCGGCGCCCGGACGCGGTGACAGCTGCTTCAGCATACGGGCTGCTTCCCGGATCTCAGGCAATCCGGCATTCAGCCGTTTCGCGATGGCTGCGATTCGGCCGGCGGCCAGATCCTCCAGATGTCCGTCGGCAAGCCGGTAAACCAGCTCCCCTTCGCATCCGGCTTGACTCAATTGAATCAGTAAACATTCTCTTAAATTACGGGCACCTACCCCTGCCGGCTCCATGGCCTGCACATGGCGAAGCCCCTCCTCGACCACGCGGCCCTTCAGCTGCAGGTCGGCTGCCGCCCGGCCGATATCGAGATCAAGATAGCCGTTATCATCGAGATTTCCGATCACATATTTGGCGGCCTCATACACATCCGGAGCAATGCCCTGAAGGCAGTTAAGTTGACCCAACAGGTGCCGCTCCAGCGTATCCGGCATTCGTCTCGCAGCCGCAATCGGATCAAAGCCACCAACGGACCGCATGGAATCCCGCTGGGGAAGCAGCCGCTCCAAATCGGCTTCCAAAACGGGATTGTCGCCTATCTCCCGTTGCAGCAGGTCGGCCAGCTCCACATTCGAGCACTGGAGCATATGCAACCGCTGTTGCATGTTTGCCGTAACGGTCAGCTTCTGGGCTTGTGTCTGAACAAGCTTGTTGTACATCGAATCGATCCTTCCTTCTTCCCCTGTTATACTGTATGTTCATGCTGTCTACCCTCCCGCTTCAAGCACCTGCCCGACAGGTTATATTTGTCTGCGGAATTGATCCCTGAAGCCAAGCTCTTTGGAGATCATATCCGCGTATTTCATCGTATAACGGCTGTATTTTTCGATATTCTGCTCAGTGAACCGCATCGAGGGACCGGCGCAATTGAGCGAGCCGATCACCGTATTGTCATAGGAGAAAATCGGCGCGCCAATCCCGGTCGTGCCGCTCGTCGCCTCGCCGGAGGTGATCGCATACCTTTGCTGCCGGATGAGGTCCAGCTCCTGGTCGATGTACGCTCTTGTCATCGGCTTCAGCGAGGGAACCGCTGTCCAATCGACGTCCTTAAGCAAAGCCTCTCTCGACTTGCGGGGCAGGTAAGCAAGTATGACCCGATTGGAGGCGCCGATGAACAGCGGCAAGCGCAGCCCGATCGGCTCCGAGATTTTGAGGATATGGGGCGAATCGATACAATCGATGTAGACACCCTCCGCATTTTCCCGGGTAGCCAAATAGATCGTTTCCTTCGTCTTTCGGGACAGCTCCTCCATGAAGGGCCTGGCGACCGAGCGCAGCATCAGACTGTCCCACATCAAAAAACCGTATTTCATGACGGACAACCCAAGCTTATACTTCTTGGATTTCGCATCCTGTGACACGAATCCGTGCCGGGACAGGGAGCCCAGTATCCGGTGAGCGCTTTGCACCGGCATCCCCAGCTCTCTGCTGATCTCGGTTACGCTCATCTCCTTCTCGCTTCCCTGGGGAACGAGAAGGTCCAATATATGAATGGCTTTGGAAATGACACCCGACATGGCCCTCGCCGCCCTCCATGTTATATAAACTAACATGATTATAGCAGTAAGCCGGGGAACTGCATACCGGGTTTTCGTGCTGCTCATAAAAAACATAACGAAACCCCGGCTGCATCGCAATCGCTCCTTCAGCTTTGGCAGCCGCTTGCTTTCACGGAGCTGCTGCAGTAATTTTTTTTCGGAGACGGCGGCAGATCGATCGCCGGGCTTTGATTGAAGAAGCCTACCGGCTTCAGAGTGAATCCGATATAGGCCGCCGGCATGACCGGCCAATCTTCGGGACGCGGCACATGTGTGTGTCCCATCGTATACCACACGACGATGTCCTTGTTGACTACGGGACGGTCCTGTTCCACCCAGGCCGACAATCCGTCGCCGCCGATATTCTGGTTCGGGTATTTGCCGGATGCGTACATTTCGTTCTCGTTATAAGGCGTAACCCAGAGATGATGTTTAATGAAGCCCGCGCGCTTGATCAGACTGGAGCTGTCCGAGGCGAACGGGAAGCAGTTTTCTCCGGTCATGATCTTGTAGCCGACGGACTGCCCCAGATCGTTCTTCACGTTGTCGTTGACGAATTTCCAGTAACGGGCCGTTTCGAGCTTGATGTCGCGCACCGCCTCCGATTCCGTCGTCAATAGCGTGGATTGGGCGTAAAACGCATTTTCCCGCGGATTGCCTTCGCCAAGCTCCTCCGGAACGACGTTCACCTCATACACCGAGTTTTCATTGCCGTCGATCATCATATCCATCCGCACGTTAAAGAAATGCTGATGGTTGGGGGCATACAGGTCGGGGCCGATCATCGTGCCGTATTTTGGCGTTTCGCCCGGATGCAGCCCGGCAGTCGACAGAATACCGGTGAGCTTCACCTCAAACTGAATATTGCCGTCCTGATACAAGTACCAGAAGAACCCGTATTCATAGTTGGCTACCGTGGAGATCGAAGAAACGACGAGCCGACGAGAGCGTCTTACCTCCACGTCGTTGGTCCGCCAGTCGGTATGCTTCCAGAGGATGCCGTAGTCCTCCTCGTGCATACAAATCGCATTCGGTATGACGAACAGCTCCCCCTTGCTGTCGGACATGACGCCGTCGAAATATTTGATATAGCCCACGCAATCGCAGCCCAGCTCCAGGCTGTTGGCCAGCTGACCGATGCCGTATTCGCCGCTGTCGAATGCATTTTTCCGGTTCTGGATCGCACCGGGGTCGCCGTACGGTACAACCATCTCCGACAGCGCCGCACGGTACAGCACCGGACGCTCCCGCCCTTGATCCCGATAGGAGACGGTATGGAGCGTCAGACCTTCTCTTGCATTGAAGCCGATCCGGAATTTCCAGTTCTGCCATTCGATCTCATGGCCGTCGATCGAGAAGCTGGGACCTTCCGGCTGTATAATCTCAATCGGCTTGATGCCCGTCCGGAGCGGTCCGACGCGGTCCGGGGTGTAATTCGCCGGCTGCGAAGGGATTTTCGCATACTCGTATTCCTCGACCCGCAGCACCTGCATGGCGTTCAGATCCACGATCGGAACAAGCGGAAGCGGGCGGGCATAACCGTTATCCTTGTCATCGCTTCTAAGGAAGCACAGCGGTCGGGCCAGACGCAACGACGCATCCTCCTCCGTCCCCCAGTTGCCCGCCGACCACAAATCGACCATCACGAGACCCGAATCAGGAATTCCAAGACGCTCTAAGGCGTCTGTGAACAAGGAGCTGGACTTGACCGCAGCTTCGCATCCGATTTGCTCGTCGAGCATGATCGATGGCTGAACGCCCGGAACATGCTTCCACGAGACGACTTGAGCACTGCCGATCGAGACCACCGCTTCATATGCAGCATTACGCTCGTTATTCAATACGATGATCGCCGCTTCTCGCTCGAACGACTTCGTCCCGTCGAAGCGCTGCACAACCTCTTTACCCGGTTCTTTGAGCATAACGGATACGAAGCGGTCGGCCGCTGTCAACGCTTGCCCCTCCTTCAGTATTCGAATGGCGGAAACAATCTCTTCCCTGTTGAGCGGTTCGAGCGGATGAGTGCCAAGCGTAACGGACTGTTGTATCATCGCTTCTTCATCTCCTTACGGTTATGTTAGATTATATGACAATCCTAATCACGGAAATGATAAACACCTAGCCCGATTTCCCGAATAGTGGGAAAAGATCCGCTTTTATTTTTATTTTCCCGCTATTCAGGATACTTGAATATTTTTTATCGACTTTCTCACATAGCGATATAATGTTCTACAAGAAATGGCTTCCCTATGACATTATTCATGTTAAGAATGATGACATAAATCACAATGGAGGGATTGTCATGCTGCGAATCAACCGGTCCAAACGTTTGTTATCGATTCTCTGTCTTACAGCGCTAAGCTTGTCGGCTTTGCCCGCAACGGTATTTGCGGAGGGCGATGCGGTGCTGCCGGATACAGGTGACACGACCTGGCTGCTGGTATCGACCGTTCTGGTTATGTTTATGTTCATGCCGGGTTTGGCGCTGTTCTACGGCGGGCTGGTGAGCCAGCGCAACATTTTATCCACCATCATGCACAGTCTGAGCGCCTTTCTGATTGTAACCGTCGTTTGGGTGCTGTGGGGATACAGCCTCGCTTTCGGTCCGAACGAGGCCGGCGGCTTGATCGGGGGGCTTGCGTATGCCGGCTTTCGAGGCGTAGGACTGGAGGTAAAAGACGGCCTGACGATTCCGCATCTATTATTTGCGCTCTATCAAGGCATGTTCGCCGCCATTACAACGGCTCTCATTTCGGGAGGGGTGGCGGAGCGGATCCGTTTCTCCGTGTGGATCGTCTTTTCGGCGCTTTGGGTTACGCTCGTCTATGCCCCTATGGCCCACTGGGTATGGAACGGCGGCTGGCTCTCGAAGCTCGGCGGCCTTGACTTCGCCGGCGGCACGGTCGTACATATCCTCTCGGGCGTCAGTGCGCTGACGGCCGCCGTTGTAATAGGCAAACGGCGCACCTACCCTCATCAGACACAGCCCCCTCATAACCTGATTTTTTTTCTGATCGGCGGCATGTCGCTCTGGTTCGGATGGTTCGGGTTCAATGCCGGAAGCGCGCTTGCTTCTGGGGGACTCGCATCGCTGGCCGTCGGAACTACGCAGGTCGCCGCCTGTGCGGGCGGACTGATGTGGCTGCTCGTGGAAACGATACGCGGTAAAAAACCGACGATGGTCGGCGGGGTCACCGGCGTTATCGCCGGCCTTATCGCCATAACGCCGGCTGCGGGTTTTGTCACGATCCCATCCGCGCTTGTCATCGGCGGGCTCGCGAGCGTGTTCTGCTACTGGGGCTTGCATGTCCTTAAAGCTCGGCTGCAGTATGACGACTCGCTCGACGTATTCGGACTACACGGAATCGGAGGCATGTGGGGCGCGATTGCGACCGGTATTTTTGCGACGACTGGCGTCAATTCCGCCGGGGCGAACGGATTGCTCTACGGCAACCCGATGCAGGTGGTCACCCAAACGATCGATGTAGCCGTTGCCGTGCTGTTCGCCGCTTGCGGAACGTATGTTATTTTGAAGGTCATCGGACTGTTCACGCCGCTGCGGGTAACCGACGAGCAGGAATTGACGGGCCTCGACGTCAGCCTGCATGGAGAAGTCGCTTATCATACGGTTGAAACGATGGGGAACCAAACGGTGGCGGCCCACCATGCCCCGTCATCCGCAGGCGGTATGTCTGCACAGCCGGGCATCAAGAGCGTATAGAACGCCGCGCTCAGCTTGTTCAACAGCAGCATGACGGGATCAACTTAACCAGCCATCCAGCGATTTGCTGTATTTCATCAATCGGTTGCCTGGCCAGCGGGTTTTCCTTGATTCGCAGGACGGGCAGCAGCGGCGAGCGGTTCATAGGCGAATAAACCCGGCGCATCTCTGCGCTGACGCAGGCTGAGCCGGGTTTATTCCGTTGATATTTCGGATCGCACTTTGTCCGCGACTTTATTGCTTTTCCACCTGCAGCAAAGCAATCCGCTTCGATGTATAGGTATCGCTCAACACCTGGGCGGTAATCACGTTTAATTTCAGCATGCTTGCGATCTTGCCCGAGTCCGCCTTCGAGATCTGGCGCCACATGCCGGGATCGGACAGCGCCTCATAAAGCTTCCGGTCGTCATATTCCTTCCGCTCCTGGTGCATCAGCTTCACCCGGTACAACCCCGTTACGAATTCGGTCACCTGCCGTTGTTCGCAGTAGCCGATTATTTGATCCCGGAGCCGGTTCATCTCGTCTTCCAGAACGGCCTTCCGTTTTTTCAGCGTCGCATAACGTTTGACGACTTCGTGTTTATCCATCTCGTCCATTTCGCCCCGCTCCCCCTCCGACTCTTCTATTTGTATGTGAGGGCAGCGAAAAAAAGACGTGTCCCGCTTTGCGCGTGATACCTCTCCTTCCTGACGTTGTCCGCCTCATTGGCAATCAACAGCTTGTTTTCCCCATGAAAAATCCCCTCCGGTCGGCATCGTCCAAGTCCATCTTCCAGATGTCTTTTGACATTGTCTACCGCGAGGGGATATTGCCGGCCCAGCCGTCTCTTGCATTAATCAGCGAATAAACATAGTACGCTTGGCTACATCCCCCGTTCGCGTCTTCTTGCCACCCCCGACGCATAAGCCGCCTGGATGACCGCTTCCTTGACCCTGTCGGCCACATTCGGATTGAAAACACTCGGGATAATGTAATACTCGTTCAGCTCCGCTTCGCTGACGACCGAGGCGATCGCCTTGGCCGCCGCCAGCTTCATTTCCTCCGTCACCCTTGAAGCCCGGCAGTCAAGCACGCCCCGGAACAGTCCCGGAAAGCAAAGCACGTTGTTAATCTGATTCGGATAATCGGACCTGCCGGTTGCCATGACCCGGACGAGCCCCTCCGCTTCCTCCGGCGCAATCTCGGGCGTCGGATTGGCCATTGCGAAGACGATCGGGTCCTTGGCCATTTTGCGGATATCCGACGGCTTCAAAACGCCCGGACCGGATACGCCGATGAAAATATCCGCGCCGGCAATGACGTCGGACAGCGCCCCGGTCTCCATCTGCGGATTGGTGTGCTCCGCATACCACTGCCACGCCTCGTGGGCATAAGCCTGTCCGCGAACAAGCGCCCCGTCGCGATCCACGCCTACGATCCGCGTCGCGCCGGCCGAAAGTAAAATCTTCGTGCAGGCAATGCCGGCTGCGCCGATGCCGCAGAGCACGATTTTACAGTCCTCAAGCCGTTTGCCGGCCAGCTTGACCGCATTGTACAAACCGGCCAGCAGCACGACTGCCGTTCCGTGCTGGTCGTCATGAAAGACCGGTATGTCCAGCTCATCGATCAAGCGCTGCTCGATCTCGAAGCAGCGGGGCGAGGAGATATCCTCCAGATTGATCCCCCCGAACGCCGGTGCAATCCGTTTGATCGTGGCGATAATTTCTTCCGTATCCTGCGTGTCGAGACAAATCGGAAACGCGTCTACCCCCGCAAGCTGCTTGAACAGCATGGCTTTGCCTTCCATGACCGGCATCGCCGCCATCGGTCCGATATCGCCCAGCCCCAGCACCGCCGTGCCGTCGGATACGACGGCGATCGTATTGCGCTTGATCGTCAGCGTATGGGCGCTGGCCGGATCCTCATGGATCGCCATGCATACATTTGCCACTCCGGGCGTGTATACGCGAGATAGATCGTCGCGTGTTTTAATCGTCATTTTGGGCGTGACTTCGATTTTGCCGCCCAGATGCATCAGAAACGTCTGATCCGATATTTGCAGAACTTGAACGCCCGGCAGCTTGTTCAATATCCGGGTGACAAGATCCTTGCTGTTCGTTTCGGTAATATTAACGGTAATGTCCCGGATATCCGCATTCTTTCCCGTACCGCTTACATCGACCGCGACGATATCGCCGCCCGCTTCATCGATCGCCGTTGCGATCGTTCCGAACGAAACCTTCTCCCTGTCCATTTCAACACGCACGACAATATTGCTGCTCGCCGACTTCGGCATCGCCATCTTCATCACGCTCCATGTCTGTATGTTATCGCTTACACCGTGATGATGGGAAGCTTTCGTTCATATTGTTACTTATGGTCTTTTTGTTCGCGGACCCATTCATAGCGATTGATCGGACGTCCGACGCCTCCATAATGCACCGCCAGGCGCACGATTCCGCTTTTCTCCAAATAGTCCAAATACCTTCTGGCCGTCACTCTAGCGATCCCGACTCCCTCCGCCGTTTCCTCCGCCGAGAGCCTGCCGCCTTGCTGCCGGATGACGGAAAGGACCTGCTTAAGCGTTGCGGCGTTAAGCCCTTTGGGAAGATTGTCCGCCGAGACCGGCCACTCCCCGGCCATCGCATCCTGCCCTCCTGCCTCCCCGCTCTGCAGAATTTGGTCCAGCTCATCCTGCGTCACCGACTCCCCCAGCCGCAGCGCGGCATGCTGTGCGCGGTAGCGTTCCAGCGTTTGCCGGATCCGTTCCAGCTTGAAAGGCTTGATGATGTAATCGAACGCGCCGCTGCGCATCATCGTGCGAATCGTTTCGGTATCCTTCGCGGCGGTCACGACCACAGCATCGACAGGCAGCCCCATCGAACGGATGCGCCGAAGCGCGGCGATGCCGTCCAGCGAGGGCATAAAAATATCGAGCACAACCAAATCCGGTTTCAATTCCCCGATAAGCTTGAGACCCTCGGAGCCGTTGGACGCGGTGCCGACAACCCGAAACCCTTCCACCTCCTCCACAAAAAGCCGGTTGACCTCCTGGACCATCGGGTCATCCTCGATCAGAACCACCCGCAGCTCCGCTTTTTCCGTTCTGCTCATCGCCGTCTCCACCCCCTTTCATCGGGAATACAATTTCAATGGATGTGCCTAAGCCGATCGAGGAATCGCATTTCAGCACGCCATTGCCTTTCGCCACGATCTCATTCAACAAATAAAGGCCCATTCCCCGGCTTTCTCCGCTCTTGGTCGAATAACCCCGCTCCAGCATGCGCGCCTTCGTCTCCTCGTCCATGCCGCAGCCATTGTCTTCGATCAATATGCCCAGCAGCTCCTCGTCCTGCCTGATGCTGATATAAATTTCTTTCAGCGCCATATCCGATTCCGCCAGCGCGTCGAATGCATTTTCAATCAAGTTGCCTAGCAGCAGCACAAAATCATGCCGGTCAAGCAGTCCGGGAAACCGTTCGAGGCGGCTGTCCTTGTCGATTGTCAGCTCGATGCCGAGCTCCTTGCCGCGGCTTATTTTACCGAGGAGCAGGCCGGCAACGCCGTCATCGTGGAAATGACCCTGCAAAAAGCGGGTGATTTCCTCCTGCCGTTCGGCAATCGCAAACAAATAATCGAGCGCCTCCGTCAGTTTGCCAAGCTGCAGCAGTCCGGCGATCGTATGCATTTTGTTCATATGCTCATGATTCTGCGCCCGAAGCGCATGCACGAACTCCCGTACGCCGGTCAGCTCCTCGGCCATCCTGGTAAGGTCGGTCCGGTCCTGAAAAATGGCGATGGCCCCGACCGGAACGCCGTTCTCACGGATCGGAATCCGGTTGCTCCATATGACGGTTCCGCCTATGTTCAGCTCCTTGCCGAGTATCGCTTGTCCCGAATGCAGCACCTCCGGCAGACGGGTATTTGGAATAACCTCGCGAATCGGCAGTCCGTTCACATTGCGCTTTACCCCGAAAATCCGTTTGGCACGCTCGTTCATAATCGTAACGTTCTCATTCCGGTCGATCGCGATGACCCCCTCATGCATCGCCTGAAACGCCGCGGTGCGTTCCCGGAACATTCTGGCGATTTCGTGCGGCTCCAGATCGAACATCTGGCGCTTGATGTGACGGGCGAGCAGCGCCGAGCCGAAAATGCCGAAAATAAGAGACAGCAGGGAGGTTACCGCGATCGACCGTTTCTCGGCGCGGACCAGCTCGCCTACACCCGGCAGCAAACCGCCCGCCACGACGACGCCGATCTGCTCGCGGGATTTATTCATGACCGGGACGTAGGAACGCAGCCCGATGCCCGCCTCGCCGCGCACCTTCGAGACGTACATATGCTCGGCGAATGCCGGGTCGCCATCCGTCGAGTTGAACGTCGTCCCGATGCGCTCGGATAGCGGATGGGACAAACGCTTCCGGTCCATATCCAGCACGACGATATAAGCGACATCGTTCAGTATCCGGATGTTATCCGCCAGCGGCGCTATATGCGCAGCCGGATTCGGACTGCTGCTTATACTTTCAACCACGCTCGGCAGATTGGCGACCGTTTGCGCGGTGATGGTCAAACGCTGGCTGAGCTCCTTTTCCTGCAGCCGGGTCACGCTTCCGATCAGGACAATGCCGCCGATTACCAGGGAGAACAGAACGAGTCCGAACGAGAGCAGGATGATTTTCCAATAAATCCGTAGCCGGTGTAACGTGTCTCTTCCTCCTTTCGTGCGATTTACCTTTGCCTATCATTGTGAAATAATAAGCCTAAAATAGCAACCGGGGGAGAACGCATTTGAAATCTATCGCAGGAATCGGCATTTTTCTGGTGCTTGGCCTGCTCGTCGCTTATGTCGTCGGCTTTCAGCCCATTTTCGGCGAAAAGCTTCCGTATGACGACGAGCAGACCGGATTGAAGGACCGGATTGTGATCAAATTCAGTCATGTCGTAGCGGAGAATACGCCCAAAGGGCTGGCTGCGGCCCGCTTTGCGGCGCTGGTCAAGCAAAAATCGCGTGACCGGGTTGAAATCCAGGTGTTTCCGAACGGGATGCTTTACTCGGAAAACCGCGAGGTCGCCGCGCTGCGGCGGGGTGACATCCAAATGATAGCCCCTTCCTTCTCAAATATGAACGCGATAGACCCGGCTTGGTATGTCATGGACCTCCCCTTCGCCTTTCGCGATCAGCAGGATGTCAATGAAGCGCTGCGGGGGATACTCGGCAAGCGGCTGTTCGAAACGCTCGAGCCATATGGAATGAAAGGCGGCGCCTACTGGTCTAACGGGTTCAGACAGATGACGAACGATGTCCGGCCGCTGCGGACACCGGATGATTTTCGCGGATTGAAATTCCGCGTTCAGCCAAGCGAGGTGCTCGAGCGGCAGTTCAATTTGCTTGGAGCGAGTACGATCAGCACGCCGTTCAACGAGGTATATCGCAACCTGGAGGCCGGCGCCGTCGACGGGCAGGAAAATACGATCTCGAATATTCTCAGCAAGCGTCTCTATCAGTTTCAACGCTATATGACCATCAGCAATCACGGCTACCTCGGATATGTCGTCATTTTTAACGAGGAGTTCTGGAACGGCCTGCCCCCCGATGTGCAGCTGATTATCGAGCAAGCATTGCGGGAAACGACGGCCTGGAACAATCAGGCGGCCTTAAAGCAAGAGAAGGGCCTTCGCTTGCTGCGGGAACGCGCCAGGTTGGACATCATCACGTTGACGGATGAAGATAAAGCGCAGTGGAAGGACAAATTGAGTCCGATCTATAAGGAGTTTGCCGATACGATCGGGCCCGGCTTGCTGGAGGAAATCGATCGACCATAACGACCAAAAAGAACAATATGACCTTATTCTTGTTTTGAAACGAACTCTCTTTTACACTTGGGACAAATATAAAGCGTTTTCAAAAAATGAAAAGAGAGGCTGTGTCCCATGAAGTTCCGGATCAATTTCAGAAATTTAACCGTGCAGGTTATTATCGCCATTGTGCTCGGCATCCTGCTCGGCCACTTTTTCCCGGCTACGGGAGAAAAATTGAAGGTGCTCGGCGATGTGTTCCTCAAGCTGATTAAAATGGTTATTGCGCCGATCGTGTTTTTTACCGTGGTGCACGGCATCGCCAACATGGGCGACATGAAAAAAGTTGGCCGCATCGGCGGCAAGGCGCTCCTGTACTTTGAAATCGTTACCACGATCGCGCTTGCGATCGGTCTGGTCGTCGTCAACCTGATTAAGCCAGGGGCCGGCATCGTTGCGAGCAGCGCAACGGGCGACATCACCCAATATACGGAGAAGGCGGCCGAATCAAGCCACGGCTTCATAGGCTTTGTCGTTGGAATCGTGCCGGAGAACGTCGTTGCCGCCATGGCGGGCGGCGAGCTGCTGCCCATCCTGTTCTTTGCGATCCTGTTCGGCTTATCCTTGACGGCAATGGGCCAGAAAGCCAAGCCGGTCATCGATTTGTTCGACAAGCTCGGCCAAGCCTTTTTCGGCATCGTCAACATGATTATGAAGGTGTCCCCGATTGCGGCATTCGGAGCGATGTCATACACGATCGGCAAATTCGGCATTGAGTCGCTTACGTCCCTCGGCAAGCTGATGGGTTCCGTCTATATTACGATGGCGTTGTTTATCATCGTTGTGTTGGGACTGATCGCCAAAGCTTACGGTTTCAGCATATTCAAATTTATCGCCTATATTAAAGAGGAAATCATGCTGGTGCTGGGCACGTCCTCTTCCGAGTCCGCCCTGCCCCGCATGATGGAGAAGCTTGAGAAGTACGGCTGCTCCAAGCCGGTGGTTGGGCTAGTCATTCCGACCGGCTACTCGTTCAATTTGGACGGCACCGCGATCTACCTCTCGATGGCGGCGATGTTCGTCGCGCAGGCATCCGGCGTAGACTTGTCGATCTGGCAGCAGATTACGCTGCTCGGCGTATTGATGCTGACCTCCAAGGGTGCCGCGGGCGTCACGGGCTCCGGCTTCATCACGCTAGCCGCAACGCTGGCCGCCTTCCCTGCGATTCCATTGGCCGGCATGGCGCTGCTGCTCGGCGTCGACCGCTTCATGTCGGAAGCGCGCGCCATTACGAACCTGATCGGCAACGGCGTGGCGACCGTCATCGTTGCAAAGGCCGAGAATGAGTTCCATCCGGGCGGGCAGCCGGAAGCAGCCGCGGATGACATGCGTCCGGCAGCGAAACGTATAGCGAAGTCGGTGTAAAGCGAGCAAACAGGCCAGCCGGAGGTTTCCGGTCGGCCTGTTTTTTATTGAAGGTTTTCTTTGTTCCCCAAGCGCCCGCGATAGAGAAGCAGGCTGAATAAACCCACATTTTCGCTTGCAGCGGAAGTCCCGCCAAGGCGAGCAGGAATAGCTCCCGTTAATTTTGCCCAAATGTTCTCGTGGGACCCGTATGTGGGAAAAACTCCCGCTAACGTTGTGCAAAATGCCTCCTTTATCAGCAACTTGCCGAATTAGAGGGAGAAATTCTGTTAGATCCGACGCATACCTCTAATAAAGAAGATATCGGGAGCTTTTCCTGCTACTTGCTGCGGAATCCAAACAGACCAATGCCACACAGGCTCCTGACTTTGCGGCTATTCCGCCTTACGGTCCCGGATCGGGCAACCGGCCGCACGGCGCAGACGGCAATGCCCGGTAATCCTAGTCCCCGCCTTATATGCGTCAAGGCTGCCGAACGAGCCGGCAGCCTTTTTGCTGTTCGTTGTGGTAGAATACTCGTGGGTACAAGAAAGGCGGAGAAGCTATGGGATATTCGTTCATCATCGAGCCGGCCGCGTATATCGCCTTCGACAGCGAGGCCGAACAGCTCGCACAATGCAAGGAGTGGGGATTGCTTTCCGAGAAAGCTTCCAGAACAAAGACCTTTGTCTATAAGGGCAACGGCATGAATCTGACCTGCAGCATGATCGGCTACGTCGATAAAATGACTGCGGTCATCGCATTCGACAACGAGCAGCGGCACTGCATCCACCCCTCGTACCTGAAGGAGATGCAGGCGGCGAATTACGGCCAGAAGCTGTCGGCTTCAGTTGAACCATCGATAGAGACGGATAGCGAGAAGGCTCTTGGCGTTGAGTCCCGCAGCGCGGAACCGCAGACTGCGAAGCATGAGACGCCGCAAGCAGTTGAAGCCGTTCAACCTGTAGAGGCAGCGCGAGCACAGGCGGAAGCGGCTAAGGCAAATCAGCCTGCCAAGGCGAAAGCCAAAAAAGAAAAGACGTCCAAACCCCAGATGCCGGAAGAAAAAGTTCGTATGACGGCAACCGTAAAGGAATTTACGACGGTGCCGAACCATTTCTCGGATACGGAGGATGAAGTCGTCATCTACGAGGCCGTAGCGATTGAAGAGCCGCCAACCGAGATCGGAGCAGCATGGTCGAGCCACAGCGCCACGCTCAAGAAACTGGAACTGGAAGTCGGGGATACGATCCGGTTCGACGGGAAAATCGTAGCCAAGAAGCTCACGAAGCATCCCGTCCCTTACAAAATCAACAACCCGGCCAAAATCGAGGTCGACAAAACCTGATTTTACACCGTCGAGCGTTCGATCAGCCGATAGGCCAGCTCACGGTATTCAGGCTCGGCCTTTGTTTTCGTAATCAGATCGCGAGCGATGCTGAAGGCACCAGAAATTCGGCCACGGTAATCGCTCCAACTCCCGGCACGTTCCAGTGAGCCAGGACGTCTCTGGCCCCCCTGCCCGACGATGTCCGCTGGCAGCGGGAACGCCCTCATCGTCATGAGCGATGCTTAGCCGTCCCAGTTCTTGAAGACGCCGGCATACTCCGGGAAGAACCGGTCGAACCAATTGCCGATGCGACCTTTGTTCCACTGGCAGTGCGCGCCGACTTTCTGGACAGCTAAGGCCCATGGATTTCTCCATGGGCCGGTTCATCCCGTAGACGACACACGCCATCGGCTCAATGAACGCGCCCTGCTCTAATGACATCGTGTCGGGCAGCTTGACGATATTTCCGGCGGGGACGGCCACAAACTCGGCCATGCTGCCGTTAACGGTGTTGCCGATGGCACTCCAGTTCTCACACTGGTTCCCGCGATGGGTTCATCTTTCCACCCTCGATTTTTCATTTCATCATCCTTTTATCCCCGACATACTGATTCCTTTGACAATCTGGCGTTCAAAAATCAAGAAAAGTATCATTATCGGAATCGATGAGATCGTATTGATAACCATCGGTTTCACGTAATCTTCCGTATATTGGTCCATTAGCGTGGGAATGCCCATCGGCAGCGTGTACAGGTTATCGTCCGTAACGGATAGGAACGGCCAAAGGAAGTTGTTCCATGAGCCGATGAAGGTCAGAATGGCCATAGAGGCCAAGGCCGGCCGAACGAGCGGCAGCATGATGCTTCCGAATATCCGCCATATACCGCCGCCGTCGATTTGGACGCTCTCAATCAGATCGTTCGGTACGCCGTCAAAAAAGCTTTTGAGTATGATGATCGCAAACGGCGATGCCAGCACCGGAAAAATGAGTCCCTGATACGAATTCAGAATGTCCAGATCCTTCGCCACCTGATAAAGCGGGATCAAAATCGCTTCACCCGGAATCAGCAGCCCTGCCAGAATAAAAAAGAACATGAAGCTTTTGTACCTGAAATTGATTTTGGACATCGCATATCCGGCCATCGCAGCCATTAAGACGGTCAGAACCATAACGCAGACGGCTACAAAAAAGCTGTTCCAAACCCACTGCATCAGCTTCGTTTGCGTCATCACTTCTTGATAAACGGCAAACGAATAAGGCGGGGTAAACCAGTCGAGCAGCGTTGTGATTTTCATCCCTTCCACCTTAACCGACACAATAAGCATCCAGATCAAAGGGAAGATAAACAGCAGAGCGAGCAGCATGGAAAACAATCGAATGATCCACTTCATACCGTTAAGCCCCCTTCCGGTTATTCAGCCAATACTGAAACGCGGATAACACGAGAAGGATGACAAACAGCATATAAGACATGGCCGAAGCATAGCCGAGGTTGTTCTCCCGGAAGCCCGTCTGCCAGATATATTGGATAATAGGCCTTGTTTGATCCAATGGGCCCCCGCCTGTCATGATGTAAATTTGCAAAAAGACTTTAAACGAAGCAATAATCTGCAGCATCGTGATCGTTTTGGTTATCCCGCTAAGCATCGGCAGCGTAATGCGCCAGAAAATTTGCGAGTCGTTCGCACCGTCGAGCCGCGCCGCTTCATATACATCTTCGGGAATATCCTGCATCGCGGAAAGGTACAGAATGAAGTTAAAGCCGACCGTCCACCACAATGTCAGCAAGGTAACCGCAATCCATGCCAGGTTCGTTTCGTTCAGCCAAAAAATCTCCTTGTTATCGGGCAGCAGCCCGATGAGATGAAGCAGCGTATTTAATAAGCCGGTGTAAGGCTGAAAAATGAACAAACCCAGGAAGGAAGCTACCGCAACCGATAATATACTGGGCAGAAAAAAGACGCTCCGATAAAACTTTTGCAGCCTCGACCGCCGGTTTGCGATCAGAGCCAGCACAATGGCCAGCACGATCATGGCCGGCGTACTCAGGATAACGAACAGCAGCGAATGCCAGACTGCCGACCAGAACGCCGTATCCTGCAGCATTTGATTGTAATTATCGAGGCCGACGTATTTCATTTTTTTGATCAGCGTCCATTTGTAAAAGCTCATTTCCAAGCCTTTGATCATCGGCCAGATTGTAAACACAACATAGACTACCAGAAAGGGGAGCAGAAACAGCAGCGCCTGCGCATCTGCTCTCCATCGGTTCATTTGCACGCTCTTCACCTCTCCCCCGCTGCTTGGCGTTTCAGCTTGCAGTCGGGCTGCAAGCTGAAAGCCGAATCCTATCGCTGCTTTATTGGTCAATAACCTTTTGAATTTCCGGCTGCATCTTGGCGATGGCATCGGCCGGCGTCATTTTATTCGCCCATACTTCATTCAGATATTTCACAATGGCCAGGTCGCGAATTTGCCAGCTCTTCGTGGATGGATTACCGAATGCAACCGTGTCGGCAACGGCTACATAATCGCTCCGATATGGCATATCTTTAAACTCCTGCTTCTCGATGACTGCCGGTTTGGAAGGAATATGGCCGGCTTTGGCCCAAATCTGCCCGTTGTCGGCAACCCAGTTGGCAAAGGTCAGAGCAGCTTGCCGTTTGGCAGGATCTTCGTCCTTCGTCACCGGCAGAACGATCGTATGAGAGTCGCCCCATGTTGCTTCCTGGTCGAAAATTTTCGGGATCGGCATGGCGCCGAACTCGAGGCCTTTCGTCGACTCCCAGGTTCCGGTTGCCCAGACGCCGGTCATCGTGATGGCGCCCGCGCCGCTCTGAAACGTTTTATAAAAATCAGGATCGTTCTTTTTGATGAAGCCCTTGACGTACAGGTCTTGAATGTACCCCGCCGCTTTCGCAGCCTTGTCCGCATCGATCTCCGCCGATTTCTGGTCTTCAGAAATCACGTCGTTCCCGCCCTGCTGCTTGTACAGAGACCACCAGAGACGGTATGGATCTTGATCTTTGCTCTCAAACGCGAAAGGCGTTACGCTGCTTGGGAGCTTCTCCTTAAGGGTAGACAAGAACGTAGTAAAGCCATCAGCAGACTGCTCCAGAACCGGCTTTCCGTCTTCGCCGAGCAGTCCGGCGTCTCTTAACAGTTTTTTGTTGTAATACATGATCAAGGGATGCGTGTCGATCGGTACCGCATAATGCTTACCGTCCACAACGGTCGCATTCAGAAGATTCTCGTTGTAGGTGCCCCAATCCACGCCTGCCGCATCGGCAACGTCATCCAGCCCGGTTACATGGGAAATACCGATATCCGGGCCGTTCCCGTTCCCCACCGCGGTAATCAACTTCGTGTAGTACTCCGCCCATTCCAGCTTTGTATTTTTGATCTCGATATTCGGATGGGTTTTATTGAATTCGGCGATGAGAGCATCCATATTCTCACCATCGCCGCCGGAAAAGAGCGTCCAGTAGGACAGCGTGATTTTCTCTCCTGCTGCGGGCGCGCCGTTGTTTTCAGATCCTCCGTTTGCAGCCTCATTTGCTCCGCCGTTATTGCTGTTGCCGCCGCTGCATGCGCTGAGCATCATGGACAATACAAGTACTGCAGCTACCAAGAAACCAAATCTTCTTTTCATTTCAGATCTCCCCTTATTCCATGATTGGAAGCAGTCAAGTTTCTTCGATTAGAAATGATTGCTTTAAACGAGGTTCAATAAGCATCACCTCCTTGTCGATTGTACGATCAGCGATAACGGATCAACAGGTCGATTGGATAACGGCCGGCATTGCGCCCGTACAGCGCAAGTCCGCCTTCGTCCGCTTCAAGTTCCAAACGGAAGTTTCGGCTTCGGTCGAGCACGGCGGCCACGCGGCCCGGCACGGTGATTTTGCACAAATAACCGTAAGAACCCGCTTCATCCAGCTTGTTCGCCACCGGCTGATAGTGCCATGACAGCACGCCTCTACTGTCGGCCGGATCGTCAGGCAGCGATACCGATGCGATCCGCTCCCCATCGATCAGGACATTTACCTTCGACTCATGCAGCTCGTCGTCAGTCATGTAATAGGTGTTCGGATTATGCTCTACGTTCGCCGCAGCGCCGTGCATATAATGAACGCCCATCGCTTGCTCCTTTACACCCTCCACGTTTCGGGTCAATACGCGCTTGGCGCTCGCTTCGAACAGGATTTCGATGTCCCCGATGAATTCCTGCACCGATTGGTCCGGGAGCTTAACGTCATACACGAATTTCCCGTGCCCGGCGCCGTTCACTTTCGCCCCTTGAATCGCTTCCCATTGGTGAGAGAAGGAATTTCCGGCAAAGCTGCCGACAGGGATGCCAACGAAAGCTCCTTCGGCATCGTACACGCCACTCTCTTCGCCCCCGCGCACATCGAACGTAATGAAATTTCTCGTAACGGTTTCCCCTGCTTCGTTCAACAAACGGATCGCCAGCACGGCGACGGCATCCTGCTTGGGCATGCCGACCGTGAGCGGCGCTATGGCTGCCACGCCGTAGCCGTCCCAAGCGGCGTCGGCGATTCCGCGATCGGCTACAGTGCGTGTGCCGAGATTGTCGTAATGCAGCTCCCATGAGACCTTGAGCGTATGACCGTGATACCGGTCCGAGAAGCTTGAACGCAGCAGCGGCACGGTTACGTTCTCTCCCGCTTCCACCGTTTGGGACGGCGGCGCGTCGATGACAAGGAAGTCCGGTGAATGCAGATCGGCCAATGTCATGCCCGGCACGAAAGCTTCATATCCGAAATGCTTGTCGGAGCCATCCAGCCGGTAATAGCCGTTGAACTCATTGGTAACGTCGCGGAATTCGGTGAACACGAAGCCGCACATTTTGTCGTGCCGCCGGAATTCGTTCATCATATAGCGGTAATGCCATGCGAGGTCGCTGTCGCCAGCGCCGTGATCGATACCCCATACGTTGCCGCATTCACTGTTCATAAGCGGAGCATCCGTTTGTACATTGCCTCCGATGTAATTGAAGTCGGAGCCGGGGAACGTTTTCTCCACCACTTCACTCACATGCGCACGAACCTGGTCATAGCCGTTGATATAGAAATGCCACGTATTAATGTCGGTCTCGACATGGTCCCCGTTGCACGGCGAGTTGTCTTCCACGATTCTTGACGGGTCGATCCGCTTCGCCCAGCGGTACATGTCCCGCACCCATTGCTGGGTTTCGGGCAGAAAGCCGTCGCGCTTGGTGATATCGCTCGCCAGCCCCGGCGTCATATCGCCCGACATCAGGCCCCAGGTCTCATTAAACATCACCCATGAGAAGATGGACGGATGATTGTAGTCCCGGTCGATGACTTCCCGCGCTTCATGCTCATATGCAGCGCGTGCAATTTCGTCCGGACGTCCCCAGAAACAGGGCATGTCCTCCATCACCAGAATGCCGAGCTTGTCGGCCCAGTACAGCTTGCGCGGCTCTTCCGGTTTGATGTGAATGCGGACGAAGTTAAGTCCAAGCCGCTTCATGAGGAAGATTTCATCTCTCATTTCATCATCGGACGGATAGGTGAAGTAGCCGGTCGGATGAAACGACTGGTCCAGCGTACCGTTCAGATACACAGGTTTACCGTTGAGCGTAATCCACCGGTAGCCTCTGCCGCCGAACCTCGACGTACCGATCTCGCGAATGCCGAAATAGGTGCTGACGGTATCCAAGCCGAAATCGCCCGACAACCTTATTTCTCCTTCGTATAAATACGGCGTTTCCGGACTCCATAGCTGTGGATCGTTGACCGTAAACGACGCGGTAATCTTGTTCTCGCCTGCGGAAACCGTCAGCTGCTGCGTATGCGTTACCGCGCCTTCCGCGAACCTGAGCGTCAATTCCGCAGGGCCGGCTTTGTGTGCTTGCACGGCAACCGTCAAATCGACTCGCCCGTCGAGGGATGTCACAAACTTGGCATCCCGCACATAAGCTTGCGGCCGCGCTTCCAACCAAACCGGCTGCCAGATTCCCCGGATTTCGCCGTAGCCCTGTTTGCCGCGCGTTTGGTAGTCGTTGTCGTGATCCTCCGCACGCACGACGATCGTATTGTCTCCGTCCGGCTTCCATGTGTCCGTTATATCAAACTCGAATGTTCCGTATCCGCCTTTATGGAAACCGGCATGTGCGCCATTGACCCAGACATCGCAGGAATAGTCGACGGCGCCGAAACGCAGGAAAATGCGCGAACCGGCTTCGGACGGCTTCCAGTTCAGCGTACGACGATACCAGCCGATCCCTTTCACGTCCTTACCGATGCCGGACAAGGGACTTGTCCAGGAGAACGGAACCGTAATCGCTTGATCGTAAGCGGTTTCATCTATCGTCTGCCAACAATGACCGATACCTTCGTTGTTTGGATCGAATCGAAACGACCATACACCGTTCAGATTGAGCCATTCGCTCCTCTGCCAATCCGGACGGGGATATTCCGGTCGCGGCATCGTTGCAGTCCCGGATGTCATAGCTTCTGTAACCATTACGAGCACTACCTTTCATTTATGATTTCGACATCATCTTAACATATGTATTATGTTTACGCAATGTATATTATAAATTTACAATATCAATAATTTATAGTAAACTAAATTCACTTGACCTCCTTTGAGAAAGGAATCCTGCAATGACTGATATCAATCGACAGGACACCATCCGTTATCCCGCCTCCCGTATTCTCGATGTGGCGAAAGCGCTCTCCGGCGACGTTCGTGTCCGCATACTTGAAGCGCTGGGCAACCAGCCGATGAGCATTAATCAGCTCGCCGAGGCGCTTGGCGTTGCCCAGCCGACCATCTCCATCAATGTGCAGACGCTGGAGCAGGCCGAGCTCGTCGTATCCACGCAGGGCGCGAATCGGGAGAAAATCTGCTCCGTCACCTGCCGCTCGATATTGCTTGAGCTGCCTGCAAAGCCTGGCGAAGGGTTACACCAGATTGAAGAAATACACATGCCGATCGGCATGTACTCACAATGTTCGATCCGGCCGCCTTGCGGCATGATCAATCGGGACGGCATGCTCATCGGATCCCAGGACGATCCTCGCGTATTCTATATGCCTGAGCGGACAGAGGCCGCCCTCTTATGGTTTGCCGAAGCCGGTTACGTGGAATATTATTTTGCCAACCCGCTTCCGCCGGGCGTTAAGCTGGAGGAGCTTCGCATACGGGCAGAGCTTTGCTCCGAGGCTGTCGCTTTCCGGGAAGACTGGCCTTCCGATATATCGCTCACCATTAACGATAAGCCCATCGGCACCTGGACCAGCCCTGCCGACTTTGGAGACCGCAAGGGAAAACTAACGCCCGAGCGATGGAAAGGCGGCACTGAATACGGAATGCTTACCGAATGGCATGTTACCCGAGAAGGCAGCCGTGTGAATGATCGATTGTCCGCGCCGACAACAATCGATGCCCTTGATCTGGCGTTCAACAAGCCGATCCGCGTCCGCTTCGAGGTTCGTGAGGATGCGGTGAATAAACGAGGCCTCAATCTGTTCGGCAGCAGCTTCGGCGACCATCCGCAGGATATCGTATTGTCTTTCATTCGCAGCACCACGGAATAGGAGCATCATAGCTCGATGATCGGCAAAAAGAGCCCGGGAACCCGCTTTACAGGTTCCCGGGCTTGTTGGTCATTAAACACTGATTCTCTAATTGTTATTTCACGATAGCCGCTCGATCCTTGCCTTTGTCGGATTCTCCCGCGTTGCGGTTGGCGGCCGCACGATCCTGCCGCATTTCCTCTATCGATTTCACCTTGATGCGCGCCGCGCCTTCATAATTGCGTGTCGGAATCAAGTGGCCCTCCGACAGCCGCGCTTTCGCGGCGGCGATGGCCGGACCGTATTGCGGCAGCCATTGTTCCTGCGCCACCAGCATCTCATCGACCATCTGACCTATCTCTTTCGGGTTGCATACCGCTCCGACAAGCGGATCCATCATGAACGCCTGACGGAGCAGCTTGTCATCTCCGGTTACCGCCGCCTCGACAGCCAGGCGCTGCACGGAAATACTGACATTGCACACCGCAGCCGGACCGAGCGGAAGCGCTCCGACATGCGGCATGGAGATGCCGTTCCCGTCCGCATAACCCGGCGCTTCAATAATCGCATCGTCCGGCAGATTGGAAATGATCCCGTTGTTCACGACATTGAAATGCCCGCGGTAGACGCGTCCCGTTTCCAGGCCTTCGACGATATAGGAGCCATGCTTCTGTCCCCGATTCTCCTGCGCGTAAACCAGTGCAGGGTCTTTCATCCAATTCGGAAAATCGGTTTCGAACCAGCTTCGCCCTTCCGTGCATACGCGCAGATAACCGCCCGTTTCCCCGTTAATCCATGACCCTAGATCGATCCATTCCATAATCTCATTCGGGCGTTTGCGGTACCACGGCACGTATTCGCTGAGATGACCGTTCGATTCCGTGCTGTAATAACCGAAACGGCGCAGCATATCGATCCTGACCTTCTCCGTGCGGCTGAATTCCGGATGCTGCTCGAATGCCTCCAGCAATCCTTCGGTCAGGTCTTTCCCATTGCTGCGGATTTGTATATACCAGGTCTGATGGTTGATGCCTGCGCATATAATATCGACCTCTTCCTGATTCAAACCGTAGACATCGGCAATTTGCCGATGTCCGTGCTGCACGCCGTGGCACAGCCCGATCGTCCGCACACCGCCGTACTTGCTGCATGCCCATGTCAGCATCGCCATCGGGTTCGCATAATTGAGCAGCAGCGCGTCCTCGGCCGCGACCTCGCGGATATCTTTGCATATTTCAAGCATGACGGCGATTCCGCGTTGACCGTACATGATGCCCCCGGCGCATAACGTATCGCCGACGCATTGATCGACGCCATACTTCAGCGGGATGTCGACATCGGTTGCGAATGCCTCAAGTCCGCCGACGCGAAACGTGCAAATGACGTATTTGGCCCCTTTCAACGCCTCGCGCCGGTCGGTCGTTGCGTGAATGCGAACGGGCAGCCCATTTTCCTCAATATCGCGTTGGCACAGCTGGGCAACCATATCGAGATTATGCCGATTGATGTCGGTAAACGAAATGTCGATATCGCGAAACGCGGGCACGGACAAAAGATCCCGCAGCAGCCCCCTCGTGAAACCAATACTGCCGGCGCCGATAAAAGCGGTTTTAAAAGACATCTGAAAACCCTCCGCTTCATGATAGTTTCATTGGTCATGCACTGGTCACGACAATCAAGGCATTTCGCATTCCCGCTAGCCCTTGACCGATCCCGCCGTGAGGCCCGCCACTAGGAAGCGCTGCAAGTAAGCGAACGAAAGGGCGATAGGCATGACCGAGAGAACAGACGCTGCCATCAGACTGCCCCAGTCTGTGGTAAACAGACCGCGCAGCAGCGACAGGCCAGGAGTAAGCGTTCGGAATTCGTCCTTGTTGATAAACGTAAACGCGAACAAAAATTCATTCCAGGCACCGACAAAAGCAAAAAGCGAGGTCGCGATAATGCTTGGAAGCGACAGCGGTATAATCATCCGGATCACGATGCCGAGACGGCTGCAGCCGTCAATCATCGCCGACTCCTCCATCTCGTAGGGAATGGAGTCGAAGAAGCCTTTCAGCATCATCACGCACATCGGCAGCATAAACGTGGTGTATGCGATAATGAGCGAGTAAAACGTGTCCAGCAGCTGCGTTTTCATCATAAATACATACAATGGCAGCACGAGCAAAACACTGGGAATCAACTGCGTCATCATCATGCCCGTGGAGACGTAACGCACTCCCCGCACCCGAGTCAGCCTGCTGAGCGCATATGCGGAGAAAATGGAGAGCAGGATTGCAAGCACAGTCGTAATGGCGGCCACCTTCAAACTGTTCACAAAGTACAAAGGAAACTTCGACAATGCCAAAATATTGTAATAGTGCTCGGCCGTGGGGTTCGACGTGAAAAAGCTCGGCGAAGCGCTGCGTACCTCTTCCGGCGGTTTAATGGAGGTGGAAACCATCCACAGAAACGGGAACAAAGTATAAACGGCGAAAACCAGCAAAACCGCGTAGGTCAGTACCTTGATCCAAATCTGATATTTTTTTTCGATGAGCAAAGCTTCCTCACCTCCCATTCCTGTGCGTACGGTTATACATGAAATAAGCGAACGCGCAGACGATCATCAGGCCCATCATCATAGAGGACAACGCCGATGCCCCGCCGTAATTGTATTCCTTCATCGCCATGCGATAAATCAGGACCGGCAGTGTCTCCGAGGAATGCAGAGGCCCGCCCTGCGTCATAATCCAGATAAAATCGAAATTGATGCTCGTCCAGATGATATGAAGGACGATAATCGTGAAATAGTCCACCAAATCCCCTTTCTGGTTGAACAGATAAATACCCAGAATATCGTTAATTTTGCTGAAGTTATATAGGGACGCGAAGAATCGCCGGATGTCCTGCGAAACCTCGTAGTCGTCCGTATTGACGGCCTGAATCCCGCTTCCGTTTTGAAGCGCTTTCAACAATTTGGTGTTGTAATAGATGTTGTAAACCCCGTTGTTTAAATTAAGAAAATAATCTTCCACTTTTTCTTGTATATCCACGGCTGTACGGTTGGTCGAAACGGATACTTCCGTATGAATGGTTTGCGTTATCATAAATAAAAGAATGGCCGATATAATGCCTACCGGTATCAACGACGTAATCAACATGGCGATGAACACTTTGGTCTGGATTTTTTTAAATCGCATCGATCGTCATCATTCCCAACACCCCAGTTCACAGATACAAAGATTATGACATGATTGTCCCAATCCTTCCATCCATATTCGATTATTAAAGAAAAAAAGGACCAGGAGAGCCGATGCTCTCTTAGTCCTCTGCGATCGCAGGCCGCTTATCCGCGTGCGCCTTTTGCAGCTCCTACACGGTTTGTTCCAACTCCAAGGCGCTCTCCCCCTACTCAAACACTCCCAAAAATGTGATTACCCTTAACCGTAGGCTCCGTAACATATATCTGTCAAAAAAAACAAGAGCACAAGGCCGCCAGTCATCATAAAAAAGCCGCCCTTAACATTCGTTAAGGGCGGCTTGCTTGCTATGGCTTACAGCTTTACAACGTTCTCGGCTTGCGGTCCGCGGTTGCCTTGTACTACGTTGAACTCAACGCGCTGACCTTCGTCCAGCGATTTGAAGCCTTCGCCTTGAATTGCGGAGAAGTGTACGAATACGTCATTTCCGCCTTCCACTTCGATAAAACCAAAGCCTTTCTCTGCGTTAAACCATTTCACTGTTCCTGTTTGCATGAAGATTACCTCCAAGATTTTATTTAACATGTTTTTTTTGATAAGAACAAAAATCACACATTGAAAAAGGTACCATTACAAAAATGACGACCCTTTTCAATATGTGATAGAGGTTCAAATTTGCTTATAGGAATGATGATACCATATCCGATTTGCGAAAGCAAATGCAAAGCATACATAGAAAAATAATGATCCGGAACAATAAAAATATGAACAGGATTAATTTGCCGCAGCTGGTGATCGTGATTGTTATATTAGCTCTGGGCGTTACGTATGAAAGCCTGGCTGCTCATTCGACTCATACCGGCGCATGGCAGACAGAAATCGTGTCTATAGAGAACCGGTATAACGGCCGATACCCTGAAGGCCTGGTCGTATTTACAGGAAGCTCCAGTATTGCAGCCTGGAAAACATTAGCCGGGGACATGGATCCCCTGGCGGTTCTGAATCATGGATTCAGCGGGGCCAAGGTAAGCGACGTCACGCGCTATGCAGACCGAATCATCGCGCCTTTCAAACCGAAAGCCGTCGTATTGTTCGCCGGAACGAACGACATCAACGGCATCCCAGGCAAATCGCATAGTGCGGACCAGGTTGTTCGGGATGTGATTGCGCTCTTCGACCAGGTGCGTTCACGGCTGCCGTCGGTCCCCATCTACTACATTTCCATTACCCCGACTGAATTGAGATGGCACGTTTGGCCGGAGGCGCAGCAAGCGAATGCCCGGATACAAGCTTATTGCCGGAAGCATGAAAGCTTACATTTTATCGATATAACCCCCAATCTGCTGAATGAGAATGGCGCACCCGACACCTTGTTATATAAGCCCGACCGGCTGCATCCGAACAAGCGTGGCTATGAGATATGGACATCCGTGATAAAGCCGGTCCTGCTCCGTGATCTGGGGCCGAATTGATAGATTGAATGACCGTGAATTAACGCTCACCGGACATCACCTTACCCACATTATAATATTTATAAAAAAGTATTGACTATAATAAGAAGCTAGATTAAATTAGATATAAGATCGATTGATAGCCATTCTCAATCACGTTATCGATCGCTTGAATGGCATATTATATTCGTGAGGTGACGGTAGGATGACCACTAACAACAACCACAACAACTTGACAACCAGTTGGGGCGCTCCCGTTGGAGACAACCAAAACTCTATGACTGCCGGCTATCGGGGACCCACCCTGATTCAGGACGTTCACCTGCTGGAAAAGCTGGCCCATTTCAATCGGGAACGTGTTCCCGAGCGTGTCGTCCATGCAAAAGGCGCAGGCGCACATGGCTACTTCGAAGTCACGAACGATCTGACACCCTACACCAAAGCCGCCTTTTTATCGGAAGTCGGCAAGCGTACGCCGATGTTTATTCGTTTTTCCACGGTTGCGGGCGAGCTCGGCTCCGCCGACACCGTGCGCGACCCGCGCGGCTTCGCCGTCAAGTTTTACACGGAAGAAGGCAATTATGACCTGGTCGGCAACAATACGCCTGTATTTTTTATTCGCGACGCGATTAAATTCCCGGATTTCATTCATACGCAGAAACGCCATCCGCAAACCCATCTGAAAAACCCGAATGCGGTCTGGGATTTCTGGTCCTTATCGCCGGAATCCTTGCACCAGGTGACCATACTGATGTCCGACCGCGGTATTCCGGCAACGCTGCGACATATGCACGGCTTCGGCAGCCACACCTTCAAATGGGTGAATGCCGAGGGGCAGGGCGTATGGATAAAATACCACTTCAAAACCGAGCAGGGGATACGGAATCTCGATGTCGATCTTGCCGCCCAATTGGCCGGCGAGAATCCGGATTACCATACGGAGGATTTGTTCAACGCTATACAGGACGGCGACTTTCCTGCCTGGAAATTGTACGTGCAGATCATGCCGCTCGAGGACGCGAATACGTACCGTTTTGACCCGTTCGATGTCACAAAGGTGTGGTCGCAGAAGGACTATCCGCTCATCGAGGTCGGCCGCATGGTACTCGACCGCAATCCGGAGAACTACTTCGCAGAAGTCGAACAGGCAACCTTCTCCCCCGGCAATTTCGTACCGGGCATCGAAGCATCGCCGGACAAAATGCTGCAAGGACGTCTCTTCGCCTACTCGGACGCCCATCGTTACCGCGTCGGCACAAATCACAACACGCTGCCGATCAATCGCCCGGTAGCGCCGGTCAACAACAACCAGCGTGACGGACAAATGCGGGCCGACAGCAATGGCGGGGCTTCCGTCTATTACGAGCCGAACAGCTACGGCGGAGCAACCGAGTCGCCGCAAAACAAGCCCGCTCCATACGCGGTAACCGGCCTTGCCGACAGCGCCGCATACGATCATAACGATCATTATACCCAGCCGGGCGATCTCTACCGCCTAATGAGCGAAGAGGAACGTACCCGTCTCGTGCGCAACATCGTCGGCGCCATGAAACCCGTGGAGAAGGACGAGATCAAAGTCCGCCAAATCGGACACTGGTTCAAAGCGGATCCGGAGCTCGGACAACGGATCGCAGAAGGACTTGGACTGCCTGTCCCGCAAGGCGTGTAACCGGCATTATAAACATATCTATATCTGCTATGAAACAACCTTGGTTCGGATTCCGCCGGACCAAGGTTGTTTGTTGTGAAGGCTGTTGTTCGCACAAAATATTTTTCCGAAAAGTCATCCGGTATTTGTCATGACAGACAAGCAGACATGAATAAAAATAAAAATACCGTAGAAAGGTGGTGCAGGCATATGGAATGGCTATGGTTCGCAGGTGGAGCCGTTCTTGTCATCGCGCTTGTCATTGTGGCCGCACAGGGAACGAACAGATGGGTGCTTCTGGCGTCAGACCGCGGTGAGCGTGCGGATTGGCTGTACCGTCTCGACGCGGAGATGAAGTCCCGGGGATTTCAAACCAAGCTTTATCGGGATGACAGCGACACGGCAAAGCTGAAGGTAGCGAAAAAGGACGCCGATCAGGCCGCCCGGCTTCTGGACGATTTCAAAAAAGGGTCACAGCCAACCTGAGCTTGGTCAGAGCCTAAACGTTTTTGGGAAGAGTGGATACAGCCATTTAACGCCGCTCGGGGACCAGGTATCGGCTGCCAGATGCGACAAGTAACCAGCCACGGTACCCCTGCCGCTCTCTGCCCGTCAAGATCCGCGCTTAAGGCGGAAAACGCGGCTAATATTCCCTGTTCCATCATATCCGAATCAGCGCCGACTTTCATCTGGGTTTCGTGTATAATGAAGCTAAGCTGATCCCGCCATCGTCTGGTTTGATCCGGTCGGGGTTATAAAAATAATGCATAAATACAGCGGCTGAAGGGAACTACGCTAACATGATCGAGATAAAAACGTCCAAACTAAGCGACGGAGAGTTTAATAGAGGGGTATTTGCGACGCGCAACATTGCAAAAGGTGAACTGATCCATGAAGCGCCGGTCATTCCATATCCGAATGAAGAGCATGAGTTCATAGAGAAAACGCTGCTGGCAGATTACGCGTTCGAGTATGGAGCGAACCACACGGCGCTGCTTCTCGGCTATGGCATGCTGTTTAACCATTCCTATCAGCCGAACGCCATCTACGAGCTTAACTTCGACAACCACACGGTTGACTTCTACGCGCATACGGATATCAATGCCGGGGATGAGATTCTGATCAATTATAACGGGGAAGTCGATTGCGATGACCCTCTGTGGTTTAACGAAAAAGATACGAAATAGACGTTTCGCGAATGTAGGGGCAGCTGGCACGGCACCCGATTCAGCGTAAGCACCCGAGCGCCGGAATGAAAAGAGGCCGCGACTGATCGCCGGCCTCTTTCCTTGTATATTCGTATTGTTCAACCGCGCTTTCAGATCAAGACAGCATCTCCGCCAACGGAGGTTGTTCGGCCTTTTGAGCAGGTTCCGGAGCGCATACTAAACGATAGACTCTCGATTCATAAGGTTTCAAAAAGATTTTCCGGACGGTCGCCCCGAGGTTCTCCGGATAATTGGCCACCACCAGCTCCGACGCCTCATATTTGATGGTTCTGGGCAGGTCGAACGTTGTTTCTTCCGGAAAAAGATTTGCAATGACCAGCAGCTTCTCGAGACCGAGCGTTCTTGTATACGCGTAGATTGTCTTATGATTCGGCAGGATGAGATCATAGGTTCCGTATACGGCGACCGGATCGGTTTTTCGCAGCCGGATCAATTTCTTGTAATAATGATAAATGGAGTCGGGGTTCTGCATAGCCTTTTCAACGTTTATTTCCTTGTAATTCGGATTTACTTTCAACCAAGGGGTTCCCGACGTGAAGCCGGCTTCGTGCCCGTCGTTCCACTGCATCGGCGTCCGGGAATTGTCCCGACCGTTTTTCCAGATAATCCGCATAATCTCATCATGGCTCTTGCCGGCTTCCCTTTCGATTCGAAACAGATTTTTCGCCGAAACATCGTTGTAATCCTCGATCGACTCAAACTGCACATTAGTCATGCCGATTTCCTGGCCTTGGTAAATAAAAGGGGTTCCCTGCATAAGGAAATACATCGTAGCCAAAGCTTTAGCGGACCTGTCCCAATAGGCATTATCATCCCCCCAGACGGAGACCGAGCGGGGCAAGTCATGGTTTTCCATGAACAACGCGTTCCACCCGATTCCCTCCAGCCCCTTTTGCCACCGGGTAAGCGTTTTTTTCAACGCATATAGGTCTAAGCCGCCCTCCCGGCCTTTATTCCAAAGTCCATTCACTTCAAACTGGAAAATCATGTTGAATTTCCCTTGCCGCTCCCCGACCCAATGCCCGGCATCATCGATGCTTACACCGCCTGCCTCCCCGACGGTCATAATATCATAGTTATCAAAGGTCTCGCGCTTCAGCTCTTCGAGCAGAACATGAATGCCTTCGCGGTTGCGATGTCCTTCAAATGAACAAACATAAGGCAGCTTTTCCGGATTAGGCAGATCGGGCAAGCCCGGGATTTTTTTGATATGCGTGATCGCATCGATTCGAAAACCGTCTATTCCTTTATCAAGCCACCAGTTGACCATCGAATATAACGCTTGGCGGACCTCGGGATTCTCCCAATTCAGATCGGGCTGCTTCTGGGAAAATATGTGCATAAAATACTGTCCGGTATGAGGATCGTATTCCCAGGCTGAACCGCCGAAAATGCTTTCCCAGTTGTTCGGCTCGGCGCCGTCCTTCCCGTCTCTCCAGATGTAATAGTCCCTTTTAGGGTTATTGATGCTCGATCGGGATTCGATAAACCAGGGATGTTCGTCCGAGGTATGGTTAATGACCAAATCCAGAATCAGCTTCATTCCTCTTTGGTGTACCTGCTCAAGAAGTCGATCGAAATCGTCCATTGACCCAAACTCTTCCATGATCCCCTGATAATCCGATATGTCATATCCATTGTCATCATTCGGGGATTTGTATATCGGACAGATCCAGATGACGTCAATTCCAAGCTGCTGCAAATAATCCAATTGCGAAATAACACCCTGCAAGTCGCCGATTCCGTCCCCGTTGCTGTCCATAAAACTGCGCGGATAAATTTGATACGCTATCGCTTCTTTCCACCAATTGCTGCCCATCATGTTCTCTCCTCTGGATGGCCGTCCATTATTTGATTGCCCCTTGCATGACACCCCTGATGATATATCTCTGGCCAATCAGATACGCAACCAGAATAGGCAGAATCGTCAACAGGATGGCCGGTATCAACAATTGCCAGTCGTTCATATACGTACCATTGAACACTTTCATTTTGATCGGCATCGTAAAATCCTGTTCTTTGGTCAGAATCAGCGAAGGCAGCAGATAATCGTTCCAGATCCATAGCACATTCAGAATGGCGATCGTCACCGAGGTCGGGGCGAGCATCGGCAGCACAATTTTGAAAAAAGTCTGTCTTCGCGTACATCCGTCGATCAAGGAAGCTTCCTCCAGCTCGAGCGGAATCGATTTGATGAAGCCATGATAGATGAACACCGAGAACGCGCTGCCGAATCCGATGTACAAGGCAATCAGCAGCGTTACCGGCGCCGTCTCGATCAAATTCAATTTGGCGCCGTAAATATAAATCAGCGGAATCATAATCGATTGGAACGGAATGATCATCGAAGCGACCAGAATCGCAAAAAAAGTCTGATTGAACTTCGTAGCATTTCTCACCAGGTAATGTGCGGTCATGGCCGACAAGATCAAGATGAGAATGACGCTGAGCGTCGTGATTACAAACGTATTTTTAAACGTAACGAGGAAGTTCATCTTTTCGATGACTTCGCTGAAGCGGCTGAAGTCGAGCACCTTCGGGATCGAAAAAGGATTTTCAAGAATATCGCCGTTCGTCTTGAATGAGTTCACAATGAGAAGGAAAAACGGAAAGGTAAAGCACACAAAAGCAACAACCAACAGCGCGTAAGTGATCGATAACGATGCGAGCCTGCGGACTGCCATTATGCCTGAACCTCCATTCTCTTGCTGAAATAAACCTGCAATCCGGTCACAACCGCAACGATGACAAACAGGATAATGGCTTCGGCCTGCCCCACGCCATAGTTGACTTCCAGAAACGCTTTTTGCACAACATGCATCGACACCATCATGGTGCTGTTGTATGGTCCGCCTTCCGTCAATGCAAAGTTTATATCGTAAACCATAAAGGCGTTTTTCAAAGTCAGGAATACGGTAACGACAAACGAAGGAATCATCAGCGGCAACGTCATCTTGACCAAGCGCTGCCATCCGTTTGCGCCATCGATGGTAGACGCTTCAATAATGTCCCGCGGAACGCTGATCAAGCCTGCGATAAAAATGATCATCATGTATCCGGCCGATTGCCAGATCGTTACAATAACCAAAGCCCAGAAAGCCAGAAGCTCATCCCCGAGCCATCCCAGGCGCAACACCTCGATTCCTAATTTTTCTCCGATCATCGGCAATGATTGCACAAAAATAAACTGCCAAATATAACCCAAAACCAATCCTCCGATGAGGTTCGGGGTAAAGAGCGCGGTTCTGAAAAAGTTTTGGCTTCTTATTCCGGAAGTAACCAGATAAGCCAGAGCAAACCCGATCACATTTACAAAGACGATGGTTGCTCCTACGTATTTTACGGTTAGCCACATGGAATCCCAGAACTGCGGATCGTTAAATGCCGATCTATAATTGGCAATTCCCGAAAATTCGAGCGGACTTACCGGAGACGTCATTTTCATCAAGGTGAGATAAAAACCGTACGCAAACGGAACGAGTACGGCGACGGTAAACAAAACCATCGTGGGGCCCGTGAAAAACAGCTGGTTGCCAAGTCGTTTGATTATACTTTTTTCCGCTATCATAACTTCTCCACATCCTAAAACGAAATTAATGATCAAAGGGGTGAGCGCGTATACTCACCCGTTTGATCAATTGAGAATCCAAGGTCTTATTTTTTGCTTGTGTAATAGGTTTGAATGGCCTTTGCAAGACCCTCGCGGGTTTGTTTTTTGACGATATACTTTTGAACGTCCGGACCGATAATCTTGTACCAGTCGTCAGCGGTTACATAGTTCGTGCTGAACGGCATCGTTTTGCCTTGCGCAACCGCATCCGCTATCGCCGCGCCAAGCGGGTTCGTAACTTTGTTCGGGTTATTCTTGAATGCGGAGATAATCTGGGATTTGTTCACCAGGAAATCTTGTCCTGCCTTTTCGTACACAAGCCAGTTAAGGAATTTCTTACCTGCTTCCTGCTGGGCAGGTGTCGCATCTTTGTTAATGACCAGGATTTGTGTAGGACCTGCGACGATTTTGTTGTTGAGCGGATTGTCAGGGTTGTTGTCCACCGGTACCGGGATGAAGCCGAAAGAATCGCCGGCGACCGCTTTCAGCGAATCGAATGCCCAGTTGCCGTTGAACAGCATGGCCGATTCGCCTTTGCCGACCGACAGGTGCGCATCGTCGTAATATTGGCCGAGAGGACGCTCGCCGTATTTGTTATAATCCGCCGATGCCAGCAAATCCATCGTGTCGTAATAACCGTTCCAGACCGCGTTGCCTGCCAAATCGAACTTGCCTTCCTTCAATTGAGCCACGATCGTACTGCCGTCTTCAACCTGGTTCAGGAATTGCGTGCTGTAGTGATTGCTTACGGACCAAGCTTCCGTCTGGTAAGCGATCGGATATTTTACGCCGGAAGCTTTAATTTTGTCGAGCAGCTCTTTCAATTTATCGCGAGTGTTGATGGAGAACGGATCGAAAGTGCCGCCTACCGCTTTCTCAACCACTTTCTTGTTATAAACGAGTCCGAAACCTTCGATCGCAAACGGGAAGCCAACAATTTGGCCGTCCGCGTTTTTGAATCCGTCTTTCGTTTCTTCATTCCATTTTTCATTCGAAAGATCGATGCCGAAGTCTTTGTATTTGTTCAGCACACCGCTGGGCTCCAGCATGGCAACCGTTACGGTCTCGCCGGACGCCGTCAGCTTATCCAGAATGCTCAGCGTATCGCCGACCGCTTGCGACTGGGCCACAACCGTGATGTTCGGGTTCTCCGCCATAAAATCTTTAGCCGCTTGCTCCCATTGGGAAGCGATTTCACCCTTGCCGTTGGTGATGATGATTTCCACTTTCTCTTGTTCCGGGCTGGCTTCCTTGCTGCCATTTGCCGCATTGCCGGTTGTGTTCGACTCTTTGGCAGGTTCTTTCGAGTTCGATCCACCGCAAGCCGCCAATGTGACGGCCAGCATCACGACGAGAATTAGAACTAACGTTTTCTTCAAACAAAACCCCTCCATCTTTCTGCTTAAAATTTATGTCAGGCCGTTTAAGGCCCTAACACCGGAGATTTGGGACCGATTTCAACCGTAGCCGGGAATAATTGGGACCGGTTTCAAATGCTGTCGAAGATCCTTCTTCGATTCAAGCTCCTCACCTGACTGCGTCGTGATCACCTGTATTGTAGCACGAATTGAGACCGGTTTCAATTATCATTTTTGCCTTTGCAAATCTATGTGGATTCCCGAATGACAAGCTCGATCGGGAGTTCGTACGTGGCTGTGGCCATGCCGGCGTTATTGAGATGCCCGACAAGAACTTCCACTGCCTTTTTCCCCATCTGATCGACAGGTTGACGAATGGTCGTCAGTCCCGGATCCAGCAGCTCCGCTGCGGGCTGATCATCGAAGCCGACAATGGCCAAATCGCCAGGAATAGAGAATCCATACTGTTTGGCAGCGCTCAATATCCCCCCCGCGACCTCATCGCTTCCCGTAAAAACGGCTGTCGGGCGATCCTTCAGTTCAAGTAAGTATTTCATTACTTTTTTTCCGTCTTGAATCGTATGTTGATTGAGGATAATCCAATTCGGGTTTATCTCGATTCCCGCCTCTTCCAGCGCTTTGCGATAACCCAGATTGCGATCGTTGTCTTTATCGATGTCGGTAAATGACCCCCCCGTACAGTAGGCAATTTTTCGGTGCCCTCTTTCAATTAAGTGCTTTACCCCCATGTATGCCCCCTTGAATTGATCCAAACGAATCATGGAGACATTTGCATTGGCATCACTTACATATTCATTGCATAACACAATGGGGCCATACTCGGTAAACGGCTCAACGGCCAACCAATCATTCTCAATGGCCGTCATGATGATGCCGTCCGCTTGTTTCGTCTTTAACAAGTTCAAAAACGTCAACTCTTTTTCCTTATCCAGATTACTCTGGCAAATAATTGTTTGATAGCCGTTTTGATAACTGACCTTCTCGATCGCATCCACCAGGTTGGAGAAAAAGGGATTCACGATTCGCGGTACAATGACGCCGATGGTTGTCGTGAATTGCCCTCTCAATCTTCTCGCCGAAAGGTTCGGCGTATAGCCGAGCTCCTCCATCGCTTTCAAAACCCGTTCTTTCTTTTCCTTTGAAATATGGGGATAGTTGTTTATGACGCGGGAGACGGTCGATTTCGACACACCCGATAAACGCACCACGTCAGAGATGTTTGCCAATTCAATCACTCCAGTAGGCAGTAAATTTGAGACTCGTTTCGCGTTTATTGTATCTTAATCCGGAACAAAAACGTACTATTTTTCTAACGTCACAACAAGATTGACGAAAACCCTGACAAGAGCCCTCTGTCTCCCGGCTCAATTGTGGTGCAATCCGAACGATGCGGCCCCATTTTATTGACGATAAAATCTATCTGCCGGCCGGTGCCGGCTCGTGGAAGAATCCATCGAAGAACGGCCTGCCCCTGCTGGGGGACAGACCGTTTCTTTATTCCGACAAGGTGGTCGATGCTTCAAGCTTTCCGCTTCAAAATCCTCAGCCCGTACAGCGGCAGCGACACGCTGCCCGTTACGGCTTCACCGCTCTCGACGTCCGTATAACACTGTTCATCGAGCTTCACCGTCGCTCCTGTACCCGAGAAATTAAGAATAAAGACATAATCCTGCTCACCATCCGTTCGGAGCTGCGCCGTGACGCCGTGGGGCAATTCCGCCTCGATAGCCCGGCGGACGCCCGCATCGGTGACCAGCTTGCCGTAGAAGGAGTCGTAGAACGACGGTTCACTGACACGAGCAGCCAGGAAATAAGCCTTTCCTTGATCCAGTGCGTTAACCGTCAACGCCGGACGGCCGGCATAGAAATCGTCCTGGTAGACAGCAAGGACGTCAGCGCCCTCCGAATGGATCAGTTCGCAAAGCTCGTGCACGTCAAAGGCGCCTTCCAGGCCGAGCGGATTGCCGGCTTGCAGAACGATCCCGTTCCGGTCGTGATCGTGGAGTCCTTCAATTTCTTCCGCCCAAATGCCCAGCGTCTTCCGCAACGGCCCCGGGAAGCCGGTCAAGTAGCACAGATCGTTCTCATTAACGATACCGGACCAATACGTAACGGCAATCGTTCCGCCGCCGCGGACGAACCGCTCGATCCGCGCGCCCGCATCCTCGCGCAGCAGATAGGCCATCGGCACGACGAGAAGCTTGTACGTCGACAGGTCGTCGTCGGATCCGATAATGTCGGTCGGAACGCCAAGCTCCCACAAGGCGCGGTAATGCTGCATCACCGTTTTCTCGTAATGGAGGCCGCCGTTGCGCGGTCCCTGGGCATCATTCACCGCCCACCAGTTATCCCAATCGAACAGGATCGCCGCTTCCGCCGGAACGGTCGTGCCGATCAGTTCCGTCAACTTGGACAGCGTCCCGCCGAGCGACGCGACATCCCGGAATACCCGCGTATGCTCATGGCCGACGTGATCGACGACCGCGCCGTGGAACTTTTCGCTGGAGCCCCGGCTTTTGCGCCATTGGAAATACTGCACCGTATCCGAGCCGTGCGCCACGGCCTGCAGCGAAGACAACCGGTGCATGCCGGGGCGCTTCAGCTTGCTGACGGGCTGCCAGTTGGTCAGGCTCGGCGTGCTCTCCATGAGCATGAACGGCTTTTGCTTCAACGTGCGGAACAGATCATGGTTGAAGGCAAATGATGAGGCGACGCCGGCATCGGAGTCCGCTTCATGCCAGGTGGGATACGCATCCCACGAAACGACGTCAACCACATCGGCGAACTTCCGGTAATCCAGGTCATAGAACATATACATCATATTCGTCGTGCACAGCAGCTCCGCATTCGCAGCCTTGAGCGGCGCAATTTCGTGCTTGTAGAAATCGATCGTCTGATCGGTCACAAAGCGCTTCCAGTCCAGATTTTGTCCGTGAACCTGCGTCTCTCCGTGGGGAGCAGGCGACTCGACTTGCGCCCAATCCGTATAGCGGTGGCTCCAGAAGGTCGTCCACCACGCCAGGTTAAGCGCGTCCAAAGTGCCGTATTGGCGCTTCAGCCATGCACGGAAAGCATCCTGGCAATAATTGCAATGGCAGTCGCCGCCGAACTCGTTCGAGATATGCCAGCCCACCACCGCAGGATGGAAAGCATAGCGTTCGGCCAGCTTGCCGTTCATGATCGTGACCTTCTCGCGGTAGGCCGGCGAGGTGAAGCAATGATTGTGACGGAAACCGTGCAGGTTGCGGACGCGGTTCTTCTGAACGCGCAGCACCTCCGGATACTTTTGCGACATCCAGGCCGGACGCGCGCCGCTCGGTGTGGCGAGCCATGCATAGATGCCGTTCTCAACGAACGTATCCAGGACGCGGTCCAGCCACTCGAATGTAAACGTCCCTTCTTCCGGCTCGAGCGAGGACCACGAGAAAATGCCGACCGCCATGACGTTGCAATTGGCCAATTTCATCAAGCGGATATCTTCCTCAAGCACCTTCGGGTCATGCAGCCATTGATCGGGATTATAATCCGCGCCGTGCATGAAGACCGGCAGCTTGCCGCTGATCGGCGGTAATTTCTTGTGCATCTGCGTAAGTCTCCTTTGTCGTGAACAAGAAAGGAGGAGACGCTCGTCACCTCCCTCTTATTCATTATTTTTGAACAGCAAGAAAAGCGTCGACCTGGCTTTGCATCTCCTGCTGAATCTCGTCCATGCCCGCTGCCTTCAATTGCTTCAGCAGCTCCTCTTGCCCTCTATCGCGATCTTTGATCAGGCCGTATTCCAAAGGAATCGCGTAACGAAGCATCACATTGCCGACGCCGGCCACCTGGTTCTTCACCTTGGAATCGTCGAATACGAACGTTTCCAGCGGGAAATTGTACAGTTTCGATTCCCACTCGGCGGCCATGTCGATCGCTTCCTGCGGATAGGAAGCGTCCGTCCGATTGAGCGGAGAGTTGAAGCCCCAGTTCGAGAAACCGGTATAATTCGCCGCGCTCGGGCCTGCCTTGTACTTGTCGTCGCCGACCGGCTCGTAATGCGTGCCGGCGATCCCGTACATCATCAGGTCATGCAGTTCTTTGTCATTCTGTATCAAGTCGATGAACATCAGCGAGCGCTCGACCTTTTTGGACGTCGCATGGATGGCCATGCCGTTCTGTGTCGAGATCGCGCCGATTTTCTTCTTGTCCGGCGTCAAATCCGCGATCGCCATCTCGATTTGCGGCGTATCTCTGCGGGCTTCCGCCACGTTCGCGGCAACGGTGCCGAGATTCTGGGCATAGGAGGCTACCTTGCCTGCTTTCATGTCCTGCCACACGTCGTTTTTGTTGCTGACGACGTTCTTTGACCAGCCGTTGTTGTCCGCCAGGTCTTTATAGTAGTCGAGCAGAGACTTGAACTCCGGCGTATCGTAGACATTGAACAGCTTGCCGGTGTTGTCGTCCAGTTTGTAAGCGAGCGGAATGTTGTAATCCACAAGGTTCCATTCGTTCTGCTGCTCCAGCAGGATTTGATCGAGCTCGTGCCACTTCCAGCCGTCGGCGGCTTTGGCGCCGTAAGCGCTCATGCCTTTCTCATTAGCCGCGACAGTCTTCACATAGGCTGCGAAGGTCTCCGGGCTGTTGACCGGCTCGAGCTTGTATTTCTTCCGAAGATCTTCACGGATGATCACTGACTTATCCGTGACTTCGGTGTTGTTATTCGGCACCATGTACAGCTTGCCATTCACTCTCGCTTGCTCCCAAGCAACCTTCGGCATCGCAGCCCAGGTTTGCGGCATATACTTGGACAGCATATCCTCGGTAAGCTCGAGGAAACCGCCCTTCAGCGCCTGATCGTTATAGAAAGCCCAGTTTGCCGTGTAAGCGATGTCAAAATCTTCATTGGCTGCGAATTTCAGCGGATACTTCTGCGTCCAGTCGGACCAATCCAGGAATTCCGCTTCCACGGTCGCATTGATTTTTCCCTTCAGCTTCTTGTTCAGTTCCGTGAACACGATGTCATAATCGACCGGTTTAGCGCCGACCATAACGATTTTCAACTGCAGCTCCTCGGATGTATCCGTGCCCCCGTTGCCGGCGGCCGGTGCTTTGTTACCCTCGGCCATTTGGTTACCGTCTTGCGCCCCGTTATTGCCGCCGCAGGCGGTAACAAACAGAACCAACGCCATGACAATCGTAAGGACGAGCATAGCGGACTTTTTCTTGTTTTGCATGGCTGAATCCCCCTAAAATAATTGTTATATTGATAACCAGGTTGCCCTGAGGTCATCCTTTCACGGCCCCGATCGTCAAGCCTTGCACAAAATACCGCTGGATGAACGGATACGCGAGCAGTATCGGGCCGGTTGCCACGATCGTCATCGCCATTTTAAGGCTTTCGGTCGGTATGCTTGCGGTCACCACGGCGCCGGAGCCGAGCATCGCCTTGCGGATGCCGTCCATATTGCCGAGCATTTTATACAGGTAATATTGCAGCGGCATCAGATTCTCATTGGTAATAAAGAGAAGCGCATTGTACCAGTCATTCCAATAGCCCAGCGCGATAAACAGACCGATGGTGGCCAGAGCCGGCTTGGACAGCGGGATGATCAGCTGCAGGAAAATCCGGAAATCACCCGCGCCGTCGATCTTGGCCGACTCCGTTATCGCTTCGGGTATGCTGCTCATGAACGTTTTCATCACAATCAGATAGAAGACGTTCAGCAGCATCGGAAGGATCAATACGATCAGCCTATCCTTCAACTCCAGATCATTCACGATCAGCAGGTACCAAGGCACCAGACCGCCGCTGAAAAGCGTCGTGAAGAAGAAGAAAAAGGAGAAGTGGCCGCGCCATTTGAAATCCTTTCTGGCCAGCACATAAGCGGTCATTGCCGTCAGGAACAGGCCGAGCAGCGTACCAATGGCGGTAACGGCAATCGTTACTCCGTAAGCCTTCAGCATCTGGTCGGGAAACTGAAACAGAATGCCGTAGGCCTCCGTGGAGAACGCCGTCGGGATCAACTGAAACCCGTCTTCGATGATCTTGCTTTCCTCCGTCAACGAGGAAGACACCACCAGAAGGAACGGAAAGATGCAGAAGACCGCGAGTAACGCGAGGAAAAGATAGCCGACGACGGCCAGCAATCGACGGTCGGCTTGCGTTTTGCCGGCGGCCATCTGGACATTACCGCCGGTGTTAATACCGGTTGTACTCATTGAGTTTCCTCCTTAGAACAAAGCGCGGTCTTTGTCGTATTTGCGTACCGCCCAGTTGGCCAGCATGATCGTTGCGAAACCGAGGACGGATTGGTAGAAGCCTGCAGCGGCCGACATGCCGATCTCATTCGACGTCGTCAGCGAACGGAACACGAACGTATCGATGACGTCGGTGGACGAGAACAGAAGTCCGTTATTGCCAACCATGTTGTAGAACAATCCGAAGTCGCCGCGGAAAATATTGCCGATCGCCAGCAGCACCAGAATGATCACCGTCGGGTACAGGTTCGGGATCGTGATATTCAGGATCCGCTGAAACACGTTCGCGCCGTCGATCTCGGCCGCCTCGTACATTTCGGTATCGATTCCCGTGATGGCGGCCAAGTACATGATCGTACCGTAGCCTACCGCCTTCCACGCCGAGACAATAACGAGAATGACGGGCCAGTAAGCAGCCGTGTTGTAAATGTCAACTGGCTCCATGCCTGTCGCTTTCAGAAGCACGTTGACCGTGCCGACGTCGTAGTTGAACAGGTTATAGGCGATCGCGCCGACGACTACCCAGGAAATGAAGTACGGCAGAAACAGCACGGTCTGGGTGATCTTCCGGAACCATTTCCCCGCAACTTCGAACAGCAGGATCGCCGCTGCGATCTGCAGCACGTTGTTCACCACGATGAAGGCGATATTGTACAGGGCGGTGTTACGCGTGACACGCCAGGCATCGCCCGATTCGAAGAAAAAGCGGAAGTTGTCTAACCCGTTCCACGGGCTGCCGAAGATTCCGCCGGCATAATTAAACTGCTTGAATGCCAGTACGATGCCTGCCATCGGCACATAGGCGAATAAAATGAAATACAGGACGGCGGGTGCAAGCATCAGCAGTAAGGTCCGGTGTTTAACAACATCGCGCCAAAAGCCGTGTCGGTTCATCACTCTGCTCCTCTCGTTGTCTCTATGTCCTTAGTATAGTGCGGCGGCAGAGTCCTTTTGGATTCAGAGAAGCAACTAAAACGAATACACTTTCTACGATTTATTGATTTTCTTCGACCTGATAAGCAGTCAAAGGCTCCGTGTCTACCGACCGGAGCCCAACGCTGAAGCGGTATTAAATTTTATGCTTTTTCCGGTATTCGCCGGGCGCCATGCCCGTCGACTGCTTGAACTGCCGATTGAAGTAGATGATGTTCTTGTAGCCGCAGCGTTCGGCAATCTCATAAATCTTCAGCGTCGGGTCGGACAGGAGCCCGCAAACATGCTTCGTCCGGCGCTCGTTCAGAAAATCGCTGAAATGCGTGCCTGTTTCCTCTTTGAACAAATGGCCGAGATAATTGGGCGTAAAATCGAAATGCGCCGCAACCTCTTTCAGCGTGATCTTCTGCTCCATACGGTCTTCCACATATTGCATAATCCCCTCGATCAGCTTCCTTTTTTGCTTCCGCCTCTTCATGTACAGCAGCTCGGAGAGCTCGAAAAATCTGCGCCGCAGCCACGACAGGATATCGTGAACCGTCTCAAATTGGAACAGTACGACCGGCTGATGGGACTCCCACTTCAGCAGCTCGTACAAACTCTCGTTCATTTGCTGAAGATCCGCATGCAGCTTGGAGGTAATGCGAATGATTAGATCATACACATCCGTTATGCGGGTTAACGGCACATCTTTACCGAACAGCTGCAGCAGACAATCGTCGATCGCAACCAGATCATACTCCAGGATGGCCTTAAGCATGCGGTCGACCGTCGGTTCCAGATTCAAGCTGAACGTCTGTTGCGACGCCGGATCCGACACTTCCCGAATGATCCGGTTTTTGCCAAGCAGCCATTTGGCGCTTAGCGCCGCCTGGGCCTGTCGATAGGACTTATGTAGCGGCTCCAGCTCATACGCAAACTTCCCGATCCCGATCGTAACAGTCAGCGGAAAAGCGTCCCTCACCGCCTGAATCAAGCTATCAAGCAGCGTCGTAAACCGCTCCTCCTGCTGTCCGGCCAGCACGACATAGCGCGCGTGATGATCGGGGATGAACGTTCCGAGCTGCATATCCTCGGCATATTTCCTTATGAACCGCTCGAGACCGGCGATCAACGCCCGCCGCTGATCCTCTGTCATGTCGCGCGTTTTCCACTCCAGATCGTCCGGTTCGATGATGGCCGCTGCGGATCCGGTGCCCGGCAAAGGCAGCAGCACGTTGCGGATATGCTGCTCGACCGTTCCCTGGGCTGCCTCGTTGAACCAGCGCAGCAGCAGTTCTTGCTGGACGAGCGAAAGAGCCTCCGTTAAAGAACGGTTCTGTTCCCATTCTTCTTCCACCTTCGCGCATAATGCCTTAAGCATCTCGTAAAGCTCTGTATCTTCCACCGGCTTCAGCAAATAACCGTGAGCATTGAGTTGAATAGCTTCCTTCGCGTAGCCGAAATCTTCATGTCCGCTGATGAAGACGGTTTTGACGGATGGATGGATCTCCTTCGCTTGGCGGGCGAACTCGATCCCCGACATAATCGGCATTCGGATATCGGACAGGATGATATCGGTTCGGGATGCTTCCATCCGCTTCAGCGCATGGAATCCGTTATGGGCAGTGCCGATCACGTTCAACGGCAAGTCGAAGCCGGATACCCGGCGTCTCAGCCATTCCAAATCGATGGCCTCGTCGTCCACCAAAAGAATGTTGATCGTACTCATAAATGACCTTTCCCCCCCTCGCTTTGTCCGTCCTGCTCCCCGCTTTCGTTGATCGGAAGCAGGATTTGCACGGTGGTTCCTCCGCCGTATATGCTGGCGATGTGAATGCCCGATTCCTCACCATAACTGAGCTTAATGCGGTCCACCACGTTTTTCAAGCCATACCCACCCGATTCGCTTGACCGGTACGGCATGCTTTTCAGCGCTTCCGGCTTCATGCCGATTCCGTTGTCGATCACTTTCAGCTCAATCCGGTTGCCGATCCGCCTGCCGGTAATACGGATCGCGATCGTATCCCCGAACCACGCATGCTTGAATATATTTTCGACGAACGGCTGCAAAATTAATTTGATGACCGGGATGTCCATGATTTCCGGCTCCACATCGTAATAGACGGTGAACGCATCCGCATATTTGACCTGTTGAATCTCGAGATAGGTGCCCACCTGCTCCAATTCCTTGGTTAGCGGAATCAAAACTTGTCCTTGATTAAGAGACAACCGGTAGAACCTGGAAAGCCCCCGGACCATCTCCGTTACCTTCCGAGTTTCACCCAGATTGGCCAAGCTGCTGACGGCCGACAGCGTATTGTACAGAAAATGGGGGTTGATCTGCGCCTGAAGCGCCTCAAGCTCCGCCTGCTTTTTCTGAATACCTTGTATGTATACGTTGTTGATAAGCTCTTGAATATTGGCTGCCATTGTATTGAAGGCATCTGCGATCTGGACGAATTCGTCGTTGCCGGCAAATCGGATCCGTTTCTGAAAATTGCCTTCCTGAAACGATCGGATCAACGCAACGATCCGCTTCATCTTCCGCCCCGACAGACGCGCGACGATGTATCCGATAAAGGCCATAACCAGAAAACTAACGGCGCAGACCATCACAATAACCTGCCTCAGCCGGGCGGCGTCTTTGTTCAGGTAGGAGTGGGGCACCCATGTTTCGATCACATAATCGACACCGGGAATCCGTTCCGTGAGGCGAAGCGAGGCTCTGGAGCCCGTTCCGACATCGGCTGGCCCGCGCTGATACAGAGAAACTCCCGTCTTCACGTCGGTCAACCGCAAGGAAACGCCCTCTTCAACCGGGTAGGCGACGAAATCCCCGAGCAAATCCTCCAGACTGGCTGTGATTCTGACGTAACCGATCACGGTTTGATAATCACTGTAAGACACCAGTTTGCGGAAATGGGAAATATTCGATAACGGCCGGTCGGTGCCCACCTGAAGCCACAAATTGTCCAGTCCATCCGCCTGGATGGTTTTCATCCAATCGGTGTCCCGAACCTCGGCGAAGGGCAGCACATAATAATCGCTGTCCTTGATGGGCTCCGCCATATTGTCGCCGGCCACATAATTGAGATCTTCGTTCAGCGTGTACAGTATCAACCGGATATTATTCCCGAACAACTGCATCGGCGCCTGGATTTGCGGAACGATTTCATCCATCATGGTCAGATAGATATCCAGCGAATCCCCCTTCTTCTGCAGCGCGCGCTGAAAAGACAGGCTGCCGAACAGCGTGTCGGACATGCGGCGGATCTCGTCCATTTGGTACTCCAGGTTGTTTCTCGTCTGCTCCATGGCGGTCCGGATGTTCGTCTCCGCCATCTCCGTCCGGGATCGGATGAGCATCGTATATGAAATGTAACCGATAAGCACGTCTGTTAACAGCACCAAAGTCAGGTACGGCACCATCATTTTATACGTGAATGGAAAGTAGGCTTTCATCGTCTGACATCCTTATAACCGGTAATTTGTATTCTTATCTTACCTTCCTTCTCGACATAAATAAACATGCGGGGACCTATTGCGTTTTCATGCATATTGTAAATCTTTGCCCTTGCAGCCCGACATCACGGAAAACAACGAAATGCAGTACTTTTTCCACGATCGGCGTTCAGGCACCCAAATCCGACTGCAAATTTGTATGTAAAAAAACGAGGTCGCCATAACGTCTTGGCGGCCTCATTTTTCATAAAATAGAACTGAGCCAAATCGGTCTCGCCGTACACCACGCTCATCACTTTGAGGAAAAATAAAAGAAACGCCGGGTGAATTCGTCCCTATTTCCGCTCTCTTCTTCACGAACTCTATCGTTTTCGTTGTCCTTTTCCTTGTACCCGCGCTTCTTCCAGTCCGGCAACTCATCCAATGTCAGCACATAGGGATGATTGTATACCTCAATCAGATGCTGACGATCATTCTGAATGCCGTCTTGTATAAATGGACCGGACCACGTTACGAACCAGCTCCAATGCGCACTGTACAACTCAAGCAACTCGGGGTCCGGAATCGGCCCGTTCTCGGTAAGGGCAATGAGCTTCCGGTCGTTCACCAGTCCCTTCAGATTGTCATATCGATTGCTTAGCGGACCGTAATCCCCCGCCTGCGGATAGCTGTCGATGCTCACAATGTCCACGTACGCGTCGCCAGGGTACCATGCCGGGTTCTCGGAATTCCAAACCCAAATCAGGTTGTTCAGCTTATGATAGTTGGTAAGTCTGTCATACATGAGGCGGTATAGCTTCTTTGCCGGCTCCGGGCCTTTCGCTCCCCACCAGAACCAGCCGCCCTCCGCTTCATGAAGGGGCCTCCAGAGAACGGGAACCTTCGCTTCCTGCAGACGTTTCAGTTGAACGGCGATCGCATCGATATCACGCACCAGCAGCTTATAATCTTCCGACTGCGGATTGTCCATCGCATATTGGACATCAAATGTCGTCGCATAGGTGTAGAAGCCTTTCCACCACTCTTTGCCGGGTTGATTGATCAGTCCCTTCGGCGCGTTCCAATGCCAGGCGAACGTGACGATCCCGCCTTGTTCATCCCATTCGAGCGCCTCCTCCACCTCTGTTGAAGACGCACCGTATTCAACGCGGGAGGGCGAGTAGTCGATCAGGTCGAGACCGAGAACGGCCGGTTTTTTGCCCGTCGTGTTATAAACCCAATTCGCATCGGCCAAGGTCTGCTGCCCCGACAGGATACGATTGCCGTACTCGGATCTCAGATACCGGTACAGCGCCTCGGCTTCTTTGGAAGCTTTCGGATTGACGAGGTCCTTCGTCACTTGATGGGGAAGAGGCGTCGGTGCTTGTTCGATACGGATCGCGTCGATGTTGTACCACCCCCAGTTGCTGACGAAGCCGATGGTGTTGTTCCCGGCTTGCAATAATAGCTTGCCGCCTTGCGCTTCTTCGAACCCGACGCTCTGTCTTAACGTAAGTTCGCCGCTCGGATTGCCGTTCAAAAACAGGTTTGTCTTCTTATCTCCGTACGGCGAATGATAACGAACGGTTAATGCATACAGCCCCGTTGCAGGAACGTTCACAGTGATGACAACCGAATCGGAGTTTTCGTTGAAGCCCGTGACGTAACCGTTGCCGGAGTAGCCTGCCGTCTCGGAAGATACGCTTACACCCGTTAGTACGCCCTCCTCCGCTTCATAGGTTACCGACGCCGCCTCTGTCTTTTTGTCCAAGCCGGGTGCGACGGCAGCAATGAGTGCGAGAATGAGCAATCCGTTACCTAATTTTCTGAACACATAACCTGCCTCCCTCCGATTTTCAACTTCCCGGACGGCTTATTTAGCCAAATACCAATGCTTCAGGACGGTCTCCGCTTGTTTGCCGTAAATATCGAAGCCGCGGTCGTTCTTGGCTTCCGATCGGGGATAAAGCTTCACGCTCCAGTCCCACCAGAAAAATCCACCGAACCACTCTTGATCCCAGAATACTTTTATTGCCGAGCTGTAAAAATTCGCTTGCTCTTCTTCATTGAAGGACAACTCGGTATGCGAGAACTCCCATGGCATCGTCGCGCAGCCATGCGCACTGCGGCAGCCGATTTCCATAAAGACGACCGGTTTGTTGAACCTGCGGTGAAGCTTTGCTAGCTTATCGCGAACCGGCAGCCATTTTGCGATCATATTGTCTTCCGTATCGCCAGGAACGCTGCCGACAGGGTAGTAGGCGCTCGTTCCGATCATATCCACCTGATCGAACCAGGCCACGCCTTCTTCCTTGCCGTGATTGGCATTGTAGATGAGCGGTCCCGAATAAACCTCCCGGACGCGCGCGATCAGCGTGGTCCACCTGGCCGTTTGCGATTCGGTTTTCACCATTTCGCAGCCGACACAGAACATTTCGCAGCCGAGCTCCTCCGCCAATTCCGCGTAATGCAGCAGGAAATACGTATAGGATTCGAACCATTTGTCCCAGTAAGGCTGCGTCGCGCTTTCTTCATCCGGGAATCCGATGTGCGCCCGCCATATGCCGTCCTTTGAATTCACGACGGGCTTCAAGCATACCTTCAGCCCCGCCTTTCGGGCCTCGGCGACCGCGAACGCGATGTCCCGGTCGGTCATGGTATAGCCGTATTCGAAAGGAATTTCCGTGGAATGAACCGACTCTTGCCGCGTATAGAACGACAGGGCGATCCATTCGCTGCCCGTTTCACGCAGCTTTATGATGGAGTCCGCCGCTTCCGGCGTCCGATAGGCCCCCCGGGTGCTATTCCAACCCCATGTCATGCCTTTTATGAACATCCGATTCAATCTGTTGTCCTCCGGAAGGTCGCACACCAAGTTGACGTGCCCTCTGTTTTTATTCCTGCTGCTGCCAGCCGGCGTCTCTCTGCAGTACGCGGATCAATTGCTCGGCCATAAGGCGGTGCGTAATGACATTCGGATGGCCGGTTTCGCCGAGACCGTCCCGCTTCACGTCGGCCGGAATATTCGGATCGCCGTTTTTCCCTTCGTTGCCCGAACGCGGCGCTGATGGAATCGCCGATGATCTCGAGTCTGTGCTCCCGGCGCGGCGGCGGCGTCATAAACCGTCCGCCTTCCGGGAGCTGAATTATAACACGATAAACTGGCAGCCAGCTTTCCTGACAAATTGGATCCATGGCTTTCCGTCGTCGTCACATATAACGCGAACGTATTCTTGAAACCAGGTAGTATGGCCGATCCCGATGACTTTCGGGTTCATTCGCCATCGCCTCTCTTAGTCCGACGAATCGCAGCAGCCTGGAATACCTTGTCGAAGCCTTTGCTGGAACGATTCAACAGCGTTTCGGAGGAGTCGGACGGCGCCATCTGCGTCAATATTTCCTGCGCCACAACGCCAGCATACCCGATATGATGGAGAGCGTGCAGAAAACCGGGCAAATCGATAACTCCTTCTCCCGGATACAATCGGGCATTGTCCAGCACGTCTTCCACCGGCACGTCCGGGGCATCATTGATATGGACATGAACGATCTGGTCAGCACGCAGCTTATAAATGTCCTCAACCGTCGATCCGTTCGTATGCCAGTGATAAGCGTCGAATAGAAGTCCCACATTCGGCTCGCCGATCGCATCGATCCAATCCAGCGTTTCCTCCATCGTCCAGATGAACGGATTCGCCCATCCGGTGCGCAAGTGATGCGGACCGACGAATTCCAGGCCCAGCCGAATGCCGTAAGCATCGAGAATCCGGGCTGCGATTCGCATCCGTTTCGTGGCCAGCGCCATAAAATGCGACGCCTTCTGATCGGTCGAGGGCAAAATATAGGTGCAGCAAGCGGTGCAGCCGAGCGCGGCGGCCGCCTCGGCGGCCTCGGTCAGGCCGGTCAATCCATCCCGAAACACCGCATCGCTCTGCCGCCACTCCACAGGCAATCCGATCGAACCGATAACCATCTGATTCTGCCGGAGCAGCTCTTGGGCGTTCTCAATGCCGTGCCGCTTGATAAGTCCCAAAGCATCGATGTCGACAGCTTCAAAACCGTAGTGCGCCGCCTTCTTGAGGAACTGCTCGTCACTTCCGATATCGCCTAAGCCGGCGCGCGTGAGTCCGTATAACATGGCTAGGCCTCCTTCCTTTCGAATCTTACGCATTCCAGTTGAGCTTGACTTCATCCCCCGTGCGGGACGACTCGTAGATCGCGTCCAGAACGAGATTGTTGGTAAACCCGGTCAATGCCGAACTGATCGGCTGCTTGCCGTCGTGGATACACGCCAGGAAGTGGCGGCTAAGACGCAGCCGTTCCCCTTCGTCGTTGTCCGGCTTGCGCAGCTCCGTCTCCGACGGCCGGTCGAACTTTTCCGTCAGCAGCTTGCCGCTCGCGCCACGGTAGGCTGCGCCCCCTTCGGTACCCATCAGATGGATGAACGGCGTATTGTCCGTATCCATATGAACGGCCCAGCTCACCTCCAGCGTGAGAGAGCTTCCGTCCTCCATTTTGATGAGCGCCATCGCCAAATCTTCGACGTCGTAAACACCGTTCCAATCCGGCGTCCCCCATGCGCCGATCCCTCTCCGCTTGGGCCCGAATTCCGCATAGGTCGATCCGAAAACGGACACAGGCTTCGGGTTCCCCATCAGGAAGAGCGCCAGATCCAGCATATGCACGCCGATGTCGATCAGCGGACCGCCGCCCGACTGCTCGGTTTGCGTGAACCAGGTGCCCCAGCCGGGGATGCCTTTGCGGCGGAACCAGCCGGTCTTCGCGGCATAGATACGGCCTAATTCTCCTCGATCCACCTGCTCCTTGATTTGCAACGGAACCGATTCCCACCGCATTTGATGGGCCACCATCAGCACCTTATCCGACTTGCGGCTCGCCTGCAGGATTTGCCGGGCGGCATCGCCGCTGATGCCCATCGGCTTCTCCAACAGCACATGCTTGCCGGCCTCGAGCGCTTGAACAGCAAGCGGGGCATGATGCTGATTAGGCACCCCCACGATCACCGCATCCACTTCCGGATGGCCGATGAGCTCCTCATTGGTTGCCGTCACGATCGGAATCCCGTTCGCCTCGGCACGCTTCCGGGCTTTGGCTTGATCGATGTCGGTGATCGCCACGATTTCGCATTCGTCCGACAGTTTGGAGAATTCTCCGATGTGCACGCCTCCGATGTTGCCCGCGCCGATCATACCAAGTCTGATTTTATTCTCATTTGTCATGGTCAATCTCCTCCAATCGATTGGTTTCCTTCATCAGCGAATAACGCAAATCATGCCCAGCCTGAAGTTGGTGCCCCGGCATTCGGTCCGGTTGCCGTGAATGACCTCAAGCTCGAAACGGTGCGCCTCGCGGTTCAGATCGTCTCCGTGTACCCACAGCCGGTACCAGCCATCGTCGCCGACCCAATCCGGGCGATCCCGTGCAACGGATACCCATTCGCCGCCGTCGATCCGGTAACGAAACTCGGCGGACGTCCGCCCGAAATCGAATCCCAGGGCAACTCCCCTGCCGTCAAACGTAAATGCCAGCTTCGCTCCTACCGCAGCCGTTTCCAGCACGCGGTCAATCCATTCATAGTAAGGCCATCGACGGATCGTCCAAGGACCTTCCGTACTCACCTCATCCAGAGGCAATTGGATTGATTCCCCCCAATGCAACAGGTCAAGCGGCTTCACCATTGCCGCCGACTGCCTTTCAACCCAGTACGGGTCGCCCGCACGCGATGAATCCTGTTTCAAGAAGGCGATTACGCTTTCGCCGTAGCTCATGCTGCCCCTGGCGGTCGGATGGAGACCGTCCGGCAGCCATTCCTCCCAACGGATAGCGCCTTTCCGGACTTCCTCCAGCGCGTGCAGCCCCATCCAGACCGAGCCGATTCCGTAATGCTCCGCGAGCTCTTCCAATTCCCGAATTGAATCCGGCTCCCGGCCGGCTGCCATCGGCTCGTACATATCCTGACAAAAAGTGTATACGAACACCACATCCCGTTCCCCGTCAGCGAGCAGCTTCCGAATCAAGCCCTCCCGCGTTCGCCTGCGCCGCTCGGAGGGCGTATCGTGATCGTTAACCGCATATTCGACGAACACGATGTCGCAGCCTCGGTGGATGAGATCCCGCTCAGCCCGCAAGACGCCGAGGTCGCTTCCCGTCGCTCCGATCGCGGCATTCTCGACCGCAATTCTCGCCTCAGGGAAGCTCCGGGCGAACCAGGCAATAACCGGCTCAGGCCAGTTGTGCCTGGGTCTGGCGTCCGTGATGGAGCCGCCGATAAATCCGAGGGTGATTCTTCCCTCATTCAACTTGCGGAACGTGCCGGTCAGTGCTTTGCGATGCTTCCAAATCTGCAGCGTCATCTTATTTGCTCCTTCTTGTCTGTTTGCCGCTTAGGGGAGACGGTAGGCCGTCAGATCCGGCAAATCTTCCCGCGTCAAGGTAAACGGGTGATCGTATAATTTCCGCAGCATCTTGAGTTCCGTATATTTCTCGGAGTATACCAGCCGTCCGTTATCCTCTCTGTACACGAATGTTCCGTACCACGTACAACACCAAGACCAGGGTGCGCCGTCCTGAATCAGCAGGTCAGGGTCCGGCAGGGGTCCGTTCTCGGACAGCGTAATGATCTTATTGGCGGACGTATAGGACAACGCCTGACGGAACCGGTCGACTTGCGACTCATAATTTCGCTCCGGCGGATAAATGTCTTCGCCGATGATGTCCACATATTCGTCGCCCGGGTACCAATCGCCGTGCTGGCCGTTCCAGACCCAGATCAGGTTATTCAGTCCGTGAAGCCGCGTCAACCGGTCGTACATCAGCTTCCAAAGCGCAATACAGGGCCCAGGGCCTTTCGCGCCCCACCAGAACCAGCCGCCGGACGCCTCGTGCAGCGGACGCCACAGCACCGGCACGCCCTCGTCCTGAAGCCGGCGTAGCTCTTCGGCGATCGCGTCGATATCGCGAAGTAGCAAAGCAAATGATTCCGAAGACGGATCCTTCATCGCCGCTTCGATATCGAAGGCGGTCGCGTTCGCATAGAACCCCTTGCTCCAGTGCTGGTCAGGATCCCGATCCAGCAGATCCTTCGGGGCCCCCCAATGCCAGCAGAACGTCACAATCCCGCCTTGCTTCCACCAGTCGATCGCGAGATCGGTATCCTGGGAAACGGCGCCGCGCTCCGTCCGTCCCGGCGAATAATCCATCAAATCGAATCCCATTACAGCCGGGTATTTTCCCGTCGCTTCAAGGATGATCTCCGGCTCCGGGTTGCGCCCGACTCCCGCTTGCTGGCCGGTCAGCATACGCTTCCCGTACATATCGCAGAGAAAAGCCATCAGCCGCTTCGCGTTATCCGATGCGTCCGGATTAATCAAGTTCGGTTCGACCCGAAAATTTGCGTCGCTTGTCAGATTGATCATGGTCAGCCACTCCCTATTGCGTCTTAAGTCTGAATCGTCATCCACTTCGGTGAGAACAACGTCGATCGCGATCATACGAAGACGGGCGAACCTGCAGGATTGCGGAGCGATCCGTTTAGCCGACAACGCCCGTGCGCTCCACGCTTTCCACAAAATAACGCTGCACAAACCAATACATCACGATCAAAGGCAGAATGGCGAGCAGGATACCGGTGTCGACGACCATCGCCACATAATTCGGATCCGCCTTCACATTCGGATTGGTCCCGACCCCGAGCATGAGCGGAATCTGTTGGCTCGCATCTGCGGGAAGCGCGGCGATATTCACCGGCATCAGATTGCTCTCGCTCATGAACAGCGTGGTGAAGAACGTGTCGTTATACTGCCAGACGAAGGCGAACAGAATCACGGTAAGCAGCGGCGGAACAGCATTGGGAAGCATGATCCGAAAAAAGGTTTTGAACCCTCCCGCCCCGTCGATGAGCGCCGCTTCCTCGATTTCCTTGGGCAGCCCCCGGAAAAATTGACGGAAAATATAGATGAACAGACCCGACTTCAATCCGTTTGCGGTTGCTGCCGTGATCATGGACGGCCAGAACGTATTCAGCAAATTCACGCCGTCCTTACCGGTCAACAGACTGACGATGCCGAGAATGTCGAAGCTTCGGAAATGAAGGTACATCGGAACCATCAAGGTGCTCATCGGGATCAGGATGGTAAGAATGACCAGTGTGAACAACACGTTGCTTCCGGGAAAATCAAACCGGGCGAAGCCATAGCCCGCAAGCGCACACGAAGCGGCCTGCAGCAAGGTAATCACCGTCACGAATAAGAGCGTATTTCCAAGAAGCGGCCAATAGTCGAGCAGCTCGATCGCCATGCGGATGTTGTCAAGCGTGAAGTTTACGGGCACCATATAGATCGTCGGATTATAAATATCCTCTTTCGCTTTAACGGCAACCGACACTTTCTGCAGCAAAGGATAGAGGATGACGAACGAGATCCCGATAATCAGCGCATACCGGAATGCGGCCCATAGCCACTCCAGCGATTTGTTCTTGGTCTTCCTGAACTTGTAATAGATTACCGCTTCGCTGCGTGCCCTTTTGGCATCCAAGATTCGCCTCTCCCCTCGAATCAGTTATAGTAGAACACTTTTCTGGAAATCAGCACGCCGACAATAAGCAGCAGGACGCCGACGACCAGCGTATACAGCCAGGACATGGCGGCGCTGAGACCGAAATTCTGCGTCTGAAACGCCGTCGCGAATATCGTTTGGGTAACCGGGCTGTCCGTGAACGAATCGATAATCGTATAAATGGCATTGGTTAGAATAAGCGGACTCACCATCGGAAACGTAATTTTCCAGAATGATTCGTAAGGCGTTGCGCCTTCCATCTTGGCCACTTCGTACATCGCGGCAGGAACCGACTGCAGGGCGGCCAGGAAAATGAGAATCTGTACGCCGGAGCTGCGGATAATTTCATAAATCCGCATGACGGCTTCGATAATATAGTCGATGAACCACCGCGGCATACCGGCTTCATCCAGCATGATGACCATGGACAGGATATCGACCCCGGATTGGGCGTCTCCGACCTCTTTTGCCGCCTCCGAATTGCCGACCAGGTTGATAAGGCCCGCCGCTTCGGCCGACGCAATCGCGCCGGAGGCCAGAATAACCGGCAGGAAAAAAACCGCTCTCGCGAAGCCCCGGCCCTTGAACTTCTGATTAAGCAGCGTTGCCGCGAACAGGCTGAAGAACAAAATCAACGGCACATCCACGAGCATCGCTGCCACGGAATCCGTAAGAATCCGGTTAAAATTCGCATCGACGAATAAGGCGTCGTTGAAGTTTTTCCAGCCGACATTCATCAATTCGTATCCGCCGGGTGCAATGATCAGTTCGTTGAAGCTGAACTTGACGGACTGCACGAGCGGTATCGCGAACAGGAACAAAAATCCGAGCAGCCAAGGGAGAATGAATGCGACGCCAAGCAAAGCTCTCCGCCGGGTAAGGGTCAAACTTCGTTTATTCATCTTTGCCACCCCTTACGAGCGCATAACTTTGCGCATCTACGCGAGTCCCTTTGATCATGACGGGCTGTTCGGTATAGTTGACGAGAACGGATGCACCGTCCTCATATTGAACCTCCACGAGTCCGTCGGCAAGCCGCGTATGACGTTTGATCGCTTGCGTCCGTAAGCCGGAGAGCACCGCGTTTACTTCTTTGTACATGGCAACGGCATCGTCATACCATGCCACGTAATCCGTGGAATACATGGTATCGAAGCGGGTGTACTTCAGCTTGGACGACGGCTCGTAGGACCACAGGAAATGAGGAGCCGCACCGAGTTCTAGGCTGCGAAGCATTTGCCGTTTCATGTCCTGCTCGTCGTCCAGATTGATCGCCGATCCGGCATAGTCGACGAATCCATGCAGCACCATCTGATAGAAGGGCACTTCCTCATCCGTAATATTGAATTTACTGGTCGAAGTCGGCACATTGATAACCTGATCGGCATATGGCAGCGCAAAGGCGTTCCCTCCGGTCAGTAACGTATTCGGGTATTTCTCCTTGATCTTCCCGAGCTGCCCAGTAATGATGTTCTTGGCGGTTTCACGGAAAATGACGCGATTTACGCGGTAATCCGAATAGACCAAATCTCCGAGATCGCGAAGAGCAACGGCGTCCGTCCCGTACGAAGCGTAGCTGTCGATGAACTGATCGACATAATACGGAAGCTTGGCGGGGGACAGGAGATAATAGATGCCCAAATCGAAGTCCATGGCGTTGAACGCGGGATTAAACGCTGTACGCGCCGCTTCTTCCCGGGTAAGAAACCTTGCCCCATCCGAAGAAGGGGTGAAATAGCGGTCATCTTGGTACACTTGCTGGAAGGACACATCCGGGTACAGCCTACCGCCGATTTCGGCCACCTTGTCCTCGAGCGCCTTCAATTCCGGCTTCCCGCCAAGCACTTCGTCCACCTTCACGTTCACAGGCAGCTTATGGTTCAAACCCTTATTGAACCAGCCCATAAATCGCATTTGGATATTGGTGATCCCGTCCGATTGAAGCTTTTCGGCGATTTGCCCGGCCTGTTCGAAGGAGGTCATCGACACCAGTGCATCATAAGGAATGCCCAGGAAGGTTCGCCTCTTCTCGATCGCCCCCAACATATCCACATAGAACGGGATTGCAGCGCTTTCTTCGAGCGGCTTCAGAACGCCTGTCTCCGTAAGCCGGTTGCGGTAGAGCTTGGCCATGCCGGAATAATCCGCGTCTTCACCGGACAGGAAACTGTACCGAACCTTGATGTCGCCTTCATACCGCCGCTCCGACAACAGTTTGATGGACTCTACTTGATTGCCCTTGTAGAGATCCAGCGAGTCCTCTCCGCGAACGGCAAAGCTGCTGTACACATGGTTGTAGGAGTTTTGTTTGCCGGAAATATCGGCGTTGATGCCGGCGATTCCGTCTCCTTGTTCGATGACCGCGAACCAGGCGTCGCCGCCCGACTTCAAGCCGAATACCGGCATTCGTGCGCTTTGGGCGACTTGGCCGCGGCGGCCGCTGTTATCGTTGTAGTCGTCGCCGTACAAACGCTGCGCATACAGTTCGTTTTTCACTTTGCCATTGTTTAAATAGATCAGGCTACCCGTTCCGTCCGGCACGAACATGTAGCCGTTCTCCTCCATGCCTGCGGCTCCGAAATAACCGAGCAGCTCGATCGAGCGGATGCGATAGGCTTCGCTTTCCTTGATCTGCGCGACTGGCACCGAGATCAGCAGGGAATCGCCGTCCAGCCTGTATTCGAGCGGTACGGTGAAGTTGGGCCGATCGGAAGCCGCGCCCCCGGCAATCCCGTTCTCTTCGTTGTCGAGCGCCAAATCGTCCGTCGTGTAACCCGCTTTTTCGAAGGCGGCCAGCATTTTGTTCAGCACCAGCTGCCGGGCAAGTTGGGCGTCCATACGCTCCAGCACTTCCTTATTTGAAGATAGCGGATAATAGCGCAAACCGACGTAACGCGCAGTCGCTTCGTCCAATTTACTGAGAACCTTCTCCTCCAGCCGTTTCTTGCTGATCAGCCGGGGCAGCGCTTCAATCCCGAGCGACATGTCCCCGAGCGTATAGGTGACCCGGACCCCGTTCTCGATGCTTTCCGCTGTAAACTGCTGCTTGCTGACGCTCTGTCCGAAGCTGGTGTACGTGTTCAGGTTACCAACCGCGTCCCGGAAGGAAATGTTGACCGGAGAGGCCATGGACTCCTTCTCGAACGGCGACGCTTTGGCATCCGAATCGCGTTCGGCCGGGCTGCTGCGCCATATCTTGCCGCTGCGCTTATCCTCTACAGCGAACTCTGTCGTATCGGCATGATAATACAAAGCCAGATCGTCGGTCTGCGCAACGAGCTTCATGCCCGGGACTGCGTCCGAGCCGCCCGGAAGCGCCTTAAGCGCCGCCGCTCGCGCAAGCTCAGCCGTACCTTGCGTATAAGAAGCCGCATCGATGGCCGGTACGCCGCGCGTGTTGAGAATAATGAAAAAGACTGCGATTCCGGCAATTGCGGCGCAGGCCGCCACCGCTAGCCATTTTTTTTGTTTTATCAAGGGGGGCGGCCTCCTTATGCCCGGAATATCAGTTCCCGGTAGATGTCAATCACAAACCAGTACATCTGCATGATCATACTGTAAGCCAGCGTGCCCAGGAAGACGATGATGCCCATCGCCACGACACTAAGGACCATCGTCAGCACGGTCTTGGCCGCCGTATACTGATGCACCGTCATGATGCCGACGAATAACAAGAACAGAAACCAGATGACGGCAATCGAATTCAGCAGATAATAAAATGCCGTTTCTTCGGCAGCCATGAACCGGCTCAAGAATGTCGTCGGCAAGTAGATCAGAATGAGCGGCGCCATCGCATAGGCCGAAGCCATCACGATCTCCTTGAAATTGCCTTCTCCCTCCATCAACGTCGTGATCGACCAGTTCGCGATGCACCAGAGGAAGAACGGCAGTACGATATATTGCAGATCGTTAAGACTGTTCAGATACCGCGGATCATTGAAGTTCACCAAGAACCCCGCGTATTGCTTCTGCAGGATCATCGTGATCACGACGAGGAACAGCACGGACAGCGCTACCCTCATCTTGCCTTTCGCTTCGTATTTCATGTCCCAGAATCCGTCGAACGGACGCAGGATGACATGAAGCGGAAACTTAATAAAGTCCTGCTTCACGGCGCTCAGCCCTCCTCGTTCTCCCTCTCTTCGTCAGCCGGAATGCCGCCAGCGCGGCTACGGCCGCCATCAGCACGGTTAGGAAGGTGCCGAAATACTCTTTCATTACCTCTCTGCGGTATCGCTTGTAAGCGACCGAATAATACTTCCGCTGCATGCCGAGCTTGAAATATTCCAGTGCCTCCTTGTTCTTCTTCTCCATCAGCATCGCTTTGCCGATCCCGATATAGGCAATGTCGTAGTTGGCGTTCATGCGAAGCGCCTCCTTCCACATCTTCACCGATTCGGCATCGTTGCCGTTATACTGAAGCCTTACCGCCTGATGGACGCTTCTGCCGAACGCGGTCGGCTTGAACACGGCTATGCTGTTCTTGCCGCGGTCCAGCACGGCGAGCTTATCCCCCACTCGTTCAACGGCGACAGGGGTCTTAAAGGTGCCGAGCTGCGTGCCTTTGCCGCCGAAAACGTACAACAGCTCGCCCTCGTCGTTGTACGTGAATAGCCGGCCTCGGAACGAATCGAGCACGGTATACATGCCGTCGCCGAGCACCTTGATGTCCACGAGCTTCGAAGGCCCGGCATTGTTGCCGAAAATCCGGTAACGCACATCGCCGACTACGGGATGGCGGCCGAACCGCTTCAACACGTCCTGGCCGGAAGGGTTGAGCCGTTTTACCGGCTTTTGGGTCTCCAGATCGATGTTGGTCGAATAGACGAAGCCCTTTTGGTCGATATCGACGCTCACGAACTCGGTCGGAATATACAACCGCATCTGGCGCTTCTGCGCATCCGTTGCCACGAGCCTCCACATTTTATCCCACAGATTCTGCGTCAGATTGATGGTTCCGACATATCCGATGAACGCGCCGTTCTCGTCGAACTGCATCAGCCCTTCGAATACCCCCCGCACGACGACGAACACGCGGTTCGCCTTGTCCACCGTCACCTTCAGCGGGACGAACTTGAAATCCCGAGGCAGAATGTCGGACGCCGGGTTCTCGATGATGTTGACGAGATCCCCTTCGTTCGTCAGCACAACAATGCGTTGACGCTCGGTGTCCGCGACATAGATCCGTTTATCTTCGGTCACGAAAATGCCGCCCGGGTTGGCGAAGCCGTCCTCTTTGCCGTTGTTGTCGAAAACCGCGATCTCGCGGATGAGACGCCAATTCTTATCCAAGCTGATGATGCGGCGGTTGCCGCTGTCGAGAATATAAATCTGGCCGTCAACCGTTACATACATGTCGTTCGGATCGACGAAGTCACCGACGCCGAGATCCGCACCCGATACGGAACGGTCGGGGAGGAACGGCGCCGGAATCCGGACACCGTCCTCATAATAATTGTAGGTATAGCTGTCGTAAGGCGCGGACGCCGCAGCCGGGACGGCATCGATTGCCAGAAGGGAAACAACAGCCAATACGAGAATCGCTTTTTTCAGCAGCATCCGTCGACCCCCCTCAGTCCTTCATGCCGGAAGTGGCCATGGTTTCAATGATGCGGCTCTGCGAGAACATGAACAGGGTGATCGGCACGCTCATCAGGATCAGCGCTACCGCGGCGCCCACGCCGGCCCGGGCAATGCCGCCTTGAATGATCTGGTTTGAAGCGTAATGCAGCGTTTTGAGCTGTTCGCTGTAGATGAAGCCGTTCCCGTCCGAGCCCCAGAGCATTTGAAAAAGCAGGATGATCAGCGTCAGCCAAGCCGGCTTGACGTTAGGCATGACAATCTGCCAGAAAATCCGATATTCGCTGGCGCCGTCGATTTTGGCCGCTTCCATCAGGGCGTCGGGCATCTGCTCCATGAACTGCTTCATCAGATACAGGCCTAACGGAAATGCGAATGCGGGCACGATGACCGCCCAGTACGTGTCGATCAAACCGATCCAAGACATGATCATATAGTTCGGAATCGCGGTAACCTGCGGCGTGAACATAAGCGACAGGACAACGGTGGTGAACAGGATCGTTTTGCCCGGAAAATAATGCTTGGCAAGCGGATAAGCCGCCGCCGATGCCAGAAGGACGTGGCCCGCTATGCCCATCCCGGTAATGAATACCGTGTTGAATAGATAACGCGAGAACGGAACCCAGGAATTACCTAGCAGATTGACCAGATCGACGAAGTTGGTCATCGTGGGATTCCGGACGAAAAGCGTCGGCGGGAATAGGAATACCTCGTCCAAAGGCTTGAAGGCGGCATTGATCGCGTACACGAGAGGCAAAGCCATGAAAGCCCCCATAAGCGCGAGCAGCAGGAATAACCAGAAGCTTCCCATGAACGAACGGTTCACGCGTTTTTTGCCCCTAAGCATGAATGCGGAATTATTCATACGCTTACTCACCCACCTTCCGCAGAAGTCGTTGAACGATCAAATTCGTGCCGACCATCAACATGAACAGCACGGTCGCAATCGCGGAGGCGAAGCCCATCTCGAATCGGATCGTGCCGAAGTCGATCAGATGGGTGACGATGGTTTCCGCCGCATAGTTGACGCTCGGAAACCCGGCGAGCGCGATGGAGACATCCGCCACCGCGAATGAGGCGGTGAGCTGAATGACAGCTCCGAACATCAGCTGCGGTTTCATGGACGGGAGCGTAATATACCACAACTCCTGCCAACGGTTGTTCACGCCGTCTACCGCACCGGCTTCGTACAAGGTGCGATCGACCGTCTGCAGACCGGCGATGAAAGCCAGGAAGCCGGTGCCCAGACTGAGCCACAGTTGAACAAGAATGATGATCGGCAAAATGTACTTTTCCGTCTTGAGCCATTGAATCGGCTCCAGCATCATCCCTAAATTAATGAGGAAGCCGTTGGCGATTCCGTAACGATCGCCGGAGAAAATGATCAGCCAGATAAAGAACACGTTGCCGGAAATGGAAGGGGCATAGAAAATCAGCGTCATGAACGCCCTCATCTTCGGCCGTAAATCGTTAATGATCCAAGCAAAAACAAAACTGGCCAGATAGCTGAGCGGACCGGTTATGGCAGCGAACAACAGCGTATTCTTGATCGCGATCAGGAAAACATCGTCCTCGAGGAACAGGCGCGTGTAGTTCTGCCATCCGATGAACCGCGGAAACTCGAGCATATTGAAATACGTAAAGCCGATCAGTATAGACATGACGACCGGCAGGATGGTGAACAGCCCGAACAACAGCATGTAAGGCGCCATCAATATGTAAGAGTGTTTATGGGCCTTCATCGCCTTCTTCCTGATCGTCCACCAGGTCTCGCGCCGGACCGCCGGTTTAGCGGCCGCGGCGGGCGGCGTATGCGGCAGACTCGCGTTTGACATCCTTGCATCCTCCCTTTAGTCAGCCAGACCGAATTCTTTCCGTTTGGTGCTGATCTCGTCTTGAATATACTGGACATAATCCATCATGGCTTCTCTCGGCTGGGTCTTCGCATTAACGACGACCCTGTAGAACGCATTGAACAAATGTCGACCGGTGAAATAGCCGCCCGGCACCTCTGGAATGCCGCGCACCCACTCGAACTGGGCTTTCAGATTCCGGTAATCGCCTACCGTCCAAGGGAGGCTGTCCAATGCGTTGATGTTCGCCGTCGGATAACGGGCCGCTGCGCCCATCAAGCCTTCCATCTCACGGCCGAACTGCGTTTGCGTCTCATCGCCGGTCCACCATTTCATGAACGCCCAAGCCGCTTCTTTGTCTTCGGCGCTTTCGAGCATCAGGGTACCGCTGCCGCCGCTTGGAACCTCACGGTTGATGGCGCCATCTTTCTGCACGGTTCCCGGTACGGGAACGAATCCCCACATACCGCGGATTTCCGGCGCAAACACCGACAATTGGTTATACATTGTATAATCCGCCAGTCCGATCGGCATCTCGCCGGTCCTGAACCGGTTCGGGAAATCGAATTCCCGCTCCAGCCTGTAATCGGTATAAAACTCCGTCCACACCTTAAACGTCTCAACGCCGATCCGGGAATCCAGGTCGGATTCTTTACCCCCGTTGCGATAGAATTGCCCGCCGTTCTGCATGAGCAGCGTTGCGTACACGGAATTCGGCGGGATGTTTTCCCCCGGGTAGGACGGCTGAAGCACGAGCGGGAGCGCAAATTGCATCTGGTTCTTGTTCAGGACCGCCAGCAGGTTGGAGACGTCACCCCACGTATGCGGAATGTCCAGTCCAAGCTCCTTCAGCACGTCTTTCCGATAAAACAGCATGTTGAAGGTTTGCGTTTCTGGCAACGCATAAACGCCTTTCTGATAAGAGTAAGGAACGAAGGCGCTTTCCCTGAACCGTTTCGATACCTCTTCGAAATCCGGGAACTGCGTCAGGTCGGCCGCCGCATTCCGCATTGCATAGTTCACAGGAAGATCGTTCCCGATCTGCATCGCCACGTCCGGCCCCTGACCCGCCAGCGTGGCGGGAAGCAAAGTTTGCATCTGTGCCAGCTTCAAATTCACGTTAATGCCCGTTAGCGGCGTGAAGGTTTCGTCGATCATCGATTTCAGCGTATTTGCCTGATCCCTGCCGCTGCCGATCCAGACCGTAACGGACCGCCGGTCTTCCGCTTCTGTCACGTTGCCGATTTGGTTGTAGTCGATGACGAACGAATAAAAGAACGTTGCGATCTCATGCCATAGTTCCGCGAAGAACCCCATCCCGGCTTTCGGCAGCTTCTTGTCCGGAGACAAGACATAGATGGCGTCAATCTCCAGCGGCATCTCCCGCGCTTTCAGGATCCAGGTTCCGAGGCCTCCGGTATTGGTTTTATAGGCTGTCAGCCTTCTCGGAATCGTATCGGGATCCTTGATCATTTCATCCAGTTGGACGGACATCGTCTTCAGCAGCGCCTCGGAGTCGCTGCTTCCTCCGGATAACGCTTTCAGCTGCTTGCCTACTTCTTTCAGCCGATCGCTTTCAGCCTGGAAGGTTTCCAACAAATTCGGAATCCGCTGCTCGACACTGTAGTCACGGACCTCGTCCGGCGCGGTGCCGGTAACCATCAAAATTTTTCGATACATCGCATTCAGATTGAACAGACTGTCTTCGACCTCACGGATGAGCGGCGCGAATTCGCCGAGGCTCGTCTCCAGGCGAAGGATATGCTTACCCTTCTCCAGCTTGAACAGATAGGGCTCCTTGGCGCCCATCACGTCCATCCGGTAGCCATTCTTGAACCGGAACGCAACCTTCTCCATTTCCTTGAACGGCACCTCTCCGTCAATCGTCAATTGCCTGGTCGAATAGATGCCTCTCACGAAGTTCTGCTGTGCCTTGAAGGCGATTTTATATAAGCCCGTTTCCGGTACGTCGATTTCCCATTCGATCCATTGACCGGGGATGCGCCAGTTGTAACCCCCGATCGTATTGATGCGAACTTCCTTCGCGCTGTACGGGTAGACGGCGGGACTCGTCCGTTCATTTACCGGATACAGCGTCGGAGACGATTTCGCAATCGCGTCTTCCCCCTGAACTTCAATTAATAATCCTTCGGTTTCTTCCTGCCCCTCTGCCTGATAGCGCTTTAACGTGTCCTCATAAGAAGCGGGGTCCTTATATGGAAACAGTTTCAGATTCCGGATGATCATCGGCTCACGCTGCGAGATCAACGTCAAGGTATGCGTACCTTTTGATAGGTAGAATTGGAAAGGTTTGTCATAATAGCCCTCGAAATCCTTAAAGACTGCGGCACGCCAAGCGGGCTTCTCGACCTGCTGAGGCCGAAGGTCGTTCCCGCGATTGTCCCGCTGAATTTCGTCGTACTCGTTGTCCCAAATACGGTCGAATTGCACATAGGCCGCTTCTTCGAATGGTATGGCACCGTCGATCAATACCGTGCGTTCGATGCTTGAGCTTTTCCCTTCAATCGGGTAATAGAGCATCGAAATCGTATAGAATCCGGCTTCCGGCACTTGAAAGGTCCATTCCACCTCGCCTTGCTCCCCGGTGAGCAGGGAAGAGCCGCTCTGCCCATCGAAAGCTTGTACCGATTTGAAGCCTCTGCCTTCGACACGCGTATAATCCGTGCCTTCCAGCACGATCTCCCGTTCCGGTTGTACAGCGCTTTCATACTTCGCCACATAATCGGAGTAGGCCGGTTTGTCCTCCAGCAATTCGAATAGCCGGTCGTTGCCTGACAATGGGCCGGCCGCGTTGTCCGGTGCTGCGGACTTCCCGGCTTCCAAAGCGTACACAGGCGGCGAGGTCATCAATACCCCCGAAACCAGGCATATGCCGATCGTTGCCGATGCCCATCTCTTGAGTCTTGCTTTACTCTTCAAAGCCAGCCCCCCTATCGAATAAGCTCCATACGATCCACGATTCGGTTTCAGGCTTCATATTATCAAGCTTTTTGTTAATTGTTTAGGATCTTGTTTGATCATTATTTTCGCTGTTTATATAAGTCATTTTCACCTGAACATTATGCTTTTTGTTTTTCGCACCGTTATGATCTTCACAAACAGAAAGGGCCGCGTCCCTTTGACGCAACCCTCTCTTCCTGTCCGGAATTGCCGATTGCCGTTATGGTTTCAGCTTATCCATCGATGCCTGCGCTTGCTGCTTGTATTTCTCAACCGTGGACGATACCGATACGTTATTCACGATAATGTCCTCCATCACCGCTCCGATCGGGAAGTCCGGATAGCCTTCGTGCACATACACCATGCCTGTGCCTTGGATGTTATCGCGAATCATCTGGATATCAGCTTCCGTCGAATACTTCGATTCCATGTAATCCTGGCCTACATACTCCTCTGTCGGCGGAACGTCCTGCATCTCTTCGAAGATCTGGTAGACGACTTGCGGATCTTTTATGCCTTTCGGGATGAATTTGCCGCCCAATGCGGTATTCGCATAGGTGAAATCTTTCGTGCCCTGCGGCCCAATCGGCATCGGAACGACACCGACTTCAAAAGGCTGGTCGCCCAGCATCCACTCGTAACCGATAAACATCGCCACGTTGCCGTCTTTATACGTGTTGAACTCGTTATAATCGGTTTTGTTGCCGCCCTTGACAAATACGACGTTCTCCTCGTTGTAGAGACGATTGACAAACTCCAGCGCCTCGATCACTCTCGGATCGGAAAGACCTTCCTTCCCCGTTTCATCGTCGGCAATTTTGCCGCCATTGGAAGCTGCGAAGTTCGTTACGATGTTGCCGGTCCAGCCAGAAAATCCGTACGTATCGGTTTTACCGTCGTTGTCGGTGTCGCGGGTCGCTTGCTTGGCGATCTCGAGGAACTTGTCCCATGTCCATTCGCCGCTGTTATAGACATCCTGAAGATCAGGCAAACCAAGCTTTTTGAAAAGATCGCGGTTATAGTGAATGCCTACCGAGGACAGTCCCGGGGTATCGAAGCCGTATTCTCCTCCAGCCAGCGGAGGCAATTTAATCGTCAGCTTCTGCGCGTTATTGATGTCGTTATCCGCCGTGGTAAATTCGCTGAGCGGAAGGAGTTGGCCCTTCAGTACCGGCGCAATCGCGCTTTTGTACTCCAACTGAACAATGTCCGCAAACGGTTCGCCCGCAAGCACGGTGGTCGTGAATTTGTTCATGTATTCCTCGAAAGGCACGTTGACAAACTCAATTTTCACGTTGTATTTCTTCTCGATCTCGGCGATTTTTTCAAGCCGCGCTTTCTCGCCGGCGGTCTCACCCTTCGGTGTCATGTCCCACCAAGCCGCCATTCTGATGACGCGCCCGCCAAGATCCGCCGCCGCTTCTTCTTTCGGATCCTCCGCGGGTGCTTCGGCGTTCGTCGCAGCACCATTGTTTGCGTTTACATTTTCATTCGCGGGATTATTGCTCCCTGTGTTATTGCCGCCGCAAGCCGTAACGATCAACATGAGCGCCATCAGCACCAGCGAAAGCACTTTCATTTTTTTCATCGTCTGACCTCCAGTTCTCATTTTGCGGGCGATTGTTACCCGTTAAGCACCGTTCTGTGGGTCTGACCCCCGTCGAATTCCACGATAAAGCGTTTACGCTTCTTTACGGATGACATCACCACCAGTATTTTTGTTTTGCTCAATGACAAGCTAATATTACCATCCAAGTTCAGAAATCGTCAATCGATTTTGACTAACATTTTTATTTTATTTTTTAAATTCGTTATTATTTGTTATTTTCGTTATGTTCGTTATGTTCATCGCGGAATCGACCCACAGCAGTATCAGCGATTTCACACTTGCCTTTATAAATAAAACAAAAACCACCGGATCTTATCCGATGGCCGGCGGTCGTTGATCGGGATGCTATTGTGTTGATCCCGTGAGCTGAAAAGAATGCTGTTCACGCATGACGATATCGCCGTAAATCAGCTTTTTCTCCACGCTCGACTCCTTGTTTGCGATTCGCCAGAGCATTTGATCGACGGCCCTCATGCCGAGCAGCTCCTTGTTGACGTTCACCGTGGCCAGAATCGGCAGCGTATCGAATGTATTGTCAAAGCCCGTAACGGCACACCGCTCCGGGATCATTATGCCTCTTTTCTGCAGCGTTTCAATCGTGACGGCCGCATTAATATCGTTCGCGCAGACCAGCACTTCCGGCAATTGTTTTTCGGCGATATCCGCCATTACGACATGGACTTCCCTCACCGGCGGGCCGATAAGCTCTGCTATCGGCTGATACGAAATCCCGAATTGCTCCAGTGTCGATTTGAACGCGAGCCAGCGCTCGTAGAAGCTTTGTGCGTCCCCGATATCGCCGACGAATTGAAAGTCTTTATAGCCTTTGCTGACGAGCTTGGTGACCAATTCCTTCATGCATGTGAAATTATCCGTAAAGACGGTATCGCAATGGAAAGCCGGATCCTGATGATCCACCATGACCACCGGAATATTGAGCCGATTGATGTCGAGCAGAATCGCCGTCGAAATCGTACCGACCGTAATGATTCCCTGAATCGCGTCCGGATTAAGCAGCGAGAATACATGATCGCTTGAAGGTTCCGTCAGGGTCAGAATATCCATGCCTCGCTGGTTCAAGCGGGCGGAGATTCCGTCGAACACCGGCCCCCAATAGACCGACTCGTTGTTCTGGTACCGGATATTCGGAAACAATACGACGACGGTACCCGACACTTTTTTGCCGCTGTATTCGTTCAGTTCGTTGGTGAAGCTTTTGGGTTCGTTCTTGAAATACCCGAGCTGTCCGGCCGCACGAAGAATCATTTCCCGCGTTTGCGCGCTGACGCCCGATTTTCCGGATAACGCCCTCGAAACAGCAAATTTGGACACACCCGCCAAATCGGCTATTTCCTGTACGGTTACTTTGCCCCTCATCGCCATCATCCTAGTCCCCCTGTAATCTCCAAGCAGCGACGGGCAGGTAAAATGCTGCAATTGCGTTGCCGCGCCGTCTGCCACAAGCTGCTCCTATCTGATCAAGCCTATTTCATCTTACATGTATCGCCATCCATTGTTATTTTACAACATAACGTTAGGTAAATGAAATACTTTTTTGTTAGCATAGACTCTGAATGATTTCTGCCTTGACAGTAGACCAGAATACCAGTGCAGTATTATATCGACTTTTTCCCGGTAAATGGATAGATCGCGAAAATCAGCACGCATGAAGAGGAGGTGCCCGAAAAGAGATTAATGGCTTAATGTCCAAAAAACATGGCAAAAACCCTTTCCAAGGTTTTTTGCCATGTCCATGTCAGTGTCATTTGGAATACCGGATATTCAGCTGTTGCTTTGCGGCGAACGCGGATCGAGCTGCATGAATTCGATCGGAAAACCGTCAGGATCCTTGGTCCAGCATGGATAGTTATAATCCTTGCCGCGCATAGGCTCGATATCGAGTTTGAAGCCATGCCGCTTGAGGCGATCGGCCGTTGTAAAGATATCGTCCACCTCGAAGCAAATGTGGGTGGAGCCCGCGTTTCTCGGGTGCTGGACATACTCGCGCCGGCCGCCATAGAACAATTCGATGAATTGTCCGTCCGCTACCTTCAAATAAACGATCCAGGGCTTATCGTTATCGTCGTGAATCTCGAAGGCTTTGGTCAGCCCCGCGATGTCGCAGTAAAAGTGCAGCGATTTTCCCATATCCGTAACACGGATGGCGTTATGGGCAATACCTTTGATCATAGGCATTCTCCTCTGAACGAGTTTTGACTGCGGTCTTCATATGGGCATTGCTTTGCCGAAATAATCGACAAACCGGAAACGGCTCTCCGGAACGATTCGCCGTTCGATCTGGTCGACGATGCCGCGGGCGCTGCTGCGCGGATCGGTCGGCGCATTCTCGCCGCCCATATCCGTCTTCATCCAGCCGGGGTGAATGCTCAGCACCTGAATGCCCCGGTCTTTCACATAAGCCAGCAGCTGCTGTGAGAACATATTAAGCGCGGTTTTGGAGATCGCGTACGGATAATCGTCCGGATAGGCATTCGTGATGCTGCCCGCTTCGGAGGAAATATTGATCACCGCGCCATCCTTCTCCGTTAACAGCGGCAGAAAATGCTTGACCACCCTCATCGGACCATAGAGATTAATCTCAAATGTCCTCGCCACATCATCCATATTAAGGTCCTCAATATGCGTGTTGCGGGCTGTTAGGATCGCCGCGTTATTGACGATCGCCCCAAGCGTCCTACCCTCCCGCTTCATCCGGGAGGCCAGCGCGGACAGTCCCGCCTCGTCCGTCACATCCAATTCCGCAACGGCAAGCCGCTCTCCATGCGCGGCGGCAAGTGCCGACAGCTTCTGATTCGCTTCGCCGGGATTGCGCACACCCGCGACCACGGCATGGCCGCGCTCCAGCGCTTCGGCGGCAATCTCATAGCCCAGCCCGCGATTGGCGCCTGTTATGAGCAGATTCAATAGGTTTCCTCCTTTGTCGGCGGGGGACAGCTTAAGCGTCAGCCAGGATCAATCCCGTTCGGACCGATCTCCTGAAGCTTTTTTAGTCGTTTTCAAGCAGCTCGACCAGCACCTTCAGCGCTTGGAAGGTATCGATATAGGCATACCGGCCGCCGGTATATTCGCCTTTCTGCTGCAGCGGGAACCCTTTGCTCTCCAGCAGCGTAACCTTCTCCTTCATGCCCTCAATCACGAACGCAATATGGTGCGGCCCTTCGCCATGCTCGTTCAGATAATCGCGCCACGTGCTAGGATACCGGTCCGGCTCAATCAGCTCCAACTGCAGTGAACCCATATCAAAAAATGCGAGCTTCGCCCGGGCTTCGCTGGGAGCGCCGTTATATTCGGTTTGCGCCTTGTCGACCGTATCGGTGATCATCGCTTCCGGCTTGGCGACACCGAAGAAATCGGCGTATGCCTGGCTTACCTTGTCGATATCGTTGACGAGAATCCCGATTTGCGTGATGACGTTATTGCCCAACAGACCTGCCATAGTTGATAACATCCTTTCGGCTTATAGTGTTTATCGTTAATCGTTGTTGCCCCAGCGGTCGGAAACCTTGAACAGAATCAGCGTGAAGGTCAGCGCGATGAGCAGCAGTACCCAGGCCATGGCGGAAGCGTAGCCCATCTTCGCATATTGGAAGGCATTTTGGTACAGGTACAAAGAGTAGAACATGGTTGCCCCGTCCGGTCCGCCCTGTGTGATGATGAAAGACTCCGCGAACGATTGGAACGTGCCGATGATTCCGGTGATGACATTGAACAATATGACCGGACGCAGCATGGGCAGTGTGACGGATAAAATTTTTTGCAGCGAATTCGCGCCGTCGATCGACGCCGCTTCGTACAGCGATTCCGGTATGCCCTGCAGTCCCGCGAGGTAGATGATAATCGATCCGCCGGCACCCCATAATCCCATGAGAATAAAAGCCGGCTTGGCCCACGCCGGACTGGAGAACCAGCCGGGACCGTCGATATCGATCCAGCCGAGCAGTGTGTTCACGATACCGGAATCCGGCTGCAGCACCCATACCCATAGAATCGACAGGATGACGAGCGGAACCAGCGTCGGCAGGAAGAAAACGACCCGGAAGAAAGCCATGCCTTTAACTTTCTTGTTGTTGAGAAGAATCGAGATGAACACGGTACAGGCCGTAATGACCGTGAGGCCGACAAAAACCATGTACAGGGTGTTCTTCAATACTTTATAAAACAGGTCATCACCGGTAAAGAGCGTGTTATAGTTCTCCAGTCCGACAAACACCGGCGGATTGATGATGTCGTAGTCGGTCAGCGAATAATAAAACGAGCTTGCAAGCGGGTAAGCCGTGAACAACAGGAATCCGACAATCCAAGGGGAAATAAAGAGCACGCCGGTCCGTATATTTTTTCTCATCTGCGCACCCCCTAACCTTTGATCCCCGAGAAGGCGATCCCTTGGATGAAATATTTCTGGAGGACAAAAAAGATCATCAATACCGGCAGTGTCATGCTCACGCCTACCGCCATAAGCAGCGGCCAGCGGGGATCATTCACCGACATGATCTGCTGGATGCCGAGCGACAGCGTATAAAGCTTGTTATCGCTCAGAAACACAAGCGGCCCGATGAAATCGCCCCAGGAGCCGATGAAGGAGAAGATCATGACCGTTGTGATGACCGGCAGCGATAACGGCAGAATCATCTGCCAGTAAATGCGAAACTCGCTTGCCCCATCGACCTTTGCGGATTGGGACAGCTCCTTGGGTATGCCTTGGAAAAATTGGCGCAACAGAAAGATAAAGAACGGGTTTCCGAAAAACACGGGAACAATGAGCGGAAGAAACGTTCCGATCCAGCCCAGCTTCTGGAACATGATGAAAAGCGGAATCATCGTAACCTGGAACGGCAGCATCATCGTCGCGAGCACCAGAACGAATGCGCCGTCCCGGCCCTTCCACTCCACCCGCGAGAAACCGTAGGCAATCAACGTATTGGATAAAACGGCGCCTATAATGCCGAATCCTGCAATCGTCAGTGTGTTGCGCAAATAGAGCAGAAACGGAAATTCACTGAAGGCTGTCGTAAAATTGGTCCATTGCGGCTTGCTCGGAAGCCAGACCGGCGGATTGGCGAACAACTCGCTGCTGCTCTTGAGCGAGCCGGACACCAGCCACAGGAAAGGGATGATAAAAGCCAGCGCCGTCAAGCCGAGGATGATGTAAACGGCGGCAAGCTCCAATCGTTCCATCAGCTTCTTGGACCGCACCCTCGAGGGAGCCGCCGGCATGACCTGCACGGTTGAAGGAGAACTTCTCAAACCAATTCACCACCTCATAACGATTGACTGACCGGATACGCCATACCGATTCGTTGGCCGCGACAGGACGAGTCTTCTTCGTCACAGGCTCAGTCCTGCCGCGGACGGTTCAGGCACGATTATTTCTTTTTGTCCAGCGCCGTTTGAAGCTTCTTCTCCGCATCCTCGAGCAGCAGCTTCGGATCTTTGTTGTTATAGATGACGTTATCGCGCAGCAGCTTCAATTCATTGGACATTTCCTTGGCAACCGGAGTAAGCGCAGGGTGTCCGGAGTTCGGCGACGCTGCGACCTCACGTACGACTTTGTATACGGGATCGTTCTCTTTATTCCATTTGATCGCATCGCTTGGCTTCGTGTAGATGGAGATGGACCGCCAGGTGTTGATGTTGTCAGCCAGAATCTCCGGCTGGCCGGCAAACATGATGAATTTCATCGCATTCCGCGGATTTTTCGCGCCTTTCGGAATCATGAACACGTTGGTGCCGAACGTCGTGGCTTTCTCGCGTCCGCCTACCGGGAACGGAATGGCCGCTACACGGTACTCCAGGTCCGGCGCGTAAATTTTCAGCGCGTTGGCGAACCAGTTGCCGTTCACGGTCATGGCCACTTTACCCGTGAAGAAAGGGTGATCCGGCGAGAATGCGCCGCCGAAGCCGGACGTGAACGATTTGATTTTCTCCGGATTGTATTTTCGGGCATACTTGTTCATCCAGTTGTACAAATTGGCCAGGCTGTCGTCATTCAGCTTGACGGCGCCGGTCGCTTCATCGATGAAATTAGCGCCGAAGATCCATCCCCACAGAAACGCGTCGTCGCCGGCATCGATCCACGGAATGAAGCCCAAGCGGTCGATGCTGCTGCCGTTCACCTTCGCCAGCTTCTCCGCTGCAGCGTCCAGCTCTTCAATTGTTTTCGGCGGATTATCCGGGTCCAGTCCCGCTTCCTCGAACATTTTCACATTATAGTAAAGCAGGTTTACGTTGGAATCTTGGGGGTACAGGTACGTGGTGTCCTTATATTTCATCAGCGGCAGGAAAGAAGACAGAACGTCGGACTCTTGGAAGTCCAGTGCGGCGAGGTACTCGTCCAGCGGCTCGAGCGCCCCCTGCGCCGCCAAGGAGTAAGCGCTTGCATATTCGGAAGAGATAACCACATCGGGTGGATTCTTGCCCGAAATGGCAGATACAAGCTTACCGTTCGTCAGGCCGCCGTCCGGCGGAACATATGTGGCATTGATCTTATAGCCCGGGTTCTTCTTTCCGAATTCCTCCATCCGCCATTTGTCCCATTTCTCCGAATCGCCGCCCCAAGGATACCAGTAATTGATTTCGCCGCCTTGGTCCTCTGCCGCCACAGCGTCGGCCGAAGCGTTCTCCGAATTGCCGCCGCCGGCACTTTGATCGGAGCCGCTCGAGCAGGCCGTAATCACCAGCGTTAGGGAAAGCATCATGCCGACTAATGCCGTCCATCCTTTTTTCACGGAAAATCCCCCTTGATAAAAGTAATAGTCAGTTGCGGTGCGCAACATACGACTTTCACCCTTCCCGGAACCCGACGCGAACTACATAGAAATTCCCCCTTCCACGATTAAATGAACGCGCGTTTATACAAGTCAATTAATCATTGATTGCGGAGCAATCCACTTCGTAAGCAAGGAAGTTTTTATCGCCGATCGAGAAAGTGTGACTTTGCTGCTTCGCGCAAAACTCTTATACTTTCTGATACAGTATAAAAATTTTTTTCCTTTACACTCTTCGGCACGATTCCCGAATCACAAGACAGCAATCCAGCGTGATTTCTCTTATATCGGAACTCGGCTTTTCGATTTTGGCGATCAGGATCGTGGTGAGCTGCTTGAGCATGTCGCTGAAATCGACCCGGATCGTCGTGAGGGCGGGATGGTGCTTCTCACTGAGCGCATGATCGTCAAAGCCGATGACGGATATGTGTTCAGGCACCTGCAATCCGTGTTCCTTCAACGCCCGGATCGCACCGAACGCTACGCTGTCGTTGGCGGCTATGATCGCCGTAGGCCGTTCTCCTTGTATACGAAGAAAAGTATGAATCGCCTCATACCCGCTTTCTTCATGAAAGCTGCCCTCCAGCACCCAGTCTCGATTGACTTGCAAACCGCACAATTGCATCGCTTTCAGGAAGCCCTCGTATTTCGTCGGGCCGGATAAGCGGTTCATATCCCCGTTGATCACGCCGATCCTCGTATGGCCGAGTCCCGCCAGATAAGCGACAGCTTGCTTCATACCGGAATCGTTGTTGAAATTGGCGACAATCCGGTTGGATTGCGGAATCTCCGGATGTTCCTGATCCACTACGCCGACGATGAAGCCTTCGGCAACGAGCTCCTCGATGAACGGCTCATGATTGGCAGCGCCGATGAAGATGCCTCCGTCAATCCGTCGCTGGAAAAAAATCTCCTTTACATTCTTGACCGTTTCGGTATCCTTCGCGTCCCGGATGATATGGGTCAGCACGTAGTAACCGCAAGCGGAGGCATGTTCAATTACACTTACGATCAGCATGTTCGTCAGAATATCGCTGGATACATGTCCCGGCGCAATCAGGAACAGGCCGATCGTACGCGCCCGTTTCCCTGCAAGCACCTGAGCGGAAACATTGGGGAAGTAGTTATACTGCTGGATGACTTTCATGACTTTCTCACGCGTTTCATTCGGAACGTTGGCGTAATTGTTGATGACTCTGCTGACTGTGCTTCTGGATACGCCGGCCAGGCGGGCTACTTCGATGCTGTTGATATCTGCCTTTTTCAATTGTCGTCAACCTCTTTCGTGAACACGCGTTTATTGTCTCATCATACACAATGCCCAAAATCGCTGTCAATCCTTTTTAAACCATGAAGAAAATAAAAATTTCCCGCAGTCCGATTCCTGGACATGCAACCTACTCTTGTATAAACGCGCGTTTATGATATACTTGGCGCATCATCATTTTTCCTGCTGACCAGATACAATTCACCCAAAGGAAGGGATTTCGATGCGACTTGGAGGCCAGGTGTTCGTAGAAGACAAAAATCCGGAGAGCTGGGCAAACGCTCTTAAACAAGCGGGGTTTCGCGCGACGACCTGCCCAATTAACGGGGATGACGATCTCGGCGAGCTCGACGACTACCTGAAGGCGGCGGCAGAGCATGATATTCTGATCTCCGAGGTCGGCGCGTGGAGCAACCCGATCAGCCAGAACGAGGAAACAAGGCGCGTCGCGATCGCCTATTGCATCAAACGGCTGGAGCTGGCTGAACGGATAGCTGCCCAATGCTGCGTGAATATTGCCGGTTCCCGCGGCGAGCAATGGGATGGTCCCGATCCGGACAATTTTACCGATGAGACGTTTGAGCTGATCGTGGACACGACACGCGCAATTATCGATGCTGTCAAACCGGAACGCACCGTATTCGCATTGGAGATGATGCCGTGGGTGTTCCCTGATTCGGCCGACTCCTATCTGTCTCTGATCAAAGCCATCGACCGCAAAGGCTTCGGCGTCCACTTCGATCCCGTCAATATCGTCAGCAGCCCTCGCACTTATTACCGGAACGGTGCGATGATACGGGACTTTTTTGCGAAGCTTGGGCCTTATATCCGTAATTGCCACGCCAAGGACATTCTGCTGCGGAGTCATTTAACGGTTCATCTGGACGAGGTTATACCGGGCCGGGGCATGCTGGATTACCGGACATTCCTGACGGAGCTGAACAAGCTGCATCCGGATACCACGCTGATTATCGAGCATCTGTCGACGAATGACGAGTACCGGCAAGCAGCGGATTACATCCGCAAGACCGCTTCGGAGCTCAACATCCCCTTGTGAAGATGATCCCGCATCGATCCGCACGTCCTGATATTTATTTACGCCGTACATCCAGAATCGGTACCCCAGCCAATAACATAATGGGTCAAACGGCGGGGACGAGCCACATGGACCATCCGGGCAGCAATGAAGTTTCGTTGGATAGGAGAAACGCCGCGGGATAAACATTAATGAACGCGAGCGTCACTCCAACCGTTAGCAGAATGCCCCGATCATCGACATGATGCCTGCCTGAATCATCGCCCCGCAAGTACTGAAAAGACAGCAACTTCTACGAAAATTTTTCTAAATCCAGCCTAATGCCATATCCGCCGTGCCGAACCATCATGTGTTCTTCTTTGTTAGGTTACTATTATCTAATCGTTATTTGTATCAATAAAAATTTTATCCATACCTACTTAGTTTTCACCTTGTTATTTCGTAAATGCGGCGTATATAATAGGTTTGTAATCATTTATATGCACTTTGTTATTATAATTAAACTAAATCAAACAAACAGTCTGGCCCATCGTTACGGAGTTCGCCTGATGGACGATTTCAAGCAAGTCATTGCACAAGCCCGATAGGATAAGGAGCTGAACTTCTTGCCGCACACTTGCCAAATTCATCTGAATCAATTAGGTTATTCGCCGGACTTAGCGAAAGTGTTTACCTCCGATGCCGCGGGCAGATTCGAGGTCGTGAACAGCGTCTCCGGCGAAACGGTTTATTCCGGGAGCACCTCCCCGCTTCACCCTGACCATTCAAGCGGTATGCCGGTCGCACGCGGCGACTTTTCGGCTGTCCGGTCGCCGGGCAGCTACATTATCCGTCTGACGGATGCCGGTGTGCAGTCCCCCGTGTTTCCAATCGACGGCCGCCCCTATCAGGCAATCAAAAACGCGCTCTTAAAAAGCTTTTACTACCAGCGGTGCGGCGTCGAGCTGGAATCGGCGTATGCCGGCCCATGGTCGCACAAGGCTTGCCACCTTTCGGATGCTTATGTTCACGGAAAGCCGGAGGAGCGATATTCGCAGACGGGTGGCTGGCATGATGCGGGCGACTACGGAAAATATACGGTGGCCGCGGCGAAAGCCGTCGCCGATGTCATGCTCGCTTACGAATGGTTCCCTTCCGCTTTACGGGAGCCGGTCGGGATCCCCGATCCGGAGATTCGTATGCCGGACGTGCTAGCCGAGGTCCGTTTCGAACTCCTGTTCCTGCTGAAAATGCAGCGCAAGGACGGCGCCGTTTATCACAAGGTGACGACCGCGGAGTTTCCGGCCTTGGACTGTATGCCGGAATCCGACACCGCAGACTTGATCTTTTCGCCGATATCCCATACTTCCACGGCAGCATTCGCCGCGGTTATGGCCATGGCTGCCCGGATCTATCGCGATATGGATGCTTCCATGGCGGAAAACTATGGCCGGGCCGCGAAATCCGCCTGGAAATGGCTCACGGAGAACCACTCCGGCGCAGGCTTTAAAAATCCGTCTGATATTAAAACAGGCGAATATGGGGATGACTGCCGGCTGGATGAAGAGTATTGGGCGGCCGCCGAGCTGTACAGGTGGACCAGGGAGCCGCAGTACTTGGCTGCGGCCCAAGAGCTTGCCGGCAGCGAAGCTTTTTCTCTCTGCGAGTTAGGCTGGGCGGACACGGGCGGTTATGGCACGTTGTGCCTGTTGTCCATGGAAGCCGGCGATCTGCCGGCACCGCTTCGCTCACAGCTGTTGAATGCGTGGGCAGCCGAAGCCGATTCGTGCGTGGGGAGAAGTGCTGCGGACGGGTTCGGGGTGGCCTTGCTTCCGGATGAATACATATGGGGAAGCAACATGCTGGTCATGAACAGAGCGATGCTGTTGATCACCGCTTCCAGACTGACCGGACGAACGCCGTTTGCAAGCGCGGCGCTCGACCAGTGGCATTACCTGCTCGGCCGCAACACGTTGGGCTATTGCTACGTGACCGGTTTTGGCGCCAAACCGGTAATGAATCCTCATCACCGGCCTTCTGCAGGCGACGGCATACCGGAACCGGTTCCGGGCATGGTTGCGGGCGGACCGAATTCCTCCATACAGGATGAAGCCGCCGCTTCCCTGCTCAGGGGACAGCCCCCGGCCGCCTGCTTTATCGATCATAAAGACAGCTACTCCACGAACGAGATGACGATATATTGGAATTCTCCGGCGGTATTCGTGGCCGCGTTCGCCGATCTGAGCTAAGATCGATGATTTTGCAATCTTGAATAGGGAGCTCGATAAAATAGTAATCGTGAGGAGCCGATGTGTGATATGAATGAGCGAAAACTGCCGTTGAACGACTGGCGTTTACGGGCGCCGGAGGCGACGGAATGGCTGCCGGCCAGGGTTCCCGGATGCGTGCATACCGACTTGCTTCGTAACGGCAAAATGAAGGATCCGTTTTACGGCACCAATGAAAAAGAGCTGCAGTGGATCGACAAACAAGATTGGGATTACGAAACGATGTTTGACGTCCCGGCCGATGTGCTCGCCGAATCCGGACTGGAACTCGTATTTGAAGGCTTGGATACATATGCCGACGTTGATCTGAACGATCATCGTTTGTTCTCTGCGGACAATATGTTCCGCACCTGGACGGCGGACGTTAAGCCGTTCCTCCTTGAAAGCGGAAACAAGCTCGCCATTCGCTTCCGTTCTCCAATCCGGGAAGGGCTTGACAAGCTGCAGCGGCACGGCTTTGGCCTCCCGGCCCCCAATGACGACTCGGAAACCGGCGGAGTGGGGGACAAGAAGTTAAGCATGTTCTCCCGCAAAGCTCCCTACCATTATGGCTGGGACTGGGGTCCGCGCTTCGTCACGAGCGGCATCTGGAGACCGGTCTATTTGCGAAGCCGGTCAGGCTTGACGATCCGCGATATGTTTATCCGACAGGATCGGGTTTCGCCGGTGTCGGCGCAAATTGCCGCAGTTCTCGAAATTGAAACGGAAGCGCCGTGGGAAGGCAATTTGAGCCTGAGCAGCGGGAGCCATCGATGGGAGACACCTGTCATCCTACACGCCGGCATCCAAACCGTATCGCTCCCCGCCGAGATCCCAGCCCCTTCCCTGTGGTGGTGCCGAGGCTACGGCGAACCCGTCATGCATGCGTTCAAGGCGGCCTTTACCCAAGCAGGCATTATTGCGGCGGAGAAAACCGTCAGGGCAGGGCTTCGGGATATCAAGCTTGTGCGCAATCCCGACACGCACGGCACCTCGTTTTATTTTGAGCTAAACGGAGTTCCCGTCTTCGCCAAAGGGGCCAACCATGTCCCCGGAGACAGCTTCGCAACGGAAATGACGGATGAACGTTACCGGCACGAAATCGCGACGGCCGTAGAGTCCAATTTCAATATGCTGCGCGTATGGGGCGGCGGCATTTATGAACAGGATATTTTTTACGAATTATGCGATGAATATGGTATGCTCGTGTGGCAGGATTTCATATTCGCCTGCAGCATGTATCCCGGGGACGAGGCTTTTGTGGAAAATGTCCGGCGGGAAGCGGAGGACAACGTCCGTCGTCTGCGCAACCACCCCTGCATCGCACTGTGGTGCGGGAACAACGAGATCGACGGCGCCTGGGCGCAATATACGGAAGACGCCGGATGGGGCTGGAAAAAGCTCTATACCGCCGAACAGCGCGGCAAAATCTGGGCCGATTATGAAGCCGTGTTTCACAAGACGCTGCCGGAGGTAGTGGAGCGGCTCATCCCTGGTGCCGACTATTGGCCATCTTCGCCGATGCAGGCGTTGACAGGCGATCATACGCAGCATGCGACGACGAATTCGACGAGCGGCGATATTCACTTCTGGTCGGTATGGCACGCTTCCGAGCCTTTCGAGAACTACAACCTGAATATCGGGCGCTTTATGAGCGAATACGGGTTCCAGTCGTTCCCCGAATACCGTACCGTCCGCACTTATGCGGCGGAAACGGAGATGGAGCTGGAGTCCGAGGTCATGCTCCATCACCAACGGCACAAAAGCGGAAACCGACTCATCAAGGAGTACTCGGATATCTACTGCAAAGAACCGAAGGATTTTCCCTCGTTTCTGTACATGAGTCAAGTTTTGCAGGCTGAGGCCATGAAGATGGCCATTGAAGCACACCGTCGCCGCAAGAACTATTGCATGGGCACGCTGTATTGGCAGATCAATGACTGCTGGCCAGTCGCTTCCTGGTCCAGCATGGACTATTACGGCCGGTGGAAAGCGGTTCAGTACTACGCGCGCAAAAGCTGCAAAGACGTTCTTCTTTCTATTGCGGAATCGGAAGGGGAAACGGGTTTCCATCTCATTTCGGACCTGCTCTCTCCGCTTGAAGGCAGCTTGTCCGTCCGGCTTCTCGATTTTCAGGGCCGTCTGCTGAAAGAAACCTCCCAGCCGGTGTCTATGGAAGCCAATACGGCCGAGCGGGTATTTGCGATCCCGACACAGGAGTGGATCGGCGGCGAAACGGCGGAAAGCCTGGTGCTGGTCGCGGAATTCTCCGTTATGTCCGGTGAAATATTGGATCGGACCGAGTATTATTTCGTCCCGGCCAAGCAGCTGGCGCTGGAGGAGCCTCACATCACGGTCACGGAGAATGCCGGAGCCGCAGGCCCCTCCTTTACGTTCACCGCTTCCCGCCTCGCCAAGCAGGTTTACCTGGAGACTGAAACGGAAGGCATTTTCAGCGAGAACTTTTTTGATTTGGTGCCGGGCCTTCCCACAACCGTCACCTTCCGCAAACGCGACGACGGCGCCATCCCGTTCGTCCCGGCCGCTCCCGTCGGGCTTTCCGTCCGGTCCATGTTTGATTTCATCAAACGTTAATTCCATTATAAGTACGAGAAAACCTCCCCGTGACCGGGGAGGTTTTCTGTGTCTGGGCTTCTCTTAGTAGCCGAGAGCCTTGCGGGAATCCGCCCATTTTTTGTTCAACTTGTCGTATTCCGCCTGCAGATCTTTGGCTACGATCAGCGATTGCGTCGTTTTGCCTACATAGAGATCGATTGCCGCTTTGTTCGCGATCTCGTTAAATCTCGGATCGGTGGCTTCGTCCTCCAGGAACGTCGGGTTGAACGACTTGAATTCGGCCAACTGCGGCACCTGCGGCTCGATGGTTTTGTCGACCGGCATGAATCCGGACTGATCGACGTAACCGGACTCCTTCACAAAAAATTCAACCCATGCAATCGCCAGCTCCTTGTTCTTGCTGTCCTTGCTCACGCCGATGAAATAGTCCGGTCCGAGCGGAGCATTATATTGGCCGCTGTTGTCATAAGGCAGCGGAAAAAATCCGATATCGTCCGGATTGGCGCCTGCGCCGATGACTTGCGGGATGACCCAATTGCCCAGGAAATACATCGCAGCTTTACCGGAAGCCACCTCGCCCTTGGACATTTCCCAGTTATTCGTCGCCAAATCCTTTTCTACCCAGCCCTTCTGAACGAAAGTTCGGGCAATGTTGATCATCGTGCCCCATGGACCGTCAACCTTGAACGGAGCATCGTCGGTGACCAGTTTGTCGAACCATTTCATGTCACCGGCAACATATTTCACGGAGCCTTCCGCCCAGTTGCCAATCGGCCATTGTGCGCCATAGTTCATATAAAGAGGAATAATGCCCGCGTCCTTCAGCTTTTGTGCGGCTGCATAAAGCTCATCCAGCGTCGTCGGCACCTTGTTGACGCCCGCTTTGGCGAAGGCCTGCTTGTTATAAACGATGCCTTGCGTGTTTACGCCGGTCGCAATCGCATAACGCTTGCCATCAACCGCTCTGTAGTCCGCAAAATATACATTTTCGAACATCGAGTCGGGCAGCGGCTCATAATAATTCGGCATTTCGTTCAAAGCCAGGCTTGCGTCAACCATGTTCACATCCCCGGCTTCGCCCGTGGTCAAGCGGACTTTGATGTCGGCCGCATAGTTGGTTAAGGCTTCAAACTCGATTTCGGCATTCGGATATTTTTCCTTAAAATTCTCTACATACTTGTCCATCGTGCCGTCATTTACATAATCCGTCCGGTGGGTCAAAACTTTGATTTTACCGCCTACTTCGGCTGAAGCTCCGGAGCTTGTCCCGTCGGATTCGGGCTGGGAAGCCGGAGAGGAAGCGTTCCCATTGGCGTTGCCGCCGCAAGCGGCAAGAAGAGACATGGCCAACATGAGCACAAGAACTGCTAGAGCATTTTTCTTCATTTCATTCTACCCCCAAAATCTGATTTTCGCGTACCGGTCGAGTTTCAAACCCGCATTGGTATCGCTTACATCGTTCATTATATCTGTTTTGTTTCTAATGAAAATGCTTTAAATTTGTTTTTATTGTCACCTAATATGATAATAATAAAATAAATTTAGGTTACAAAAATTTTTTGGGGGGTGGGGGGGGTTAGCCGCCGCCTGCCCCGGTGTCGATGAAGCCGTCCTGCGGATTGATTTCCGGATTCAGATCATAGCGCCAGTGAAGCGGAGCATGCCCGCTCGTCAATACCGGATGCTCGTGCCGGTCGTATTGCCCGTTTCCGCCCGCCACGCGGGGATTGGGGCGGTTCAACAGCTGCTTGTGATCGGCCGCCAGTCGCTTCAGCCGGTTCATAAAATCGCTCATGATTTCGCTGTCTCGCGTACGCCGGATGGGGCACACCTTCCCTGGATACCTGCCAATGCCATTCTCCATGCTCATGATCGATGATGAATCGCTTCGTAAACGCCCAGCTCTTGCGGGCAGCCTGCCAATAGTGCTCATCGCCGGACAATTGATAGGCGTTCAGGAACCCCACCATCGCCTCCGCTTGCGGCCACCAGTCCTTCGTGTCGTCCAGGCGTCCCTGTCCGTCCGACTCATTCAACACGCCGCCGTCGGCATCCACGCCTTCCGACAAGGTGGCTTCCGCCATCGCAAGCGCCTCCTTGCGGACAATGTCGAGCCGCACCCGATCCCCCAACACCTCGGCCGCTTCGCACAAAAGCCAGCTGCCCTCAATATCATGCCCATACGAGACATGCCCGGACTGCGAATGCCAGGTATCGTCGAAAAACAACTGAAAGTGATGATTGTCGGCGTTGACGATATGCTCCAGATGTACGTCGATCAACTCCGCCAGCTTGGCGCGAAGCCCTTTCGGCTGCCAAACCCGATACAGATTCGTATACGCCTCCAGCACATGCAGATGAGTGTTCATCGATTTTCTTTCGTTCAAGTCCTTGCCGCTGAGGGACAGGTCATCGGTCTCCGACCAATCCCTCGCCAGCGCTTCTACGTAACCGAGGTGAATCGGGTCATAAGCATGCTTTTCAAGCAAACGGTAAATGCCGATCGCCCACTTCAGCGCTTTTGCGCAACGCGGCCCATCTGCCCTGACATATTCGGCAAGCGCATAAATCACGAATGCTTGGCCGTACACCTGCTTCTTGTTCTGAGA
>NZ_KK082170.1 GCF_000598065.1 Paenibacillus darwinianus | reverse complement strand
TCGAAGGCGATGCTGAGAATAGCGCCCGCCGTATATGGCCCCACGCCCTTCAATCCCGAGACTGCAGCTTTATCATTCGGAACGATACCATCGTAAAGCTGAACAACCTGCTGCGCGCCGGCCTGCAAATTGCGCGCGCGCGAATAATATCCGAGCCCCTCCCAGCACTTAAGCACCTCTGGCTCCGGCGCCTCCGCGAGCGCCTGCAGAGTCGGGAACCGTTCGATGAAACGCAGAAAATAAGGAATCACCGTATCCACGCGCGTCTGCTGGAGCATGATTTCCGACACCCATATCCGGTAAGGATTCCTGTTCTCCCGCCAAGGCAGCTGCCGCTTGTTGGCGCGATACCAGGCAAGCAGCTTGCGGCTGAAATGCCCAGCCGCTTCCGTGCCGCCCGCCGGCGGGCTGTCCTTGCGTTTCGTGCCCGCACTTCGTCTGCGGTCAGCCTCCACCTCGTGTTCCTCCTTTTGGCCGGATTTCCGCGACGGCGAACGCCGAAGCGATCGACCTTTCGTGTGTAATGGACACATGCACGGTCAGCTTTTGCCCCGACATCCCGAGCCGCTCCAGCGATTCCTGCGACAGCGCGCAGCAAGGCTTGCCCGCCCTGTCCGGCAATATTTCGATGTCCGCGAAGCCCATTGTCGCTCCAATGCCGCAGCCCAGCGCTTTGACGACTGCTTCCTTGGCCGCGAACCGTCCTGCCGTAAACTCCGCCAGCTTGCCGTCTTTCAACTGCGCGCGTTCATATTCCGCCTGCGTCAGCACCCGTTGAAGAAACCGGTCGCCCGTCCCTTGCTCCAGCAGCCTGCGCACGCGTTCGATCTCGACCAAATCATGCCCTACTCCGATTATCATCCTCGAACCGCCTTCCGAAGAGCTTGCACTATCCCGTATTATACTGAAAGCGGACAAGGACTCCAACAACGCTTTAATTGTTACAGCCTTTCCGAACAAAAAAAAGGACGCCCGAGCGTCCACGCGTACCTGTGTCTACTGCATGACAAGAGAATCCAGCTGCTCGCCCGTCAAGTCACCATCAAGCACCAACGAGACCGGAATATCGTTTCTGTCAGGTTTGACGAACGATCCGGACCGCAGATAGTAACCGTTCTCCCTGGCCTTTGAATAGAAGCTGCAGAGCATGCCCGTTTTGCGGACGGCTTCCTCCTCGGTCGGGTAGGCGCCGAGCGTATTGCCCGTACCTAGCGGGTTCTTTGTGCTACGAATGCTGACTTGATATGGCAACTCGTCCTCCTCCAGCTTCTTCACGACCAGTTCGACATCGAAGCAAGGGCTCTGATAGACGACTGTCATTGCCAATCACCGCCTTCTGCACATTGAATTTCGGTGTTGCATACCTGTTATTACACGAATGACCTTCCCCTAAAACAAGCTTGCCGCACCTCCCGCCGCTGATTCACGCGTGTTCCGGGCAGGTTAATGACCAGTACGGGCAATACCCGTCGCAGAAAAAACCGATACGAGAGCGGAGGACGACAATGGCGAAGCGTGTTCATGGGAAAGTCGCAGTGATTACGGGAGCAGGCTCGGGCATTGGCAAGGCTGCGGCGGAGCTGTTGGCGCGGGAAGGCGCCAAGGTTGCGTTGATCGGCATAACGAAGGACAAACTGAAGCAGGTAGAGCAAATGATTGCCGCCGCTGGTGGAGAAGCGCTTGCCGTTCACGCGGATATCACGAGCGAGGCGGATATCCACACGGCCTATGAGAAGGTGCTGCACCAATGGGAACGGCTTGATATCGTATTTGCCAACGCCGGCATTAACGGTACGGTGGGTCCGATTGAGACGATGGCCTTCGAGGAATGGAATCGGACGATTCTAACCAACCTTACCGGCACCTTCCTGACCGTCAAGCATGCGATTCCTTCTATGAAGAATAAAGGCGGCAGCATCATCATCACCAGCTCGATTAACGGCAACAGGGTATTTACCAGCTTTGGCATGAGCGCATATAGCACGACAAAGGCCGGACAGGTCGCTTATATGAAAATGGCGGCGCTCGAGCTTGCCCGCTACCGGATTCGCGTCAATGCGGTTTGTCCGGGAGCCATCGAGACGAACATTGACGACAGCACGGAGAAAAAACCGGATCTCAAGGATATTACGATTCCGGTCGAGATGCCGCCCGAAGGCGAGCACCCGCTTCGCCGGGCGCCCGGTACAGCGTCGCAGGTGGCGAAGCTCGTTCTTTTCCTCGCATCCGACGAATCCGATCATGTATCGGGAACCGAAATCTATATCGACGGCGCCGAGTCGCTCATTCATTAACACAGGCTTGGCTGCGCCTTAAGCAACAACAAACAGCCTCCCCTGGATCAAGGGGCAGGCTGTTTGTTGTTGCTTCCTTGCAGCGCAATAAAGCGGTTGATCAAACTTCGGAGACCATCCAGACGAATCGGCTTGCTGAGAAAATCCGACATGCCGGCAGCCAGGCATTTCTCCTTATCTTCAGGCAGGACATTCGCCGTCATGGCGACGATCGGCGGGCAATTCTCATTCGGAAAGGTCTCGAACAGCAGCCTCGTCGCCTCGATGCCGTCCAAGACCGGCATTTGCATATCCATCAGCACAAGATCGTAGCGGTTAACCGCCAGCAGCGCGAGGGCTTGCCTCCCGTTCTCAGCAATATCCGCGTCCAGCCCGAGCTTCTCCAGCATAAGAAGCGCCAGCTTCTGGTTTACCTCATTGTCCTCCGCGACCAGAATGCGGCCTCTGCCTTCCGGGGGAATTCGGCTAAGCGCGGAAGAGCCGCCGGACAGATCGTCGTCGCATGCCGCCGCTTCCTCCATAGAGGACAGGAAATCGGAGAACGATACCGGTTGATCCGGCGACGGCCCGAACCGGGCCGTATCGACGATCGGCTCGGAGGACAGCAAACGTTTGGCTCGAATCGTAAAAACGAAAGCGGCACCCTGCTTCCTCTCCGTTTCGACGCTGATCGTACCGCCCATCAGCTCTATCAGATTTTTACAGATGGCCAGTCCCAGCCCGGTACCCCCGTATTTGCGGGACATCGAGGAATCGAGCTGCGAGAACGGTTGAAACAACAGCGGAAGCTTGTCCTCCGGAATGCCGACGCCCGTATCCTCTACCCTGAGCTGTATGTCCAAATGGCTGCCGTAGTCATTGAGCAGCTTGGCGTTTACCCGAATGCTGCCCTCGCTCGTAAATTTCACCGCATTGCCGACCAGATTGATCAACACCTGGCGCAGCTTCGTGACGTCGCTGACGATCGGCATGTCCAGCAGCGGATCGATCGTATAGCCCATCTCCAGGTCCTGCTTTTTCGTCTTCACCGTGAACAGGTCGAACGTCTCTCCGATGCAATCCGATAGCTCGAACGGCACTTCCTCGATCTCCATTTTGCCCGACTCAATCTTTGAATAATCGAGAATATCGTTGATCACAAGCAGCAGCGCTTCGCCGCTCTTGCCGATAATCTCGACATATTCCTTCTGCTCCTCGTTCATGTCTGTTTCGAGCAGCAGCGCGGACATGCCGATGACGCCGTTCATCGGCGTCCGGATTTCGTGGCTGACCATCGCCAGAAAATCCGTTTTGGCCCGGGCCGCTATTTCCGCAGCCTCCTTCGCTTCCATCAGCTTGCGCTCGAACAGCTTTTGCTCGGTTACATCGCTGATCGTACAGGCGAATATCCGCTCGCTGTCCACGACTGCCACGCCGATCTGCAGCTCGGCGAAAAACGTAGTGCCGTCGCTGCGGACCGGCATCACTTCCATGAGCCGTCCGCCCTCCCGATTGCTCTCCGACCCGTTGGCGTTTGCCAATATATCGATACCCGACAGGCCCGGAACGAGCAAGGTAATCGGCTTATCCAGCACATCCGCCTCGGTGTAGCCAAACATCCGCTCCAAAGCCGGATTGACCGTCATCATTCGTCCTTCTTCATCGAAGGTAATCATCGTGTCGATCGAGGTTTCCCGGATGACCCGCGCCTGCGCCTCCGTCTTGGTGAGCTGATAAGCCGTTCTCAACAGCTCCTTGTTCATTTTCTCCAGCTCTTTGGTTTTCTGATGCAGCAAGTCAGTCTGGAGCTGGAGCTTCTTGTTGCTGATATACATATTCACGAAACCTTCGATCTTCGTCCGCAGAATTTGCGGCACAAACGGCTTGGTCATATAATCGATCGCCCCGACCGCATAACCGGTATGAAAATGCTCGGTCTCCTTGCTTGTAGCCGTTATGAAAATAATCGGAATTTCCTTGGTTCTCTCCCGCGCCTTGATCAGCTTGGCGGTTTCGAAGCCGTCCATTCCGGGCATCTGTACATCCAGCACGATTACCGCGAAGTCATCCTTGAGCAGATGGCGCAGTGCCTCCTCGCCGGACATACATTTGACGAGATTATAGTTCAGGTCGCCGAGCACCGCTTCCAGCGCCAGCAGATTGTCGGGATGGTCATCGACCAGCAGGATGTTTATGGGACCTTCGAAGGTTATCATCTGACGTACACTCGCCTTTCTCTCATGCGCTGAGGTATGGGGCCGCCGCCGTCAGCGAATTTTACGGTACAGCCGATTAACGGCGTCGAGCTCTTCGTACTTGTCGACGTGCTTCGTGAACGAGATCGATTCTTTCGTCCCGAGAGCAAGAACCCCGAATGTGCTCAGGCTGTCGTACAGCAGCCCGTGTACATGATCCTGAAGCGCTTTGTTGAAATAAATCATGACGTTGCGACAGAAAATGACGTTGAATTCGTTAAACGAGCCGTCCGTCACGAGATTGTGCTGTCCGAACACGATGTTTTTCTTCAAAAACGATTGAAAGATGACCGAATCGTATTTGGCCGTATAAAACTTGGAGAACGCTTCGTTGCCTCCCGCCTCCATATAATTGCGGGTATACAGCTTCATCCGCTCCATCGGGAAGACGCCTTCCTTCGCCGCAGCCAGCACGCCGGCGTCCGCGTCCGTTGCGTAAATGCGCGATTTGTCGTACAGTCCTTCTTCATACAACAGGATAGCCATCGAATAGACTTCCTCGCCCGTTGAGCAGCCGGCATGCCAGATGCGGATAAACGGATACGTGCGCAGCATCGGCACGACCAGTTGGCGAAAAGCACGGAACGCCTGCGGGTCGCGGAACATCTCGGTCACATGGATGGTCATATCGGACAGCAGCCGCTCCATGCAGGAACGGTCGTGAATGACCCGCTCCATAAGTCCGGATACGGTCTCCAGCCGTTCCGAGTGGACCCGGTGCCAGATTCGCCTGCGCACCGACGCGAACGCGTAATTGCGGAAATCGTAGCCGTACAGCCTGAAAAGCGCCTCCAGCAGCAGTTCGATCTCCACTTTTTCGCATTCATCCGCATCGGACATCATGTCGGGAACCGACTCGTTCAACTGATCTTTATTGATATAACCACACCCTCATTAAGGAAAGCAATTGCTCCGTATGAACAGGCTTGGCGATGTAATCAGAAGCCCCGGCCTCGATGCACTTGTCGCGGTCATCCTTCATTGCCTTCGCGGTGATTGCAATAATCGGCAGCTTCTGGAACTCGGTCTGCTGGCGAATCGCTTGCATCGTTTCATAGCCGTCCATATCCGGCATCATGATATCCATTATTATCATATCAAAATTCGGTGACTTTTCCAGAAGCTCGAGCGCCTCCCGGCCATTCTCGGCGAACGTGATGTTCATCCGGTAGCCTTCCAGCACGCTCGACAGGGCAAATACATTGCGAATGTCGTCATCGACGATCAAAATATTTTTCCCTTCGAAAATGCTCTCTATGCTATGAAGCTTGCGAAGCATATTTCGCTTGTCCTCCGGCAGGTTCGCCTCTACACGGTGCAGGAATAGCGTCGTTTCGTCCAACAGTCGCTCAGGCGATCTGACATCCTTGATGATGATCGTGCCTGCGAATTTCTTGAGCTGGAGCTCTTCCTTCTTATCCAGATCGCGTCCGGTGTAGATGATAATCGGCAGCTCTTGCAGAGTGTCATTCCTGCGGATCGCATCCAGCAGTTCAAAGCCGGATATGTCCGGAAGTCCGAGGTCGAGCACCATGCAATCATAATGCAGGCTTTCTAGCTCCTTCAGCGCGTCTTTGCCGGTCGAAACCGCGGTAATGAGTACATCGTCATGGCCGATCAGCTCAATGATGCTGGTCCGTTGAGCCGGATCGTCCTCCACCACGAGCAGCCGCTTCATATCGCGCTCGATGAACGATTCGATCTGGAAGAACACGTCCTCCAGCCTGTCTTTGGAGGACGGCTTTCTGATATAGGCCAGAGCGCCCATCGACAAACCTTGCTGAATATCATCGACGACGGAGATGACATGCACCGGAATGTGGCGCGTATCCGCATGGTGCTTCAATTGATTGAGCACCGCCCAGCCGTCCATAACCGGCAGCTGGATGTCGAGCAGGATCGCATCGGGTTGACGGCTATGCGCAAGGGCCAGCCCCTTATCCCCCTGCAATGCCACGATTCCCTTGAAGCCGCGCGAACGGGCCATGTCGAGCAGCACCTTGGCGAAATTCACATCATCCTCAATGATCAGCACGACTTTGTCCGCAGGCTCAATTCGATCAGCATCATCGTCCACCGCAATGTCGAGGTCGCCGCGTTCCGGGGAAAGCGGGAGCTCGACTGCCGGCGGCGCCTGCAGCACGCTCACCATATTCTCCGCCACGTCGGACGGGGACGCGGTCATCGTCACCAGTCGTTCCGTGTTTTTTTTGGCCACATGAAACTCCGGTATATACAGCGTGAACATGCTTCCAGTACCTTCTTCGCTTTCAAGCCGAATGCCGCCTCCAAGCAGCTCCGCCAGTTCGCGGCTGATTGCGAGTCCCAGGCCCGTTCCGCCGTATATGCGGCTTGTCGTGCCGTCAACCTGATGGAAAGCCTCAAAAATAAGCTTCTGCTTGTCAGCCGGAATGCCGATCCCCGTATCCTTGACGTCAAAGGCAATCATGCCGCCCGATTCGTTCCCGAAGTCGAATTCGTCCAGCCCCGCCTTGCGAATAATGAGCTCTACGCCTCCTTTCTCCGTGAACTTGAACGCGTTGGACAGCAGATTTTTCAGTATTTGCTTCACCCGATGGCTGTCCGTATACATTTCCTCGGGCAGCCCGTTTTCCAGTCGAGCAATGAATTCGATGCCCTTATGCGCGCCGACCGGACCGAAATTACGCTCCATGAACCGCGCCAGCTCGATGATCGGAATAGGCTCGGTGACGACTTCCATTTTCCCTGCATTGATTTTGGAAAGGTCCAGTATCTCGTCGATCAGCTTCAGCAGATCGCTGCCCGAGCCATAGATCGTCGATGCGAATTCCACCTGCTTAGGCGTCAGGTTGCCGTCCTTGTTATCCATCAGCATTTGGGACAGAACCAGCAGGCTGTTGAGCGGCGTCCTCAACTCATGAGACATGTTGGCCAGAAATTCCGATTTGTATTTGGACGATAGGGCCAGTTGAACGGTTTGGCGTTCTAGCGCCATTTTCGATTTCTCGATTTGTTCGTTTTTTTGCTCGGTCTGCTTCATCTGAAGCTCGAGCAGATGGGTTTTTTGCAGCAGCTCGTCGTTCGTCCGCTCCAGCTCCTCCTGCTGGCTTTGCAATACCTCTTTCGATTTCTTGAGTTGCTTCGTCTGTTCCTCCAGGCGCTCATTGGAGCGGCGCAGCGCCTCCTGCTGGGAAATGAGCTCCTCGGACTGCACCTGCAGCTCTTCGGTGAGCGCCTGCGACTCCTTCAACAGGTCCTGCACGCGCATGCGGCCGAAAAGACTGTTGAGCATGATACCGAGATTCTCGGCAAGCTCGCTCACCAAATCCATCTGCGTTTCACGGATCGGCGCGAGATGAGCCAATTCCAACACGCCTACGACCTGGCCGCGGAATTTCACCGGACACAGCAGCACATGTTTCGGTTTGCTCTCCCCCATGCCGGAACGGATACGGATATAATCGTCCGGGATATCGGCCAGCTTGATCGACTCGCCGCTCGCCGCGCATTGGCCAACCAGCCCCTCGCCGAATGCGAATACGCGCTCCGCATCGGCTTCTCCATCCCGCGCATACGCGCTGTGCAACTTCAGACGGGGCTGCTCGCCCAGTCCTTCCCTGACATACAGCGCGCCGTAGCTGGCGCCTGCGAGCGGAACCAGCTTATCCATGAACGTGGAGGCGAGCTCGTCAAGATCCGCATCGTGCTGCAGGGCCACCGTAACATCTGCCAGATTCGATTGGATCCAGTTGTCTTCTTCAATCTGTTCCTTATAGGCTCGCTCCGCCATAGTTCTCCGCTCGAGATCGTCCGCCAGCAAGTTGAACGTTCTGGCCACGTCGCCGAATTCGTCCTTGCGCATATGGCGAATCCGCGTGCCGGGATCGATCGTTCCGCTGGCATAACCGCGAATCATGACGGATAAGCTCTGCAGCCCCTGCGTAATGCTCATCATATTCCAATAGAGCGCCAGAAAAGCGAGCAGCAGCCCGAGTCCAGCCGACACCACAACCATATTGAACGTTTCCCGGTTGTCAGCAAACATAGCCATAAAAGTGCCGTCCATATTGCGATTGTAATACTGTGTCAAGTAATTGACTCTTCTCACCAAGTCATCCGTAATGCGCAGACCCTCGCTCTCCCGCAAAGCGCGAGCCTCGTCTCCTTTGCCCGCTTCTACCAGTGCAATGATCCGATCCCGGTAGGTGTTGAACGGGCGTCCCGCTTCGACCAGATCCTGCATGATCAGCCGTTCTTCTTCGGTTGTAGACGAACCGTTCAGCTCGGTGAGCGCCTTGACTGCCGCCTGATAGGAAGTGTCCATCTCCCTGCGGTTACTTTCAAGATTCGCCCGCGTGGGCAACGTCGCTATGTTGGTCAAAAATTTGGAGAGATTGTTGACCTCGCTGCGCAGTTCATACGCTTTGACCAGCTTCTGATACCTGTCCTGGTACAGGTATTCGACGTTCCCGTTCGCCTTTTTGATATTGCTGATCCCGAGCCCCGACACCAAAATGATCAGGGCAATCAATATTCCGGAACCGATAAGCAGCTTCGACCTGATTCTCATTCCCGTTAGCCCTCACCCGTCAACAAATTATAAGACCTACCAAGATGCTGGATACACAAAGACAGACAACCCTCCCGCTGAGGCTTGTCTAGGCGTTCATTGCAGCCCGTTATGTCTATTTAAACGGTACTTAAACCAGTGAACCAGCTCAATGATTATTTTTCATTTTTCTACTTTATTCGCTATGCGACCAGAAAGCGACCACAGATTCGAGCCTCCGTCCGGTTTCATCCATGAACAGCTTTACGGCGATTCCCCGCCCTTTGTATACCCGTCCATCTTCGGCAATGAAGTCCGGCTCCCCAAGTGCGCCGGTGAGCGCTTCTAAATCCATCGGTACAACCGTATCGCCGAAGGCAATCGCCGGTTCGCTTGCGTCGACCGAGACCGATTCGATCAGACCGTCATAGAATCCGACCGCCACTCCCTTATATCGAAACGCCTTGCGGCCCGGCGTATACTCATCGAGCCACACCGTTTCCGGAGGACCAAGCAGAGTCAAAACCTCTTTATCCGTCCATTCCATATCAATTCCGTTGATACGGGCGAATGATTCCCCGCCATCGCCGCTTGTGCCGTCATATTTCATATCTGCGTTTACAATCGTATCCGTCTGCCCGACGGGAGGCGCCTTTTCCAGAGAGATTGCGGCCCCTGATTGACCAGAGGAGCCTTGCAGAAACATCAGTATTAGAACGACGGCCGTTATCGCTTTCATCATGCCGCATCCATCCTTTCCGCTCGTTCGTATACTCCGGATTACCCAGCCCCAAAATCGGTTAAACACCCGGGAAAACACGCGGGCCGATATGATTCAGCCCGGCAAGCAAGCGTTTATATAGTTGACATCATATAAAGAGAGTCAGAAAGGAGCCACAACCATGCTGCTGGAATGCTTCCATCATGCAACGCGAAGCAACTGGGCCTATGCCTACGACGAGAAAACGATCCATCTCCGATTCCGGACCAAAAGGGACGACGTTGACGAGGTGTACGCCATTACGGGGGATAAATATGACTGGGAAGCCCATTACAAAGAATTGAAAATGGACAAGCTCGCTTCCGACCATTTTTTCGACTATTGGGAAATCGGCATCCGCCCCATGCATAAGCGCTTCTCTTACGGATTCAGGATCCGTGCCGGCAACGAGACGGTATGGATGGTCGAATCCGGCATCTCCCATGAGCAGCCGACGCCTCCCGGCGGTTATTACGAATTCCCTTACATACACCCGGTTGATATTTTCCGCGCTCCGGAGTGGGCGAAGGAAGCCGTTTTTTATCAGATTTTCCCCGACCGCTTCGCGAACGGCGACCCGTCCAACGATCCCGAAGGATCGAAAGAATGGGGCGGCCAGCCGGAGCAGGGGGGCTTTTTCGGCGGCGATCTCAAAGGGGTTATGGACAATCTCGAATACTTGACGGACCTTGGCATCAACGCGATTTATTTCACGCCGCTGTTCAAATCACCTTCCAATCATAAATACGATACGATCGATTATATGGAGATCGATCCGCAATTCGGCACCAAGGACGATTTGCGGCGTCTCGTGCAGGAATGCCATAAGAAGGGCATCCGCGTCGTCCTCGATGCGGTGTTCAATCATTCCGGCGTCGAATTCGCCCCCTTCCAAGACGTCGTCAGGAACGGCGACAACTCGAAATACAAAGACTGGTTCCACATTCACAGCTTCCCGGTAACGGTCGACGAGAATCCGGCAAACTACGACACCTTCGGCTTCTACGGCCATATGCCGAAATTGAACACGGCCAATCCCGAGGTCAAAAAATATTTGCTCGATGTCGCCACCTACTGGCTGCAGGAAATGGATATTGACGGCTGGAGGCTGGATGTCGCCAACGAGATCGACCACCGCTTTTGGCGCGACTTCCGGGTAGCGGTGAAAGCGATCAAACCCGATGCTTATATCGTCGGTGAAGTATGGAGCGATTCGATGCTGTGGCTGATGGGCGACCAGTTCGATTCGGTCATGAACTATCCTTTTGCCGACAAGACGCTGTCCTTCTTTTCCAACTGCGACAAGGACGGCTATATGTTTGCGAACGAAATCAGTCGGCTGCTCATCCGGTATCCGCAACAGACGAACGAGGTCATTTTCAACCTGCTGTGCTCGCACGACACGCCGCGCGTGCTTACGATGCTCGGCGAGGATAAGCGGCGGCTCAAGCTTGCGCTCGTGTTTCTGCTCACGTATATCGGTACGCCTTGTATCTTTTACGGGGATGAGGTCGGGCTGAGGGGCGGCGGAGACCCGGATTGCCGCAAATGCATGGAGTGGGACTACGATCGCCAGGACCGGGAGTTGTATGATTTCTACAAGCTGATTATCGCGCTCCGCAAAAACTATCCGATGCTGCGGCACGGACGTTTTCGCTTCCTGAAGGCCGAGCCAGGCGACTGCCGGGTCATATACGAGCGGCTGGATGACGAGATGCATTTCACCGTATGGATGAACAATACGACGGAACGGACCGTGCTCTCCCACCCGATGGAAACGAACGACTGGCACGATGCCCTGTCGGGGCAGCGCGTGGAAGTAACGGACGGCGCCATGAACCTCGAGCTCGACGAGCTCGGCTATCGGATCATATACCGGAAAATCATATAACGGCATTCGCACCCGGCATGAGCCCCAAAAGCATGCATGGCAGCTGTAAGCTGCATTTTGCATGTTACGGCGACGGGGCTGCAACGGTATGCGAAAAGACTGTTCCCAAGGCAGCGGCAGGCCACCTGGGAACGGTCTCCATTTTACTTTTACACGATAAACATGTCGCCGGATTTGCCTGCCTCCGGCTTGGCTTTTTCTCTGCTCCTCTTCTTCGCCTGGTCCTTGGCGGAAGCCGTTTGGGAAGCTGCGGCGCGAACCGCCTCTTCAACCATTTCCGCCGCAGACCGCTCTCCGGAGGCCGTCGCCTCCTCTCGCCGCAAGGCAATCTCTTCGTACAGCCCCATATACTGGCGAGCCGAACGGCCCCAGCTGTAGTCGCCGGCCAACGCGTTTCTTACGATCGCCTTCCACAGGTCCGGCATCTGATAGAATTGGAGCGCGCGGCGTATCGTCCACAGCATGTCATGCGTGTTGTAGGGGCCGAAAGTGAAGCCGTTGCCTTCCCCGGTAAACTCGTTGTACGAGAGCACCGTGTCCTTCAGCCCGCCGGTTTCGCGGACGATCGGCACCGTGCCGTATCGGAGCGAGATCAATTGGCTGATGCCGCACGGCTCAAAGCGCGAGGGCATCAGAAGCATGTCCGAGGCGGCATAGATTTGCCGCGCGAGGCCTTCGTCAAACTTCAACTGTACAGACGTTCGATCCGGGTACCGCTGCGCGTGATCGACGAGCAGCTCCTCGTAGTAACGGTCGCCGGCTCCCAGAATGACGAGCTGAACGTCGTCATGCTCCATTAAGCCGTGCAACCCGTCGGCCACAAGATCGAACCCTTTCTGCACTGTGATGCGGCTGACCATGCCGAGCAGCGGCACGTCAGGCTTTTCCGGCAGGCCGAGGGAGCGCTGCAGCTCCGCTTTATTCTGCCGCTTTTTGTCCAGCTCATTCCGATAGTTAACGGGGATATGGGGATCGGTTGCCGGGTTATACGACTTCTCGTCGATGCCGTTGACGATGCCCGACAGCTTGTCGCCCAGGAACCGCAGTTCCCCGTCCAACCCTTCTCCGTACTCCGGTGTGCGGATCTCTTCGGCGTAGGTCGGACTGACGGTCGTCACGCGGTCGTTAAAAACCAGCCCCGCCTTCAGGAAATTGACGCCGCCGTGATATTCCACCTGCCCGTTCGCGAAATGATCGTGATCCAGACCGAGCAATTCAGGCAACACCTCATAGCCGTAGTGGCCCTGGAACTGCAAATTGTGCACCGTAAATACGGTGCGGATATCGGTATAGAACGGATTGTGGCGATAATGCTTGTCGAGCAGCGCCGCCGTCACCGCAGTATGCCAATCGTGCGTGTGCACAATATCGGGTCTGAACCCGATATACGGCAGTATTTCCAGAACGGCCCGGCTGAAAAAGGCAAAACGCTCGCCATCGTCAAAATAGCCGTATATGCCGTCGCGCTTGAAGTAATCTTCATTATCGACAAAGTAAACCGGAACTCCCTCATGCTTCAGCTCCCAGATGCCGGCATATTTCATCCGCCAGCCGACCGGAACCTGAATTTCGGCGACGAGCTTCATTTTGTCCTTGTACGATTGCGCAATACTGCCGTATTTGGGCAGCACGATGCGAACATCGGCGCCCTCCTTGCGCAGGGCTTTCGGCAACGCGCCCGCCACATCGGCCAACCCGCCCGTTTTCACGAAGGGATTGCCCTCGGCGGCAGCAAACAAAACCTTCATCAACCGTTCAACTCCTTTGTCTTTTGGGTGATCCGGCCTTTCTTCTCCCTGACGGTGACCGAAGCGGTTTCGATCTTTTCCTCCACTCTTGCGCCGGAGCGCTTCGATTTTTTCAGCCAGATAACGCTCAGCGGCGGGAGGGACAGCTCCAGGCTGTAAGACTGATCGTGCCAGGCCGTTTTCTCGGCTTTATGGAAGCCGTTTGTCACGCGTCCGGAGCCGCCGAACGATACGTCGTCGCTGTTCAGCAGCTCCATGTAAGAACCGGACGACGGCACCCCGATACGGTATCCGTCGCGAGCAACGGGCGAGAAATTGCAGATGACGATGATGTAGTCCGTTTTGGCTTTCGCTTTTCGCATGTAGACGATCACATTCTGGGCATGGTCCTGATGATCGATCCATTGATAGCCTTCCATCTGATGATCAAGCTGCCACAAAGCTTTCTCTCGCAGATACAGGCGATTGACGTGCTTGGTGAATTGCAGCATTTTGAAATGCAGCGGGTAATCGAGCAGGAACCAGTCGAGCTGGGTTTCATCCTTCCACTCGTCGAATTGTCCGAACTCTGAGCCCATGAACAGCAGCTTTTTACCCGGGAAGGTCAGCCAATAGCCGAGCAGGGCGCGAAGACCCGCAAACTTCATCTCGTAGTCAACCGGCATTTTGTGCAGCAACGAGCGTTTGCCGTGCACCACCTCGTCATGTGAGAAGGGCAGCACGAAATTCTCAGAGTACGCGTAGCAGATCGGGAACGTCAGCAAATGCTGTTGATATTGCCGGTGAATCGGGTCGGTTTCCATATATTTCAGCGTGTCGTTCATCCAGCCCATATTCCACTTGTAATTAAAACCGAGACCGCCATCCTCGATCGGGGCCGTGACCAGCGGCCAGGCGCTCGATTCCTCAGCCATCATCAGCGCGTTCGGCTGCGCTAGGAACACCGCTTCATTCAGCTTGCGCAGAAGCTCGATCGCATCCGTGTCCTCTCTCCCGCCGCCGGCGCCGGGCACCCACTTGCCGTCCGGCTTCTCGAAATCGCGGCGGATCATGCTGGTGACCGCATCGATCCGGATGCCGTCGAGATGGAACATCTCCAGCAAGAACAGCGCATTGGAGATGAGGAACGTCCGCACCTCCGGCTTGCCGTAATCGAAGCCGAGCGTTCCCCAGCCGGGCCTATCCGACACGAGCGGATCGTAATGCTCGAAGAGAGGAGTGCCGTCGAACAACCGCAGCCCGTGCGCGTCACGCGTAAAATGGCCCGGTACCCAGTCCATGATCACGCCGATGCCCCGATTGTGGCAGCGGTCAACGAAATGCATGAAATCATGCGGCGATCCGAACCGGCTCGTAATAGCAAAATAACCAGTGGCCTGGTAGCCCCAGGACCTGTCGTAGGGATGCTCCGCAAGCGGCATTAATTCAATGTGCGTATATCCAAGTTCGGCCACATGGTCCACAAGCTGATCGGCAAGCTCCCGGTAGGTGAGCAGCGTGCCGTCCTCATGCTTTTTCCAGCTGCCGAGATGCACTTCGTAAATCAGCATCGGCTGCTCGTAAGGGGCCTTTCGGCCCCGCAGCCAGGCCTTGTCCGTCCATTCGAAGCCTTCCAGAGCGGTAACGACAGACGCCGTACGCGGCCGCACCTCGGCATAGAAAGCATAGGGATCGGCCTTTAGAATCGTCTCACCCTCCGGCGTCACGATCTCATACTTGTAAAGCGTACCTTCTCCGATGCCAGGCACGAACAGGGTCCACAAGCCCGAATCCGGCAGCCGTTCGAACGGATCGTTCGCGCCGTCCCAGCCGTTGTAATCCGAAGCCAGCCTTACCTCGCGCGCATTCGGCGCCCACACGTGGAACCGCACACCGGACTCTCCGCCTTCTGTGGCGGGATGTGCGCCCATTTTGCGATAGCTTTGATAATAAGTTCCCTCGTGGAACCAGTGGATCTCGTCCGCCGTCAACCTGCTGCTTCCCAAGACCTCCCACACCCCTCTCGGCGAAATTCTCTGGTACATTCCAAATGAATCATTACCCGAATATGAAAAAAACGACGCATGTTTTCGGATAATTCCTCATAGAATTGTCCTGCATAACTTTTTCGCGAAAGGAGGTCGAATTACCTTCCAATTTCAGTTTCATAAAACAAATATATGTTTAATCAAAAAGTACCAAATGAAAAGTGGAGGGACGATATGACGAGAAATTCATGCATGGCAATGCTATTAGCAGGCGGGGAGGGAAAACGGCTTGCGCCCTTGACGGAAAAGCTGGCCAAACCCGCAGTCCCTTTCGGCGGTCATTACCGAATTATCGACTTTCCGCTCAGCAATTGCATTAATTCCGGCATTTCGACGATCGGAGTGCTGACGCAATACAAGGCGGAGTCGCTGCACGGACATGTAGAGGACGGCCGGCACTGGTCGGGAGGAGACCCGTCGGCCGACATTTTTCTTCTGCCGGGCGGAATGGCTCCGGGCAGCGGCTACTCGGGAACGGCCGACGCCATTTACAAAAACATCGAGCGTATCGACGAATACGCGCCGGAACATGTATTGATTTTGTCGGGCGACCATATCTACCAAATGGATTACCGCGAGATGCTAGATTTTCACGTCCGGCATGGCTCCGACGCGACAATCGCGGTCAAAAGCGTACCGTGGAAAGACGCTCACCGGTTTGGCATCATGAACGCAGACGAAGAATTCAAAGTGATCTCGTTTACGGAAAAGCCATCCAAGCCGGAAAGCAACCTGGCTTCGATGGGTATTTATTTGTTCAGGTGGTCCTTCCTTAAGGAGAAGCTGATGACCGACGCGCAAAACGAAACGTCCAACCACGACTTCGGCAATGACGTCATTCCGGAACTGCTCCACTCGGGAGCCGCGGTATTCGCTTACCCGTTCAAAGGCTACTGGAGGGATGTCGGTACGGTGGAAAGCCTCTGGGAAGCGCATATGGACATGCTGGACGGCGAAATGAAGTTCGAGGGCGATAACTGGCCGATGTACACCAATGAGGTCGCGCCTTATATCACGGCCTACCGACATCCGTTGGCGAACATTAGCGAAGCCGTCATTCACCCGCTCACTGCAGTGGAGGGCGACGTGGAGCGCTCGATTCTGTTCGGCGGCGTCCGCATGGGACGCGGCAGCAAGGTGAAGGAGAGCATCATTATGCCGAACGTGAAGATCGGGCGGGACGTCCAGATATTCCGGACGATCATCGGCGAAGGCTGCGTGATCGAGGACGGCGCGGTCATTGGACGGCCGGACGGCGAAATTACAGTGCTTGGGGCGGACGAACTCGTGTTTGCGCGCAATTCGTCGCTTCTCAGCCGTACGAACGAATTGATCAAAGGTATGGTTCGCCAGGACGCGGCCGCCGCCAGAGAAGGCTTCTCCACTTTATAACTTCATAACTTCCGAAAACAAGCCGGCAAAGCGCGACAACGACTGCCGGCTTTTTGTGCGAATAATAACGATTATTGTCGATTTCTTCATACTTTCCTTATCGTTTTCTAAACTTTTGCACGTAAACTGACAAAAAGAACACGATGAGGACAACGATATGATAAACAAATTAATGGACTATTATAACGACGCTGTCCTGATGAGCCGGTCGTCGTTTCCGCAGGATGAGAAAAACAGGCACTACAAGGAGCTTCTCGTGAAAATCCGGAACGATTACGGCTCCGAAGACGCAGGCGCCCAGGTTTAACTGTTCGTTTCTTCGCTTATCGTGCTAAGAAGCTAGCAGCGGGAACACTTTGATTTTTCGCTCCACTTGCACGATCTGGTCGACGATGCGGCGGCGATGCTGTCGCCGCTTGCGCGGTTTCCCTAAAGCCCTGCTTCATACCGTAAGTATGATATCAACCGGGACAAAAATCACACTTCACTTTGCTGCTCCCACTTAATTTACAGGTCAGTTTTTGTTTATTTTACATAAATTGTTTTTTGTAAATATTTTTAATAAGCAAGTATTGCAAAACATTATTAAATCAATTATCTTTACATTTAAATGAACAAATTCGCGGGGCTTGATACAATCAGGCTGAGACTGCGGCCTTACGCCGCCGACCGTAGATCTGATCTGGGCAATGCCAGCGTTGGAGAAGAGGTGTGCGCCTGCACCTTAATCTGGTGCCTGCCGGATGCCCGGCGGGTTTTTTAGCGTGCGCAACCAGACCAAGAGGAGTGATGAATATGAAATCGGCAGGAGTAGTGCGGAAAGTAGATCAATTGGGGCGTATCGTATTGCCCAAATCGCTTCGTAAGCGACATCAGATGAACGAAGGAGATCCCGTCGAAATTTTGGTGCAAGGCGATAAAATCTTTTTGGAGCGTTATTATCCGCGGTGTCTGTTCTGCGGAACAACGGAGGAAGTATTGGAATTCAAAGAACGCAACATATGCGCAGTCTGTATGAAAGACATGGCCGACTCCAAACGATAAACTGAACCGTGATAGCGGTTCCCCCGCAACCCCCGCCAACCGGCGGGGGTTGTTCCTTGCCTTGTTATCGAAGCGGCGCCGATGCTGTCGATAAATAGTTGTTATTCAAAGGAATATCCGACAGACTTTGCACGGCTTCTGTGCTAATATCAATTTCATAGTTTGTGATTTGGAGGATCGTTGATGAATCAATTAACCGCAATGCTCATTCGCAGCCATGCTGAATATGCCAAGGATCATCCCGACGAGCTGGAAGGATATGAAACGGTTTTTGACCATATGTACGATTACTTTACAATCATCCTGAAAATCGGAGAATCCGCTGCGGCAAGCGTTATCGATGAATTTCGAGCGGGACTGGCCTCATAGACGAAAGCTATAGTACGTTGTTGAACACGAAACGGGCCTCCATTCGAAGCCCGTTTCTCTCTGTGCGAATGGCCGATTGTATCTCGCGTCCATGGAAACCGCAATATTGTTCAAGCTTATTCTCTTGCAGGGATTCTGATCCGGACCGTTGTCCCTACACCGAGAGTGCTTTCAATGGCGATATCGCCTTCATAAGCTTCTGCGAGTCCCTTCGCGATGGACAGCCCCAGACCATTTCCGCCCAAACTGCGGGTACGCGCTTTATCCACACGGTAGAAGCGTTGAAACAAATAAGGAATATCCTCCGACGGAATGCCTTCCCCGTTGTCGCGAACCGCGATCTCCGCATGGCCGTTATCCAGCCTGCCCGTGTAGGTGACAATCTTATCGATGCCGGAGTATCGAATCGCGTTGTCGGTTAAAATGATCAAAATTTGTTCCAGATGCAACGGATTCATATACACGCTCATCGTTTCCGGAACCTGTCGGTTGAAGCTTGCTTCCGGATGCAACACGCGGTAATTGCGAATCAGCGAATCCAATACTGCCGACAGGTTTACCTGACGTTCGTCGGCCGGTATGCGCTGATCCGTAAGTCGGGATAAGTCCAGCAACTGATCGACAAGTTCCTTTAAGCGGTGCGTTTCTTGCATGGCGGCGTCAAGCGACTCCTGCAGGAGACGCGGATCGCTTTTGCCCCAACGGTGCAGAAGACGCAAATGCCCTTCGATGATCGCAACCGGAGTCCGGAGCTCGTGCGACGCGTTCTCGATGAATGCCCGCTGCTGATGGAACGACTTCTCCAGCTCGTCCATCATTTCGTTGAAGATCACCGCAAGGCGTGAAATTTCGTCTCCGTTGCCGACCGAAGCTACTCGTTCATGCACGCCCCGCAGCTTAATTTTATTCATCGTGGCCGCCATGCGCTTAATCGGCCCGACCATCTGTCGGGCCAAGAATATGCCGCCTGCCGCACTGATGACGATGCCGACAGACAAGCAAACGACGACCAGCATTTTCAACCGGTTCTGCAGCTGGTCGACCGTTTCCAGGTTGCTGGCCACCTCAACGGTTCCCGAAAAGCCGGCCGCCTGGAGCGGACTGCGTGCGACAAGCAGATGATCGTCGCCGCGCCGGAAGTTCTCCGTTGTGTTGGATCGCACCGATCGGGGTGGAATCCAGGAGTCCGGAACGGATCGCGAAACAAAGAGCACGGTCTGCTCCTTGCCGTCGATAATCCGTATGAACTGGTTCTGTTGAATTACCTGCTGCAGAAATGGCTCGCTTGCACGGATCGCTTCCGCGTTTATAGTATCCTGCTGTCGAATATACCCGTTGACCTCTTTAACCGTGCGGTTCAGCGATGTTTCCTGCTCCCGGAGTATCCATTCCGTAATCACGGCGTACTGCACCATCGTGTACCCGAGAAACAGCAGAACGATTAAGAAGGATGACAAGCCTGCAATTTTGATCCTGAGGGGAATTCGCGCGTATGTGCTCTGCAAGTTATTCATCGCTTCATTATATACCCCACTCCTCGTACCGTTTGGATATACCGTTCTTTCTCTTCCGCGTTCAATTTTTGTCTGACGTAGCGGACGTATACATCGACTATATTCGTTTCAATGCCGGCCGCGTCAAACCCCCAAACCCCGTTGAGTAGCCGCTCTCGGCTCATGACCGTATTCTGATGCTGTATGAAGTATAGTAACAAATCAAACTCTCTTTTCGTAAGCTCGACCGGGAGGTCGTTACAGAGCACAGCGCGCGCTGCGGCATTCATCCGCAGGTCCAGAAACGTCAGCGTCTCCTCGTCATCGGTATCCCTATCTTCCACGCGTCGCAGCAGAGAGCGGATTCTCGCCAGAAGCTCTTCGATCGCAAACGGCTTCGGCAGGTAATCGTCGGCGCCGCTGTCCAGCCCGGACACCCGGTCCATTACACTGTTGCGGGCCGTCAGCATAATGATCGGCGTCGTAATCTTCTGACTTCTGATTCTCCGGCATATTTCAATTCCGTTCAGTCCCGGCAACATTAAATCCAGCAGAATCAGATCCCAGTGTCGCTTCTCCGCCAGTTCCAGCGCCTTCCTGCCATCATAGATCACGGTTACTTCAAATCCCTCATGTTCCAATTCAAGCTCAACGAAGCGCGCGAAATTGGGTTCGTCTTCAATCAGCAGCACCTTGCGCAATAGATTCACCTCAAACGGAATGGTTATGCCGGACCGACAAGCGTTCGGCTTGTCGCTTACGGAACCGCCGAGCAGCCGGGCATTGTCCTATGGCCTGAAAGGCGTTTGCTCTGATTGTACATTTCGTATCCTCATTGGTCAACGAGCGCTGCGGCAGAGTTGCGAAAATAGAAATCCCCCTTGGGCAAGGAGGATTTCTTCCGTTCCGATTTAGCCGTTATTGGCGGCGCTTTGCTTAAAATTTTCTGGTTGGCTGTACTCGTCTTGCTCAGAGTCCTGTTGAAAATCATCATTTTCAACTTTAACGATCTTGCCATCGATCGCGCTCACTTTGACTTCCACATCGTTAGCGTTTTTTTCTTTGATCTGGACACTGTAGACCGCTGCGCCGTCTTCGTCCTCCAGTTCTACTTGATTAACCGTACCTGTAACTTCAGCCGATGCAGCCGCTACGGCCTGCTCCTGCGTCAGCTTAGCCAGCTTCTGAAGCGCTGCTGCTTCCGCTGCGTCGGACTGTTCGCCGTCGCCGTCCGGTTGCCCCTGATCGTCCGCTGTCTCGCCGTCGCCGTCCGATTGCCCCTGATCGTCCGCCGTCTCGCCGTCGCCGTCTGATTGCCCTTGGTCGTCCGCTGTCTCGCCGTCGCCGTCCGATTGCCCCTGATCGTCCG
>NZ_KK082169.1:21176-21686 GCF_000598065.1 Paenibacillus darwinianus | reverse complement strand
GTCCTGGGAGAGTAGGACGTTGCCAAGCACAAACAAACCCGTTAAGACTGCTAACCGCAGCGCTTGACGGGTTTTTTGTCATTTTCGGCAGAATCGTCCTAAGCAGGCGCAAACTGCCTTGAGGCGGAACGGCTCCTCCCGTTCATACTATAGGCACCGAGTAAATGATGGGGTGTTGCAGATGCGTAAAGCTTCTTTTCAATGGTTGGCTGCCGTTGTGTTCGTATGCACCTTGTGCCTTGCCAGCTGCCGTCAGGCAGACCGTCCCGTATTGCCTTCAGATATTGGCACCGACAACGAGCCGCAGCCGGAACGGCAGGGTCGGCAGAATCGTCCTAAGCAGGCGCAAACTGCCTTGAGGCGGAACGGCTCCTCCCGTTCATACTATAGGCACCGAGTAAATGATGGGGTGTTGCAGATGCGTAAAGCTTCTTTTCAATGGTTGGCTGCCGTTGTGTTCGTATGCACCTTGTGCCTTGCCAGCTGCCGTCAGGCAGACCGTCCCGTATT
>NZ_KK082169.1:0-21076 GCF_000598065.1 Paenibacillus darwinianus | reverse complement strand
GAGCCGCAGCCGGAACGGCAGGTTAGGCCGGGCACGATTGCCAGGCCTAAGCCACTGGGAAAGCTCGAACCGGATATGTCTGATTATTCTTATAAAATCCCTGTATCGGCTAACCAATCCGGCGCCCCCAACAAGCGTTCAAGCAGGCATGAAAGCGGACTTTGAGAGTCACCTTTTACCTGTCAAATATCGAACCCTGCGTTGCCTTGACAGCCCTATACCCCTCTGCTACTATTGCAATAATATGCGCGGGGGGAACGTCATTTTCGCTTCGTAATACGTAATTAGGGAGGAACATCATCGTGTGGGAAACTAAGTTCGCCAAGGAAGGGCTGACCTTCGACGACGTGCTGCTCGTTCCTCGGAAGTCTGAGGTACTGCCGCGTGAGGTGGACGTATCCGTGAGGCTGAGCGATACCGTCAAGCTGAATATTCCGCTCATCAGCGCCGGTATGGACACGGTCACCGAGGCGGCATTGGCGATTGCGATAGCTCGTGAGGGCGGCATTGGTATCGTTCACAAGAACATGTCGGTGGCCCAACAGGCTGAAGAGGTCGATCGCGTCAAACGTTCGGAGAGCGGCGTCATTACGAATCCATTCTCGTTGACGCCCGAGCATCATGTCTATGACGCAGAAGAATTGATGGGCAAATACCGGATCTCCGGCGTGCCGATCGTGGATGGGGAGCAGAAGCTTGTCGGCATTCTGACCAATCGGGATCTGCGGTTCGTACATGATTATTCAATAAAGATCAAGGACGTCATGACGCATGAGAATTTGGTCACCGCACCAGTTGGAACGACGCTCCAGCAGGCGGAGGTGCTGCTCCAGAAGCATAAGATCGAGAAGCTGCCGCTGGTCGATGAGTCGAATACGCTGAAAGGTCTCATAACTATCAAGGATATCGAGAAGGCGATTCAGTTCCCCAGCGCGGCCAAGGACAAGCAGGGTCGTCTGCTGTGCGGAGCGGCGGTCGGCATCTCAAAGGATACGTTCGAGAGAGCGGAGGCGCTCGTGCAAGCGGGTGTCGATGTGCTTGTTGTCGATTCGGCGCACGGCCATCACGTAAACATTATCGAGACCGTCCGCAGCTTGCGCAGAAAATATCCGAATCTGGTGATTATAGCAGGCAACGTTGCGACCGGTGAAGCGACGCGCGATCTCATAGAGGCGGGCGCTTCGGTAGTCAAGGTGGGCATCGGTCCGGGCTCGATTTGCACGACACGCATCATCGCAGGCATCGGCGTGCCGCAAGTAACGGCGATCTATGATTGCGCTACGGTTGCCAAGAAGTACGGCGTGCCGATCATCGCCGATGGCGGAATCAAATATTCCGGCGACATCACTAAGGCGATCGCCTCAGGCGCAAGCTGCATCATGATCGGCAGCCTTTTTGCCGGTACCGAGGAAAGTCCTGGCGATTCGGAGATCTATCAGGGCCGCCGGTTCAAGGTGTATCGCGGCATGGGCTCGCTCGGCGCGATGAAGGAAGGCAGCAAGGACCGTTATTTTCAGGAAAATGAGAACAAGCTTGTACCGGAAGGCATCGAGGGACGCGTAGCCTACAAAGGGCCGCTGGCCGACACGGTTCACCAGCTGATTGGCGGACTTCGCTCAGGCATGGGCTACTGCGGCACGAAGTCAATCGAGGAGCTGCGGAGCGATACGCAGTTCGTACGCATTACCGGAGCCGGACTGCGGGAAAGCCATCCGCACGATGTGCAAATCACGAAGGAAGCACCCAACTATTCCATGTAATCCGACTCACGCGCAACAGGATTCAAGGCAGACAGAAGCCGGCCGGCTGACGGCCCGGTTTTCTGTCTGTTTTTTCGCATGTCGACAAGTTCTATTCTATGCCTACTCTAGCAACTTGGTTTTCTCCTATGAGGGACTGTGTTACAATTAGGAACGACAAACTAATGGATGAAGGGGAGAAAGGGAAGTTGAAATGGAATCGGAGAGCGGCCGTGTGCAAACGGGCCGTTTCGAGCTTTTTAGCCGTATGGATGGTAGTCATGACTCTTGGTACCGCCGCCTCGTATGCAGCGAGCGACAACAAGTCGGATACAGGTGCAGGCGTGAGCGCGGCGCCGGGTGGTTCTTTTACGCTTGGTGACGGCGTCGCCGCCGCGATATTGATCGATGCCGCTACCGGGCAGGTGCTGTATGAGCAGAATGCGGATCAGCCGCGCCCGCCGGCGAGTATGACGAAGATGATGACCGAATATATCGTATTGGAGAAGATTAAGAATAAACAGCTCACGTGGGATACGATGGTGACGACGAGCAAGGAAGCGGCATCAACGCCGGTCGACGGCTCCCAGATCTATTTGGCGGAAGGCGATCAGCATTCGGTCGAGGATTTGTATATTGCGATGGCGGTCGGCTCTGCCAATGACGCGACGATCGCACTGGCTTCCCACATCGCAGGGTCCGAAGCCGGCTTCGTTGACCTCATGAACGAAACTGCTGCGACGCTTGGGCTCAAGACAGCAAGATTCACAGGCGCAACCGGACTCCAGGCGGATACGATCATCACGGCGCGCGACACGGCGAAGCTGGCGGAAATCATTCTTCGCGAAGATCCTGATTTTCTTAAGTATTCGAGCATACCCAGCTACAAGTTCCGTCCGCGCGACACGAAGCCCATGATCAACTGGAACTGGATGCTCGAGTCGAACAAGGACGTAACGAATTTCAAACAGTTTGCTTATGAAGGCGTAGACGGGATGAAGACAGGTTATATCGCCGAATCCGGTTATAACTTCACGGGAACCGCGGAACGCAACGGCATGCGCTTGATCAGCGTCGTGATGGGCGCCAAGACGATGCAGTCGCGCTTTTTCGAAACGGCGAAGCTGTTCGATTACGGCTTCAATAACTTCGAGTCTAAAACGATCGTTGCCCCGAAGTCCGTAGTAGAAAACGTTAAGACGGTCAAAATAAGCAAAGGCGCAAAAACGAACGTGGCAGTCGTGACCGAAACGGATGTTACGTTTCTCGTGCGCAAGGGCGGCGAATCGAAGGTCGAAGTGCTTGAGACAAAGGTGAAGCCGGCGGATGAGCTGGTGGCTCCGATCCCGGCGGGAGAGCCTGTCGGCACGGTGACTTACGCCTACACCGATGGCAGCGGCAAGCAGCTTCAGAAAACGGTCAACCTGGTGACGTCGGAAGAGGCCAAGAAGGGCAGCTGGTGGCGGCTCATGTTCCGCGGAGTACGGAACTTCTTCGCAGGGCTGTTCAGCGGGATCGTTGATTTGTTCTAGCTTGGTACCTGCTTCCGAAGGTGGCTTGTTGCCGGAGGCGGCTTCATGTAAAATATGAGATTAGTACAATTACGGAACGTTTGATAAACGGGAGGCTAAGATCCATGGCGATTGAAACGGGAACGACAACGGTTAAACGCGGAATGGCGGAAATGCAAAAAGGCGGCGTCATTATGGACGTCATGAACGTCGAGCAGGCGAAAATCGCCGAAGCGGCAGGTGCCGTGGCCGTTATGGCACTCGAGCGTGTGCCTTCGGAAATCCGCGCGGCGGGCGGCGTTGCGCGCATGGTCGACCCGACGATGGTGGAAGAGGTTATGAAGGTCGTTTCGATTCCGGTCATGGCGAAGACCCGGATCGGACATTACGTGGAAGCGAAGGTGCTGGAATCCCTCGGCGTCGATTATATCGACGAGAGCGAGGTGCTCACGCCGGCTGATGACGTATTCCATATCGACAAGCATGAATTCACGGTGCCTTTCGTATGCGGAGCGAAGGATCTGGGCGAGGCGCTGCGCCGCATTCAGGAAGGCGCATCGATGCTTCGCACGAAAGGGGAGCCGGGAACGGGCAACATCGTGGAAGCGGTTCGCCATATGCGTCTGATCACTGGTCAAATCCGCAAGGTACAGGGCATGTCCAAGGATGAGCTTTTCAATGAAGCTAAAGTGCTGGGAGTGCCTTACGATCTGCTGCTTGAGATTCACCAAAGCGGCAAGCTGCCGGTGGTCAACTTCGCGGCAGGTGGCGTGGCGACGCCTTCGGACGCGGCCTTGATGATGCATCTGGGCGCGGACGGCGTATTCGTCGGCTCTGGTATTTTCAAATCGGACAGCCCTGAGAAATTCGCCAAGGCGATCGTGGAAGCGACGACCCATTTCGACGATTACAAGCTCATTGCGGAAGTGTCCAAAAATCTCGGCACGCCGATGAAGGGCATCGAAATTTCGAAGCTGGTGGGCTCGGACCGGATGCAGGACCGCAGCCTGTAAGCGGCTGAGGCATTTGGTAACCGGCAGGGGCAAGGCAAGGCAGAAAGGCGTGACGAAGGTATGAAAATTGGCGTACTCGCGCTGCAAGGCGCGGTAGCAGAACATATGCGCAGCCTGGAACGGGCGGGCGCCGAAGCGGTCGCGGTAAAGCGCACCGACCAGTTGGATGAGCTCCACGGCATCGTCATTCCCGGCGGGGAGAGCACCACGATCGGGAAGCTCATGCGCAAATACGGTTTCATGAACGCGATTCGTGATTTTGCCGCGCAAGGCAAGCCGGTGTTCGGCACGTGCGCGGGATTGATCGTCCTGGCCGATAAGATCGATGGCCAGGAAGAAGCGCATCTCGCGCTGATGAATATGACGGTCGCTCGCAACGCGTTCGGCCGGCAGCGGGAAAGCTTTGAGACCGAGCTCGACGTCAAGGGGCTGGATGCACCGCTGCGCGCCGTATTTATTCGGGCTCCGCTAATTAAGGAAGTCGGTGACGGCGTAGACGTGCTGTCCACGCATAACGGCGAAATCGTGACTGCCCGTCAAGGGCATCTGCTTGCGTGTTCGTATCATCCCGAGCTGACTGACGACTATGCGCTGCATGCGTATTTCCTGTCGATGGCGAAGGATGTTGTCGGTACGAATTGAACCGGCTGATGAAATCCACATTCACCAGACCACCCTTTAGAGAGGGGCTTCTATAACACGTGTTAGACGTAAAGCTGTTTCGTAACGATTTCGATAAAGTGAAACGGGCGCTGAACGACCGGCACAAGCCGTTCGAGCTGATCGCCGACTTCCCGGCTCTGGATGCCAAGCGGCTCGCCGTGCTGCAGGAGGCGGAGCAGCTAAAGAATCGCCGCAACACGGTATCGCAAGAGGTGGCCCGGCTGAAAAAAAGCGGCGGCGACGCCGAGGCGCTGATTGCGGAAATGCGCGAGGTGGGCGACCGGATTAAGGAACTGGACGAGGAGCTGCGGGAGGCGGAAGCGCAGATTGACGAGCTGATGCTGTCTGTGCCGAATATACCGCATGAAAGCGTGCCGGTTGGCGCATCGGAGGACGACAATGTCGAGATCCGCAAGCAGGGCGAGCCGCGCCGGTTTGATTTTGAGCCGAAGCCGCATTGGGATTTGGCGGTCGAGCTCGGCATACTCGATTTCGAATCCGCAGCGAAGGTGACCGGTTCGCGCTTCGTTTTCTACCGCGGCTTGGGTGCGCGTTTGGAGCGGGCGCTTATCAGCTTTATGATGGACCTGCACAGCGACAAGCACGGGTATGTGGAGCTGCTTCCGCCGCAGATCGTCAACCGCGACAGTCTGCGGGGGACCGGGCAGCTTCCCAAGTTTGAAGAGGATCTGTTCAAGCTGGCGGGGACGGAGTATTATCTGATTCCAACCGCCGAGGTGCCGGTAACGAATCTGCATCGCGAAGAGATTCTAGATGCGGAGCAGCTTCCGAAATATTACACCGCATACTCCGCTTGTTTCCGCTCCGAAGCCGGCGCGGCCGGGCGCGATACGCGCGGCTTAATTCGGCAGCATCAATTCAACAAGGTCGAGCTGATTAAATTCACCAAGCCGGAGGATTCGTATGCCGAGCTCGAGTCGATGACCGCCAATGCGGAGAAGGTGCTGCAGCTTCTTGGCCTTCCCTACCGGGTGCTGGCACTCTGCACCGGTGATATAGGCTTCACAGCGGCGAAAACGTATGATCTGGAGGTATGGCTGCCGAGCGGCGATTCATACCGCGAAATATCGTCCTGTTCGAACGTGGAGGACTTTCAGGCGCGCCGGGCCAATATCCGGTTCCGCCGCGAGCCGAGAAGCAAGCCGGAATTCGTTCATACGTTGAACGGCTCAGGCCTCGCGGTCGGACGCACGGTCGCCGCTGTGCTCGAGAATTATCAGCAGGCGGACGGATCGGTGACGATTCCGGAGGCGCTTCGTCCTTATATGGGCGGGCTCGAGGCAATCCGCAAAGCTTAACCAATGAAATTGATAAGGAAATGGGTGCCAAAGGGCAAAGAAGGATTGCGGTCTTTTTTTGCCCTGTGGTACAATAGATTTTGTATTGTCTGAGTGTGCGCAGGTGCGCAATGCTCGGCAGCACCTTACATCATGGAGAGATACCGAAGCGGTCATAACGGGGCGGTCTTGAAAACCGTTAGGGTGCAAGCCCACGTGGGTTCGAATCCCACTCTCTCCGCCATACATACCGAATACAGTGCCAGAGAAGCAGCTGCGCCGGCCCTTGAAACGAAGGGCTTGGCGGAGCGGCGGCTCTGGCGTTTTTGTGTGCGGATTCCCGCATAATCGGAATGAAAACTCCGCATGTTATGATCTACGGAGGTGGAATGCGATGGTTAAAATCGATGAACGGTTTGTGGATCATAACCAGCTCAAGGATGCATGGCAGAGAACGCTGCCAACGGTGATGAACCCTTCGGATCAAAGTGAAGTGATGGCCGATGAAGCCGACCCGAAAGCGCTCCGATGTACACATTTGATAATATGCGCACAGGCGCTGCATGACTTAACACACGCATAGGCGGGAGACCTTTCCGTCAGGCGAGAGAGGATGAACAGAATGAGCAAGCCCGATTCCGTGCCTGTTCCGGAGGCAACGCCTAATCAGGGCCGCCGGCGGCAGGATCACAATCCTCCGCAGGAGCCGATGTCCGGCTCCAAGCAGGTGAAGCAGAACAACCATTCTCGGCATAATAACGGTGAAGGCTAACATTGAAGGCCAACCCTTCACATTCCGACGTAGTTGAAAACAAAAACATAGGTCTTTAGACAACTTTTCCTTTCCCGCAGCCCAAGGATGGTTTAGAATGAAAAGATGTTCTTCGAATTCATTCCTTGGGAGGGGAAAAGGTTTTGAAACGTTTGATGCAAGTTGTATTACTTATCTCTGCCGCAATGGTTGTTTTGGCTGGATGCAGCACCGCCAAGGCGCCTAAAGAAGCCATAGAAACCGCGTTCACCAAATCGATGGAGATGAACTCGTACACGTTTACGAGCGCGCTTGCGGTCGATAAGCTGGAATTGCCGGCATCATTGCTGGAGGGCATGGATCCGAGCATGGTGGACATGGTCAAGAACGCTACGTTGAATATCGACGGCGTCTATCAGGCCGATCCGATGCAGATGGAAATGACGCTTAAGCTTGATCTAAGGGGCGACATGGCATTCTCGCTGAACGTCCTTATGATCCTGACGCAGGATAAAATGTGGGTGAAAATTCCGCAAATACCGGGCTTCCCGCTTGGCGATGCCGCAGGCAAATTCGTGGAAATCGATATGAAGCAGCTGGCCGAGGAGCAAGGCGTTGGGGTACCGGAGCTAGACATCAACAAGCAGCGCAAAATGACTGAGGACATGGCTGGCATCTTCTTCAAACATTTCGATGAGAAGACCTACTTCACGGAAGTGAAAAAGGACGAAGTGGCCGGTTTGCCGGAGGATGTTAAGCCGAATCAAATCGTTAAGTTCAATGTGACGCAGGAAACGTTCGAGCCGTTGGTCATGACCATCGTCGATAAAGTCGCGCCTGAGATCATCGACTTGCTCTTGAACAACGAGGACTACCGGAAGACGTTCCAGTTGGAGAAGGCGGATCTGGAACAGGCGAAGAAGGATTTGGCCGAGGGCGACCGCAGCGAGCTGCGCAAAGGGCTTGACGAGTTCAAGAAGAACGCCAAGGTGAACGATCTGAGCTTGACGACGGCGATTGTCGACGAACTGCCTGTGTATCAGGTAGCCAAAGCCGATCTCGACTATACGCAAGAAGGCGAGACGGCGAAGGCCGGATTGACCTTCACAACGCGTTACAGCAACATTAACGAGAAAGTGGAGTTCCCGATCGGCATTCCGAAGGATGCCATGTCGATGGAAGAACTCATGAACTCGTTTATGGGACCTGCACTGTAAACAGGTGAATAAGATAAATAACCCGCATCCGGGGAACGGATGCGGGTTATTTTTTGCGGAGCGAAGCGGGCCTGATTTGTGTATAGAAAAAAGCCTTGAAATTCAAGGCTTTCCAAAGTTACAGGTATGGTCGAGACGACAGGATTTGAACCTGCGACCTCTTGCTCCCGAAGCAAGCGCTCTACCAAGCTGAGCCACGTCTCGATAATAGATGGCGACCAAAGAAGGCAAGCAAATATTAGCATAAATAAGCTCGGTTGTAAAGATGAAAACGGTCGGAATCTCTTGCGCAGCAAGGGTTTAGGGACCGGATGATGCTGGTGCGAAAATTGTCTTTTGACCCGATAATGGTTTGTGTTATAATATTCATTGCTGTGGCCCCGTAGCTCAGTGGATAGAGCATCGGTTTCCTAAACCGTGTGTCGGACGTTCGAGTCGTCTCGGGGCCGCCATTCATTTGACGGGTATATTCGACCTCGGCGCATTTCACGCGGAGGTTTTTTGGTGCATCACGGACCTAAACGGCTGCAGGCCATCGAATTCTCTCAGAGAAAGCATTAGGCTAGGGGGGATTGCGATGAAAAGCACCATCGACCGGATCGGGTTTGCCACGCGCAAGCTTGCAACCTATATCGACCATAATCCGTCTACGCCCAAGCCCAGGGCGTTCACCTACCGATGCGACCGGCTTGTGGCGTATCTCGCCGCGTGTAATGACGCTATGCGCGCAATGGAGCGGGAACGTAAACCGCATCGGCTCTCCTGACCGGAGCCGGGCTTCTCCGGCTTATCTTCATTTTTTCACCCTATGCGGATATGGACAAGCAGCTGCAGCTCAGCGGACGTTTGGTAAGCGCAAGCAAGTCGAAGCCTCATCTATAGCTTTCCGCGCAGCCGCCGAAAAAATTGAGTCAGCATAGAGGCGCATTCCTCCTGGAGAACGCCGGATTCGACGACCGCCATATGATTGAACCGTTCTTCGCGCAGTAAATTCATGAGCGTTCCCGCGCATCCTGCCTTCGGATCGGAGGTGCCATACACGACTCGGCCGATCCGGGCTTGTACGATCGCACCGGCGCACATGGGACAGGGCTCGAGCGTTACATACAACGTGCAATCCAGCAACCGCCAGGCGTTCAGGCGTTCGCTGGCTTTTTTAATGGCGATCATTTCCGCATGGGCGGTAGGGTCGTTCAGCGTCTCCCTCAAATTGTGGCCCCTGGCGATAATTTCCCCCTGCCGGACAATAACCGCTCCAATCGGGACTTCCCGGATTTCTTCGGCCATGCCGGCTTCGGCGATTGCTTCTTGCATAAAGATGCGGTCTTCCTCGGACATTATCACGCGAATGTCTTCCTTTCCATTATCCTGTTCACCGGGTCACTATTTTTTGTCGAAACGAATCGAATTATGCCGCGAACAGGCATTCGTTGTTAACAGGATGTGAATATAATTGTGGATAACTTTAACGTTTTCCATATAGTTGTGCACACTGTGGGTATATTTTTTGAGGATAAAACAAGTATTAGAGTAAATATTGGATATAAGTATGATATGATCGCATAAAAGACCGTTTCTAAAAGGATGTGTCGTCGCTTGTCCATTTTGAACGATTATTCGATGCGGGTCAACTTAAGGGCGTGTGCAATTTTCCAGAAAATTTATTATAATGACAGAAACAATCAGGCGGTCTACGGAGGTTAATTCATGATTAGGGATAAGGTTAAAATATTTGCCGGTTCTTCGAATATACCATTGGCAGCGAACATATGCGATAAGCTGGGAATGCCGCTGGGGGATGTGAAAATATCGCGGTTCGAAAACGGCGAAGTCTACGTTGCCTATAAAGAACCGATCCGAACCTGCGACATTTTTATCGTGCAATCCCTGTCTGACCCAATCAACGAGCATTTTATGGAGTTGCTGGTCATGATCGATGCGGCGAAAAGAGCGTCGGCCAAAACGATTAATATCATTATGCCCTACTACGGCTACGCCCGCCAGGAGAGGAAAAGGGCGCCTAGGGAAGCCATATCGGCGAAGCTGGTGGCGGATTTGCTGTATGCGGCGGGCGCCTCGCGGATCATCACCTTGGACCTGCATACCGCTGCGATCCAGGGATTTTTCAACTTTCCGGTTGACCATCTGACGGCGCTGGATGAACTGACGGCATATTTGAAGAGCAAATCGATCGAGAATCCCGTCATTGTGTCGCCGGACGCCGGGAGGGCGTCAACGGCGGAGAAGCTGGCCAACTATATGGATGCCACGTTCGCCATTGTCGTCACGAATAAGGACAATCAGACCGGAGAGGAGACTACGCATGTCATCGGCGACGTTGCGGGCATGACCCCGATCATCGTCGAGGATATGATCGATACGGGCAAGACGATACTCGGCGTGGTCAATCAGCTGGCCGAGAGCGGCGCCAAGGCATGCATCGCGGTTGCTACACACGGGCTTTTCTCTGGCAATGCGCTCGCCAAGCTGGAGCATCCGCACATTAAGGAAATCGTAGTGACGGATTCAATCCTGCAGCATACGAGCGAATCGGACAAGCTGGTGGTCATCACGATGAGCAATCTCATTACCGAAGCGATTCGGGCGATCGTCGACGGCGGTTCCATTGCGACCTTGTTTAAATCACGCGGAATCTAGAGGAGAATCGACAAGTGCGCATTAACAAGTTCATCAGCGAGAGCGGCTACTGCTCCCGCAGAGAAGCCGATAAGCTGGTCGATAGCGGCAGAGTGACGATTAATGGCGTGAAAGCCGAGCTTGGCAGCCAGGCCGAATCGGGAGATGACGTCAGAGTCGACGGCAAACCGATCGGCGAACATAAAAGCCATGTGTATATCGCGCTTAACAAGCCGGTCGGCATTACGAGCACGACCGAGAGCCACGTGAAAGAAAACATCGTAGATTTTGTCGGGCATCGGGAACGGATTTTTCCGATCGGCCGTCTGGACAAGGATTCCGAAGGACTCATATTGCTCACGAATGATGGCGATATCGTCAATAAGGTGCTGCGCGCCGAAGGGCGGCATGAGAAGGAATATATCGTAACGGTAGACAAGCCGATTACGCCTGCATTCTTGCAAGGCATGAGCAGCGGGGTTCGTATACTCGGAAGCATGACGCTGCCTTGCAAGGTCACGCGCGTGACGGACCGGGTGTTCCGGATCGTGCTCACCGAAGGGCGCAACCGGCAAATTCGCCGCATGTGTACGGCGTTTGGTTATCAGGTAAGGCGGCTCAGGCGGATTCGGATTATGAACGTGAAGCTGGGCGAGCTGCCCGTCGGTTCCTGGCGCGACTTAACGCAGGAGGAGAAAAAGACCTTGTTCGATTTGTTGAATTATGATGCGGGGCAAGACGGCAGGGGACAATAGGGGTGAACATGACGATAAGACGGGCAGACACTCCGCAGTAGCGGGGAGGGGGCTGACCGTCTTATCTTCTTAGGGCCTATCGGGTTATTGCTCCGCTGCAACGGTGAGCGTCTCGGTCGCGGCGGCATCCGTATATTTGCGGATAATTGAAATCTCGACGCGGCGGTTCTTGGCTCTGCCGGCGGCGGTGGCGTTCGTTGCGATTGGGCGGAACTCGCCATAGCCCGTCGGACTGATCAGCTTCGGATCCAAATGGCCGGACGCAAGCAGGATCGACATGAAGTTGATGGCGCGCTTGGCGCTTAGCTCATAGTTGGATGGGAACTCGGCTGTATGAATGGGCTGGTTGTCCGTATGGCCCGCAACCGATATCTCGTAGCCCGGATAAGCTTCCAGCATGGCGCCGATCGTCGTGGCGAGCTTGCGGGATTCTTGCTTAATGTCCGCGCTGCCGGAGTCGAACAAGGCGGTATTGCTGATGGTGATCAGCAATTGGGACTGGTTCAGCTGCGTCTTCAGCTGCGCGGTCAGGCCGTTGTTCCGGATGTATTGATCAAGCTGCCGCTTCAGCTTCTCGAGCTGCTGCTGCTCTTTCTGCCGGAGTGACTCCGCTTTCCGCTGCCGCTGCCTCTCACTCATCGTTTGATTCCCGTCGCTGTTTGGTTTGGTCTGGTCTATCACATTCATCTGGTTGGCGTTCGTGACGACCGCTGACTGATCAAGTATGCCTTTGCCGCTGCTGAACGCAATGTTGAACGCCTTGCTCATATCTTCAAATTTCTTCGCATCGACGGAGCTCATTGCGTACAATACGATAAAAAGAGCGAGAAGAAGCGTCAACAAGTCTGCGTAAGGAATGAGCCAGGTTTCATCCGCGTGTTCTTCATGCTCTGCATGCTTATGCTTTTTGCTCAACGGGTGCGCCCTCCGTTTCCGACATGGCGTTCCGTTCGGTCGGCGTCAGGAACACGGAAAGCTTCTGGCTGATAGCGATAGTGGATACGCCCGATTGGATCGAGAGCAGGCCCTCGACCATCATCAGCCTGATTTCGGACTCCCGTTTGGAAAGCCGTTTCAGCTTGTTGGCGATCGGATGCCAAAGCACATATCCGGTGAAGATACCGAGCAGTGTAGCGATAAATGCTGCCGCGATTGCCTTGGCGAGGGCGCCCATATCGCTCATGTCCGCCAGTGCGGCGATCAGGCCGATTACGGCGCCCAGAACCCCCAGCGTCGGTGCATACATGCCGGCCTGGGAAAAAATCAACGCGCCGGCTTTATGGCGGTCCTCCGTGGCGGCTACCTCCTCCAACAGAACGTCCCGGACGAAGTCCTGATCGTTGCCGTCGATAATCATGCGCATCCCGTTGCGGAGGAACGGATCTTCAATTTCATCGACTTTCGATTCAAGGGCAAGCAGACCTTCACGGCGGGTGATCGTCGCCCAATCCATGAACATACGGATCAATTCTTCACGTGGAACGAGCTTTTGCTCGCGAAACACGATTTTGATAAGCGTAGGGAATTTCTTGATTTCCGAAAGCGGAAATCCGATAAACAGGGAGGCCGCCGTGCCGACCAGGATGATGACATACGCGGCTGGATTGATAAGTTGACCGATAGGCGCCCCCTTGAGGAACATACCGAATACGACGGCGACCAATCCTAGTGCGATTCCGATAACAGTTGACTTTTCCATAATACACCCCATAAACAAATGTAAATACCGATACAAGCAAATTGCGGCAAACAACGAACGTTTTCAACAAAATCCATTATAGTATTTATCGTCAGAAATGTGGAGAATATTAGAGTAAAGTTTACTAGGAAACATTCAGGAGGGGGAAGGGAACAGGATGGGTGTAAAGCATGCGCGGGAATATAAGGACATTCTGCGGGATTTGACCGAGGCGGTTGGCGGGATTGCGGACAGCTACACGTTTTTCGATATGACGGGGGAAGAATGGGAGGTGCTTGAGGAGAGCGAGCGGCATGAGGTGATGGAGGCGCTGGCGGACGATGTATTCTATGGGCTGGGCGAGCAGCCTTCGATCGAGGTGGGGACAGGCGTTGTCGTCTACCGTCCGAAGCATCATGTCATTGAAGTGTCGGTGGACGGCACGGAAATTCGGATCGTCCGTTTGATCTAGGCACGGCTGCACGGCTGCACGGCTGCGAGCGATTGTGACAATGTCGTGAAATATGCTTTACTTACGCCCGCACTCCCCGTACAATCAGAAATAAAACGTTATGTCAGTTTTTGTGACATCGTGTTGAATGAGGGAGACAGCCATGGTTGACTTCACCGAAGCGAAAGCGGTGCCGGCTTTCCCGGATGTAAGAACGGTTATGTCTCATTTTCAGCCGATCCTCGCGCTCGATACCCGCCGCATCGTCGGTTATGAAGTGCTCGGACGGCAATGCACGCCTGATGGAATCGTAAGCCTGGGGCCTTTTCTGAGCGACGCTCGCGTTCCTGTGGAGAACCAGATGCGGATCGACCGGCTGCTGCGCGAGGAAGCGTTCAGGAAGCTGGGAGCTGTGCGGGACCGGCAGCCGATGCTATTCGTGAACCTGAAGCCGTCCTGGATTCAGCGGATGTACCGGGAAACGGGTGAATTGTACACGCTTCAATTGCTTGATCGATACGGAATCGATCCGGCTAAAGTTGTAATCGAGATTACCGAGGAAGCGTATTCCGGGCCGATGGGCGAGCTGCGTGAGATTATCGACATCTACAGGCGGAAAGGCTGTCTGATCGCGATCGACGATGTGGGCACCGGCTTCAATTCGGCGGACCGGATCGCGCATATCCAGCCGAATTTGCTGAAAGTGGATATTCATATGATGAAGCAAAGCGCCAGCCACAGCGGATATTTGGGGGTGCTCCGTTCCTTCTCGACGCTGGCGGAGCAGATCGGGGCTTCGCTTCTTATTGAGGGAGTGGAAACCGGCGATGATCTGCAGCGCGCGATTCAGATCGGTGCGCGTTACGTGCAGGGCTATCTCTTCGCGCCGGCGGAGCAGGAGTTCCGGGAGCCGGACGCTTTTGCCGGAGTGGTCGAAGCAGGCCTGAAGGAGCATTTGCAGACGATCGGTCAGGTGGAAGTCTACTGGCGGGAGCTTGGAGACCGGATAATGGAAGAGCTTGATATAAGCGGATTCGCGGATTTGACGGACGGTGTCGAGGAGAGCGGTTCGATGCTGCCGGATACGGCGGATCTGCACGACGCCGCAATGGAACGCATGCTGGCCAAAGTTCCAGCATCCTGCATCCGCGTGTACTTGTGCCGGGCGGACGGCGTGCAGCTGTCATCCAATTATCGAAGATGGAATGGGGCGTGGCGCAAGGAACCGGAGTATCGCGGGGCGAATTGGAGCTGGCGGCCGTATTTTCTATCCGATCTGCTGCTGCTCCGAGGCCCGCTGCGCGCTTCCGTATCCCGCACTTACGCCGATCTGGATTCGCGACGGTGGATTCGGACGTTGTCCGTCGCTGTGACGGCAGAGGCGATGCTGTTTATGGATATCGCGGATCCGAATGCTCGTCATCAGGAGCTCAGCCAATCATAGAGTCACACTCTGAAAGCCCTCGGACGTGCGCCGTGCGAAGGGCTTTTCTTCGCGCCGTCAGCTTGTCTCCGCGTGTCAACTGCCGGGGCGATAAACCATGCAGTGAAATTCATCCGGACCGATTGACGTTGGCCGCCAGTAGGTGTTCTCCACGATGAAGCCGGCTTTGCGGTAGGCTTTGATCGCCCTTTTGTTCCACGTGAGCACCTCAAGGTCAATGACATTGCCCGGCGTCCGGCGGCGCGCTTCTTCCGCAATCTCCCGGATGAAAGCGGAACCGGCGCCGAGACCGCAGAGGTCCGGCCGCATGCCGACGCCGAGCCTTGTAACGCCCGTGATCGGGAAAAATTGCGCGAAGCCGATCAGCTCGCCGCCTTCATTCATAACGGATGCGAACTGCGCGGCGCGCAGCTCGGGATCGCCGAATTCGACCGCGCGTGCCGTCATGTGCTCCCATGCCGGCCAGTTGAAAATGTCATACGGCTTCTTGTAGCGCCAGGCACAGAGGAGCGTGCCGTGCGTTTCTTCCATAGGAATAACCCGGATGCCCCGAAAAGGTTCGGGTAGTTCTTCTGCGGTATTCAAGCCTGTATTGCGGATCATGGCCGATGTCCACCTCCTTGCCGTCGATGCGGTTGTAAACAGTATACCAAATGGCCGGAGTTGCGTGGTATGATGGGTGTTGAATGCCGGGATGGACTTAAACGAGAAATGCATATCAGGATGCAACCGGATACAGCTCGGATGTACAGAAGGAGAACTCATGCGCAAATTGATTTGGTTAGGCTGCTTGTCGTATTTGGTGATCGGTATGGCCCATGTCGTGGCCGGCGCGGTGCTGATTCAGGTGCTGGACCGTTACGGACTCAATTACGCGGACGGCGGGCAGTGGATTATGAACCAGTTTCTCGGTTTTCTGTTCGGGGTATTGGCCGCGCCGTACATTACGCGGAGAATCGGAAGGCGCAGCGCGCTGCTGGCGGCGCTCGGCGCGCTGACCGCTGCGGAGGCGGCCTACAGCCTCCTGCCGCCCTGGAATTGGATGCTCGTCGTCGCGCCGGTCGCCGGCTTCGGCTTCGGGCTGACGGAGGCGGTGCTCGGCGCGGTCATTATCGAATTTGTGGTCGAGCGCAAGGCGCAGGCGATGACGCGGCTGGAGGTGTTTTTTGGCCTCGGGGCGCTCGTGATGCCGGGGATCGCGGCGCTGCTGATCGATGCCGGCGTCTGGCAGATGGTTTTTCCGATCGTCACCGGCTTGTCGGGCATCACGACGCTGCTCTGGCTGACGATGTCGTTCGGTGCGGCGGACGACCTGCTCGCATATTCGCGGCCATTGGCTGCCGAGGGGATTGTGAAGCCTGCCGTCCGGTATAACCGTGCAGCGATGCCTTTGTTGATCATCGGGATGGTTTATTTTGCGATTTATGTCGGCATGGAGATGAGCTTCAGTAATTATTTGCCTGCGATTATGAAGGAGCATACGGGTATGACCGAGGCCGCGGCCGCTTCCTCGCTCAGCATTTTCTGGGGGATGATGGTGGCGGGCCGGTTGTTCTCCGGCAAATTAGCGGAATGGAGCGGTTATTTTCGGTATTTGCTCATCTCGTCTGCGGCCGGAGCGGCTGTGATGGCCTTGATCGCATTCAGCAGGGGCGGAGGCGTCGGGCTGATGTGGATCGGGCTTGACGGTCTGCTGTGGTCGGGGGTGTTCGCCATCGGCCTGCTGTATGTGAATGCACGCATAACGGGCATGACCGAGAAGACGACGAGCCTGCTCATCGCAGCCGGAGGGCTGGGAGGCGCTCTGATGCCGAAGTTGACCGGGTGGTTCATGGAACGATACGATGCTGCGGTTACGCTGTGGATGCTCGTCGCCGCTTCTTCGATGCTGGTTGTGCTGCTGGGACTGATGGCGGCCTCTGCCAAACGGATCAAACGGGCGGAGGCAAGGCCGGTGCAGGCGGGCCGCGATGCTGCGGAAAACGCTGAGCAGGGCCGCGACGCGAGAAGGCGCCGAGCTTCAGAGGCCTAAAGCTGTCGGGCGGTAAGATGATTCGCCGCCATACAGTGCAGCACGCATCGGGCGCGGGATCTGCAAAAGGTCGCGGTGTTGAGGAATCGATGATTGACGAATCGTTGGATCGTTGAAGGAGGATGGCTATATGAAAGGGACGGTTACGACGGAATGGCTGGCGGCCCGGTTAGGCGAGGCAGGGTTTGCCGTCGTGGATTGCAGGTTTGCCCTTAATGATCCGGCTGCGGGGCGTCAAGCTTATCTGGCGGTGCATATACCCGGTGCCTATTATGCGGACCTGGAACAGGATTTATCGGGACCGAAGCGCCCCGGCGGAGCGGGCGGACGCCATCCGCTTCCTGATGCGGGCAAGCTGGCCGTCGCCCTGTCTCGGATGGGAATCGGCAACGAAACGACAGTCGTCGCTTACGACGATCAAGGCGGGGCTATGGCGTCCCGGTTATGCTGGCTGCTTCGTTATACCGGACATACGGGAGAAGCGTATATACTCGACGGAGGTTTCGGCGAGTGGTCGGCTGAAGCGCGGCCTGTGACGGCCGAGGTGCCGGCACAGGCGGAGGGCGTGTCATACGAGGTGCGGATTCGTCCGGAGCTGGCGGTCGATCAGGCGGACGTGCGTGTGTTGATCGGCAAGCCGGGCGCGGTGCTGATCGATTCGCGGGAAGCCTTCCGCTATTCGGGCGAATCGGAACCGATCGATCCGGTGGCCGGGCACATTCCGGGCGCGATAAACCGGTTCTGGAAGTACGGCCTTGACGAGAGCGGCCATTGGAAGAGCGCCGAAGCGCAGCTTGAGCGGTTCGCCGATCTGCCGAAGGACGCCGAGATCATCGTCTACTGCGGTTCCGGCGTGACGGCCTGTCCGAATGTGTTCGCGCTGGAGGCGGCCGGTTTTCGGAATGTGAAGCTGTATGCGGGAAGCTGGAGCGATTGGGTGTCGAATATGGAGAACCCAGTGGCGACAGGTGACGAAGAAGAGGCTTAGAGTAGTATAAAACGTGCCGGATTGGACGGAATTTCTCCCTGTATTTCTGCAGGTTACCGTTGCGGGAGGCATTCTCACAGGATGGAACGGGAGCTTTTCCCGCAAAAGGATCCCAAAGCCAGCATTCGGGCAAGATTAGCTGGAGCTTTTCCTGTTCCTATTTTTCCCGATTCCGGCTCGTGCCTGAACTCAAGGCTCTGCAATCTCCAGAATGATGGGGCAATGGTCGCTCCCCATGATGTCGCAGTCGATTCGAGCGTCGATCAACAGCGGCTGCAATCGCTCGGATACGAGGAAATAATCGATGCGCCATCCGATGTTCCGCTCCCGCACCTTCGGCATGTAAGACCACCACGAATAGGCGTCCGTCCGATCCGGATACAATTGCCTGAACGTATCGATAAATCCGGCGCCGAGCAGTCGTGTCATTTTATCCCGTTCCTCAGCGGTAAAGCCGGAGTTGCCGTGGTTGGATTTTGCATCTTTCAAATCGATTTCCTGATGGGCCACATTCAAGTCGCCGCAAATAATGACCGGCTTGCGTGCGTCCAGCTCCTGCAAATAGCCGCGAAACCGCTCTTCCCATTCCAAACGATAGGCCAGCTTCGACAAGTCCCTGCGCGCATTCGGCGTATACACATTGACGAGATAGAAAGCGTCAAATTCCAACGTCAGAATCCGCCCTTCGGGCTCCTCATCCGCCTCCAGGCCGTAGCGCACCGAAAGAGGCTTGATCCTCGTAAACACAGCCGTTCCGGAATACCCCTTCTTGAGGGCATAATTCCAATACTGCGAATACTCCCCGAGGCTGTCCATGTTGATTTGCCCGTCCTGCAGCTTCGTTTCCTGAATGCAGAAAATATCGGCTGCCGTTTCTTTGAAATAATCGTGAAAGCCTTTGTTGACGCACGCTCTTAACCCGTTTACATTCCAGGAGACCAGCCTCATAAGTCAGCTAGATTGGCCGAGTAGTTGAATTCCCCCGAAGAGGAGAAAATGGAGAACGCCAATAGGACAATGAGTATGATGACGGCGTACAAGGCGGTTCCGACGATGCCGCACACCAGGCCGGCGATAGCCAGGCCTTTGCCCTGTTCGCCCGAGCGTTTGATCTCTTTCAGCGAGATGGAGGAGAAAACAATCGCGATGATCCCGATGATCAGACCTAGATAGGGAATGACGATGGACAGAATGCCGAGCACCAGCGCCGCTATCGACTTACCGTTGGTTTTCGGCGGTTGGGGCTGGGGCCGGGAAAATGGATTCGGGGGTTCTGAAGAGTAATGGTGATCCATGAAGGGCCTCCTCTTGGTTTATAGGTTTCATTATACCATCGGATCATCGTTTATGGTTAGTCGGCAGATATATAAAAGTCCCGCATTCTCAACCATTGTCGACTTCAAAGGGATTTGCTACAGTTACGGTATTAGCTACCATGGAAGAGAAAGAGGAGGTTGTCGCATGAGAGCGATTGTGCATGAGGGAAAGAACGGGTTCGAGGGACTGCGAATGAAGGAGATGGAGGTGCGGGAGCCGGCGGCGGGGGAGGTGCGTATCCGGCTGAAGGTCGCGGGGCTGAATCACCGCGATTTGCTGATTTTGGATCGTCACCAACCGACGGATCCGGCTGTAATCGTGGGGTCGGACGGCGCGGGGTGCATAGATGCGATAGGACCGGGCGTGCAAGGCATCCACATCGGAGATGAAGTCATCGTTAATCCCGGCCTCGGATGGTCAAAGAAGAGCGACGTGCCACCCGCAAGCTTCGGGATTCTCGGCTTTCCGTCACATGGCACGTTCGCCGAGATGGTCGTGGTGCCCGTCGAGAACGTGTTGCCGAAGCCGAGCGCGCTGACCTGGGAAGAGGCGGGCGTTCTGTCTCTGGCGGCACTCACCGCGTACCGCGCGCTCTTCACGCGGGCGAACGTCCAGCCCGGCATGAAGGTGTTGATTCCCGGCATCGGCGGGGGTGCAGCGCTCTTTCTGCTGCCGTTCGCGAAGGCGGCGGGAGCGACCGTCTACGTCACGTCGCGGTCAAAGGAGAAGAGCCGCCGAGCGCTCGAGCTCGGCGCGGACAAGGCACTAGACAGCGACGGCGACTGGGGGGCGCAACTCGACGGCGAGAAGGTAGACGTCGTGATCGAGAGCATCGGCGCGGCGACGTTCCAGAAGTCGCTGGACCGGCTGCGCACCGGCGGCACGATCGTCACCTTCGGCGCGTCCGCGGGCGACGTCGTGCAGCTGAACGTACGCGATTTCTTCTACGGCCATCACAACCTGCTTGGCACGACGATGGGCAGCGCAGAGGAACATCGGGAAATGCTGGCCTTCATCGAACGCCACCGCATCCGTCCAGTTGTCGATCGAATCTATGGGTTAGGGGAATATTTGGATGCGTTCCGACGGATGGACCAAGCGGAGCAATTCGGCAAGATCGGCTTTCGGATCGACGGGTAGCCCGGGTCCAGGATGAGCCATCAATCCTATGTTCAATCATACAAAAATAAGCGGAAAAATAGCTTGTATAGTTGTATAAAAATCCATTTATTTCGATTGCCTGAAGGAGTATACTCAAATACAAGCAGGAATGAAAACGCTTCCCAAACATGGCGGTTACACTCTTCAAGGAGGAATGACCATGTATCGTATGCCGGACGGAGACGAAATCTTCATTGTTGACGCACACATCGCGTTATGGGACGGCAGCAAGGAGAACCAATTGAACGTGCAGGGCGACCAGTTCATCAGCTGCTTTTACGACTACCACAAGAACCTGAGTCCGAAAGAGTATTTGTGGCCGAAGGAGAAGTTCTTGAAGTACAGCGCGGATACGCTCGTGGAAGACGTCTTCGTGAAGGGGTACGTGGACATGGCGATCTTCCAGCCGGTGTATTTGAAG
>NZ_KK082168.1:18734-21775 GCF_000598065.1 Paenibacillus darwinianus | reverse complement strand
AGCCACGCGGCCAAGGCGGCGCCGGCAAGCGCCACGCCCCTGCCGCCAAGCGACGCGGCCGCGGCGCTGCCCGCGACCCAACAAATCGTAAAAGCCGCCAACGGTCGCCGGTTCATCGCCGATCCCCCCTTTCGCATATGTCGCTCATGAACAAGCGCAAAAAGAACCTCCCCGCGCGTCTTATCCGCGCAGAGAGGTTCTTCCTCCCGCTTTCATACGAACTTCTTGTGTTTACACCGTCCCCTTGCTACCCCTCCGCGACGATTGCCTGTTCGGGAGGGTCATACGCGGCCAGCGCCCGAAACACAACGCCCTTCTGCTCCATCAGTCTCGTCACCTTGTCGCTGTCTTTACGGTAGGCCCGATGATAGACAATCTCGCGAACGCCGCTGTTGGCAAGCATATTTGCGCAGGTCCAGCACGGCTGGTCGGTCACATAGACCGATGAGCCTTCACGGTCGGCTCGGTCGGTGAACAGCAACAGGTTCTGCTCCGCATGAATCGTGCGGATGCAGCGCTCTTTTTTCACCATCATTTCCTGCCCGTCGACGATCTCAACCTCGAACTGCTCCGCGATCATGCAGCCCGCTTCCGAGCAATCGGGCACTCCCATCGGCGCGCCGTTGTAGGCGGTGCCAAGCAGCTTTTTACCCTGAACGAGCACTGCTCCGACATGCCGCCGCGAACAAAGCGACCGGGTCGAGACCATATATGCGATATCCATGAAATAAGTGTCCCAGTCCTTGCGTATCGCCTGCCGGCTTTCCATATCGCCTTACTTCCTTTCCTATGTACGAAGGCCTTGAGGCCCGGCCGTCTACAACTATATATTATTGCCGGCTTGCTTTCAATGCCTGATCCAGATCATCCCAAGTATCGCCAATGCCCTCCGTGCCGACGGACATCCGTGGTCGGATCGATGACCTTCCCGCCATGGACGGCAAACGTTTCAAGACTGAACGAGCGTTCTTCTGACATAATTACCACTCCCACTAGGTTTTGAACAAACCCGTTTGGAGAAGCCAGGGTGTCTTGAAGCAGGTCCGGGCTCGGACGTCAGCAGATACCGCAATCTCTTCCATTCTCGCATAAATGGCCTCCGTCTACAACGAGCCTCTCAAGGGGCTTTACCGGTGACGGTCACGAGCTGCCGGATCTTGTCGAGCAGCTTGGGCCCGATTCCTTTCACCCGCGCCAATTCGCCGACTGTGCGGAACGGCCCATTGCGGACGCGATCATCGATCACCGCCCGCGCTTTGGCCGGACCGATGCCGGGCAAGGCGTCGAGCTCCTCTGCGGTCGCGCGGTTCAGGTCCACAAGCCCCGAATCGGCCTCGGCAGCGGAGGTTTCGGTTTCCGTTCCGGCTTCGGCTTCAGCGGCGGCGGCTCCAGCGGACTCGCCTTCTGCCTTCTCCGCACCCTTTGTCTTTTCGGACGCATCTTCCGTCTCCGGCTCCCTACCCTCCCCCTTCAGCTTCGGCAAGGAAGCTTCCAAACGCTCATTGACGGCACTCCAGCCTGCCGGCACCGCCGACTCCCTTGAATCGCCCAGAGCATTCCACAACAGTGCCGACCCAATGGCCGCTAATCCCCCGATCAGCAGCCAACGGCTTTTCACAATTTGGGTCATGTGCATCCTCCTCTCTATTCCACTCAACGGAGAACGATATCGAAAAAGCGCTCTTATTTTCGACATCGCGGTACGCAAGACGAGCGCATACGCATAGGCTATATAAGTGAACGATTGAATCACACTCGATACTTGAGTATTGTGCAGCCGCAGCGCAGCACCTCGCATCACCGCAGATCCCCCACAACAGCCCAGATACCCGCAGGAGCGAACTGGAAAAACTCCCGCTAAACCTGCCCAAATGTCACTGGGGGATCTTTTTGCGGGAAAAGCTCCCGTTCATCTTGTGAAAAATGCCTCCTGTAAAGGCAACTTCCGTTCCACTCATATAGTCAGAGCAGCGTATTTCGGATTTTTATGAGGAGGGATACCGGTGAATGTCGGTTTTATCGGAACAGGCAGTATGGGCAGTACACTGGTCGAAGCGTTCGCCAGCTCCGGAGCGCTTGTGCCGGAACAAACGAGAATTACCAACCGCACCTATGCCAAGGCCGAGCGGCTTGCCGCCCGCTATCCCGGTATGCAAGCCGTCCGTACCAACGCGGAGGCAGTCGCCGGCTGCGACCTGATCTTCCTGTGCGTCAAGCCGCTTGAATTCAAAACCGTTATCGACGAAATAAGGGCCAGCTTGCAGCCGGAGCAAGTGATCGTATCGATCACGAGTCCAGTGCTTCTGGCCCATCTTGAGGAATGGCTGCCCTGCAAAGTCGCCAAGGTCATTCCAAGTATTACGAATCGTGTATGGAGCGGCGCCACCCTGTGCATCTACGGGAGCCGGATCGAACCGGCAGACATGCAAACGCTGGAGGAGCTGTTATCCTACATCAGCTCACCGCTGCGCATTGAGGAACGGTATACGCGCGTCGTATCCGATCTGTCGAGCTGCGGTCCGGCGTTCATGGCATTCGTGCTGCAGCAGTTCATCGACGCGGCGGCCGACGAAACCGGCATCGACCGCGAGGAGGCTTCCCGGCTCGCCGCCAACATGCTGCTCGGCACAGGCCTGCTGCTCACAGAAGGAGGCCTGACGCCCGAGGAGCTGCAGCAGCGCGTAGCCGTTCCCGGCGGCATCACGGCCGAGGCGCTGAAGCTGCTGCGCGTCGAGCTCGATGATGTTTTTCACCGCGTTATCCATGCGACGCATGCCAAGTTCCGCGAGGATCTCGAAAAGGTCGACCAATCGTTCACCGTAAACAGGTAACGCCCGGCTCCGTCATCCATAACCGCCCGCAGTCCGCAGTCCGGAGTCCGCAGTCCGCAGCCCCTACTCCGCCGGTCAATTGGCGACGATGTTCACCAGCTTGCCCTTGACGACGATAACCTTGCGTATCGTCTTGCCCGCGATCGCCTCGCGCACCTTCTCGCTCTCCTTGGCAAGACGCTCCATCTCGGCTTCGTCCGTATCGGCGGC
>NZ_KK082168.1:8777-18634 GCF_000598065.1 Paenibacillus darwinianus | reverse complement strand
CGATCGAGATCCGGTCGGCGATTTTGCCGTTCACCTGCACGACGATTTCGACCTCTTGATCGACCGTCCATGCTTCTTCATAAGCCGGCCAAGGCTCATAGGTGATGGTGCCGCCCGAACCGGCCCCGAGCCGGCTCCAAAGCTCCTCCGCGATATGCGGCGCCGTCGGGGCGAGCATCTGCAGGAAATCGGCCAGCGCTTTGCGCGGCAGCTCCTCTGCTTTGTACGCTTCGTTGACGAAAATCATCAGCTGGCTGATCGCCGTATTGAAACGGAGGTTCTCGTAATCCTCCGTTACCTTTTTGATGGTACGGTGCCATGTGCGCTTGAACGTATCGGAGCCGTCGCCGTCCGTTATTTTCGCGTTCAGCGAGCCGTCCTCGTTCACGAACAACCGCCATACACGGCTCAGGAAGCGGAACGTACCTTCCACGCCGTTCGTATTCCACGGCTTCGTCGCTTCTAGCGGTCCCATGAACATTTCGTACATGCGCAGCGTATCTGCGCCGTATACGCCGACGATCTCGTCAGGGTTAATCACGTTGCCGCGGGATTTACTCATTTTCTCGTTATTCGTGCCAAGAATCATCCCTTGATTGACGAGCTTGTAGAACGGCTCCTTCGTCGCCACAACGCCGAGATCGTACAGCACCTTATGCCAGAAGCGGGCATACAGCAAGTGAAGCACCGCATGCTCGGCGCCGCCGATGTACAGATCGACCGGCAGCCATTCCTTCTGCTTCTCCGGCGAACAGATTTCATTGTCGTTGCGCGGATCGATGAAACGCAGGTAGTACCAGCAGCTGCCTGCCCATTGCGGCATCGTATTCGTCTCGCGGCGAGCTTTCATACCCGTCTCGGGATCCACCGTATTCACCCAGTCCGTTGCGTTCGCGAGCGGCGACTCTCCCGTTCCCGAAGGCTTGAATTCGTCGACCTCCGGCAGCAGCAGCGGCAGCTCTGATTCCGCAACCGGCTTCATCGTGCCGTCCTCGAGGTGAAGGATCGGAATCGGCTCGCCCCAGTAACGTTGCCGGCTGAACAGCCAGTCGCGCAGCCGGTAGGTGACCTTGCCTTGGCCTTTGCCTTCCCTCTCCAGCCACTCGATCATCCGCACAATCGCTTCCTCGTTGTTCAGGCCGTCGATCGGTCCCGAGTTGACGTGCGGGCCGTCACCGGCATATGCCTCTTTGGACAAGTCTCCGCCCTTCACGACTTCCACGATCGGCAGATCGAATTGCTTGGCGAACTCCCAGTCACGCTGGTCATGCCCCGGAACCGCCATAATCGCGCCCGTTCCGTAGCCGGCCAGAACATAATCGGCGATCCATACCGGCACCTTTGCCCCGTTCACCGGATTGACCGCATAGGCCCCCGTAAATACGCCCGATTTGTCTTTCGCCAGGTCGGTACGCTCGAGATCGCTCTTGCGGGCGGCCTTTTCCCGGTAGACATCAACCGCAGACCGCTGGGCTTCTGCCGTAATGCGCTCCACCAATTCGTGCTCCGGCGCCAAAACGCAATAAGTCGCACCGAACAGCGTGTCCGGACGGGTCGTGAACACGACAAGCGATGCCTCGGAGGCGCCCTCGATCGCGAACGTGACTTCGGCGCCCTTCGATTTGCCGATCCAGTTGCGCTGCATATCCTTGATGCTCTCCGACCAGTCGAGTTCCTCCAGATCCTCCAGCAGGCGCTCGGCATACTCGGTAATTTTCAGCACCCATTGGCGCATCGGCTTGCGCACGACCGGATGGCCGCCGCGCTCGCTTTTGCCGTCGATCACCTCTTCGTTGGCCAGTACCGTTCCGAGCGCCTCGCACCAGTTGACCGGCACCTCCGCGACGTAAGCGAGCCCCTTTTTATACAATTGTATGAAAATCCACTGCGTCCACTTGTAGTACTCGGGATCGGTCGTGCTGATTTCGCGGTCCCAGTCGTACGAGAAGCCGAGCGACTTGATTTGTCTGCGGAAGTTATTGATGTTGAGAATCGTGAACTCCCGCGGATGCTCCCCGGTATTGAGCGCATGCTGTTCCGCCGGAAGGCCGAACGCGTCCCAGCCCATCGGGTGAAGAACGTTGAAGCCCTTCATTCTTTTGTAGCGGGACACGATATCCGTCGCAGTATAGCCTTCCGGATGTCCGACATGCAGCCCTGCCCCTGACGGGTACGGGAACATATCGAGCGCATAAAACTTCGGCTTGCCCTTATCCTCGGTCGTTTTGAACGTTTTATGCTCGTCCCAATACTGCTGCCATTTCGGCTCGATGACGAGCGGGTTGTAGCCTTGCTGATTCTGATTCTGACTCATGGCTTGGCATGCCTCCTTGTTTTCCTGCCGATAAATCGCTGCAAAAAGCGATACGGTCCTCTTTTCGATAGTTTTTCGGAAACCCCGAAAATAAATATTTGCTGCAACAAAAAAGCCTCCCGCCCCCAGCACATGGCTAGGGACGAGAGGCGAAGCTCCCGTGGTACCACCCTAGTTAGCGGAAGGCATGCTTTGCCGCCGCTCACTCTGTCGCCCGTAACGCGGGCCATACGGCAGGACTATCCGTGCTCGCTGCATCGGCTCATACCTGCGGCTCCAAGGCGAGTTCACTCCGGCTGCGGATCGGCTCGCACCATCCGCCGACTCTCTGCTTCCGCTCATCGAAATTACTGCTCCTCTTCATTGCCTGATTCTGTAGAAAAATGTTAGTTCGATTATAGGGGATAGCACGGGGGGAAGTCAATGCGTACACATGCGGGACATCATGCAAATGGATAAAAAGGCTGCTCCCATAGAAAAAAACACCGAGCTCTCCGACGTCGTTCTCCCTTTACTTCACCGCCACGAAAAACAGCCGCTCCGACTGTTCATCCGGTGCCTTCCACTCAAAATCGGCGTAAACCTCCACCTTGGAAAAGCCTGCGCGCTGTAGAGCGCCGCGAACCCACGCTTGCTCGTACGCGCGCTGCTGATGCACCTCCTCGAAACGGACATAACGCGCATCGCGTTCCGCGCCCTCCCGGGCGAAAATCGTCAGGCGATGCTCGATCTCATGACGCTGCGCATCCAGATCGCAGGTCCAGATGTATGCCACATCCCTGTCGTCGAGCGTGAACGGCTGCTGCTCCGCGTAACGGTGCAGCTGTCTCGGCGCATGCACGTCGAACAGAAACACTCCGCCGGGCTTCAATCCCGCGAATGTCGAACGGATGGCCGCCTCCACGTCCGTTTCCTCCAACAGATAGTTGAGGCAGTCGCAGAAGGACACGACGGCATCCGCCTGCTCCGGCAGCTCCCAATCGCGCATATCCTGCTGCAGCCAGCGGATCGAGCCTTCGCCCGAGCGGATCGCCTGCTGCGGCGTGTCTTCCCACTTCGACCTCGCCACCGTCAGCATGTCCGCCGACAGATCGATGCCGAACACACGAAAGCCCGAGCGCGCGAGCGGGATGGTGACACTGCCCGTGCCGCAGCCGAGATCGACGACGGTACCCGGCATGCCGTAACGCTCCCAGCACTGGCGCGCGAAGCGCAGCCACTCCCCGTAGGGCATATCCTCCATCAGCCTGTCGTATACCGAAGCAAATTGCCTGTATGCTCGCATAACGCCTCCAAACTACTCCCCCGGAGTTGACATAAAATTCAAAATATCCCCAAATCGCTGGGACTGTGATTGTGCAACTCGATAACTCAAGGCCGTTCAGCCTGTTCAAAAAAGGCCGGCCGCGGTCGCCCGCGAACCGGCCTAGTTTCCGTCTCCCGATTCGGGGCCGCTGCCCGCAAGATGGGTCCAGCTCCCCTTCTGCACGACCAATCCATCGCGCATCAGCTTGCCGAGCGCGCGTTTGAACGCCGACTTGCTGATGCCGAACTTCTGCTTGACGATGTCGGCCGGCGTCTCGTCCGAGTAAGGCATCGCCCCGTTCGAACGCTCTCTCAGAAATGCGAGCACCCGCTCCACATCCTCCACACGTCCGACTTCTTTACGCTCATACATCGACAGATTCACACGGCCGTCTTCACGAATGAACGTGACGCGGGCTTCCACCCGTTCGCCAAGATGCAGAGTGCGCGAACGCTCCGAGGCCGGAATCATCCCGTAGACGCCGAAGCCGGTAACGCCGCCGTCTACAAGCACAAACGAACCCATCTTGAGCGTTTTCGTTACCCATCCCGATACGCGGCTATTGTGCCAAGCCGCCGGCGCAGCAAAAACAAGCGGTGCCAAGTCCTCCTCCACGGCCAGCTTGGCCACCAGCCGGCCGATCTTGTCGTGCGCCATCCGCACGAACACCTCGTCGCCCACGCGCGGCCGAAATTCACGCTCCTCGGGGAGCTCTGCGTTCGGCAGCAGCAGCTGACGACCCAATCCAATCTCCAGAAAGCAGCCCATGCGCGGATTGATATCCGCCACTTTAAGACGCGCAAGTCCGCCCAACGTCAGCGCCGGTCGGCGCATCGTCGCAGCCAGACGGTCCTCCGTGTCATAGTGGATGAACACCTCCACTTCATCGCCTGGCTCCGGACGGGACCCGACGATCTCGCTGTAATGAAGCAGCACATCCTGATCGCCGTCGGTCAGGAAAAATCCGCTCGGCGGCACCTCTCGCGCCGTTTGAAGCTTGACGATCGTTCCTGCGGTCAAGCTCATGCGAATTCCACGACCTTCGCGTCGGACCATAGACGCTCAAGGCTGTAATAATCCCGTTCATCGCGGTGAAAGACATGAACGACCACATCGCCCAGATCGACAAGCACCCAGCGCGCCGCATCCGTTCCTTCGATGCCCCGTACGCGCGCGCCCTTCTCTTCAGCGCGCTTCTTGATCTCATTCGTGATTGCCAGCACCTGCGTGTCGGAGTTGCCGTGGCAAATAACGAAATAATCCGCCACCAATGAAATGTTGGTCAGATTAAGAGCTACGATACGCTGCGCCTTTTTCTCCTCCGCCGCTTCTACCACGGTTTGCATCAATTTCTCCGGTTGTATCATTGTCTGTCTGCCTCCCTATTAAGACGTACGATCAGGTCGTTGCGCGCCGCCACCGTGAGCGGATAAATCCGCTTGCCCTTCTCGAGCAGAAAGGCGATCGTCGAATCGAACCCTGCAAGCAGCGCGCGTTCAAGACTATGCTCTGCTAATTCACGAATCTTATCCACTGCGGGAAATTGGCGGCCGGGCTCCATATAATCGGCAAGACAAACCACTTTGTCAAGCAGAGACATGTCCTCCCGGCCGGAGGTATGGAACCGGATCGCGCTTAACACATCCCCGTCCGTCACACCGTAATCGCGCGCGGCGACCAATGCGCCTACCGGCGCATGCCAGAGCTCCTTGTCGTAGTCCAGCAGATCGTCCGCCAACCCCCGCCCCTCGCCTCGCAGTGCCTCTTCCATCCTGTCGACCGGCCAGTATTTGGCCACGTCGTGCAGAATCGCAGCCTGCTCCGCCTTGACCGGGTCCGCCCCGAACCGGTTCGCCAGTTCGACCGACGTGTGCATGACGCCGAGCGTATGGCTCCAGCGCTTTTCCGGCATTTGCGCACGAACCGCCTCAATCATCGCCTCACGTCTCATACAAATGGTTCCTTATAATAAAAGAATACACCTTATCCGGCACCAGAAAACGGATGGAGCGCCCTGCCGCCCGGCGGCCGCGTATGTCGGTGGACGAAACGTCGAGCTGCGGCATCTGTACGATCCGCAGCTTTCCGCTGATAAAGGACGGGAGCGACGCGGCATCGATCAGGTGTCCCGGACGCTCCAGCCCGATAAAAGAAACGAGCTCGGCCAGTTCCTCCACCCGTCTCCAGCTGCCAAGATCGTTCAATCGGTCGGCGCCGATGATGTAGGTAAACGCCCGGCCGGGATATAAAGCCTGCAGCTCCCGCACCGTGTCGATGGAGTAGGAGACGCCGCCCCGCTCCAGCTCAATGTCCATCGCGCGAAAATAAGGCTGAAAATCAACGGCGCGGTAAACCATCTCCAGCCGTTGCTCCCCGCTCGCGGAAGGCTCTCCGTTTTTCAATGGGGGCATGGCGGATGGAATGAACCAGACCTCGTCCAACCCGCCGGCTTCTCTTGCCGTCTCTGCGGCGACCATATGCCCGATGTGGATCGGATCGAACGTGCCGCCCATTATGCCGACCTGAATCATCCCTGCACATTCTCCTCCCGCCAGCGCGCCTTAGGGCAGCTCGATGGTTTTATAATCCTTCGATTCCTTGTAGAGGATGATCGTTTTGCCGATTACCTGCACCAGCTCTGCGCTGGCGTTCGCCGCAAGCTCCTCGCCAATCTCCCTCGGGTCGTCCGCGTTGTTGTTGAGAACGGACACCTTGATCAACTCGCGCTTCTCCAATACATCCTCGATATGCCTTACAAGATGATCGTTCGTACCGCCTTTGCCCACCTGAAATACCGGTGTCAAATGATGGGCGAGCGAACGCAAATGCCGCTTCTGTTTTCCCGTTAACATTGTGTTCCTGTTCCTTCTTTCGTTAAGTAGTCGCCTGCGAGGCGGAACCCAGCGCCTCGAGTACCGTCTCGCGCATGGCGGCGACAGGCGCCGGCTTGCCCGTCCAATACTCGAAGGCGTATGCGCCTTGATATATAAACATGCCGAGACCGCCATGTATGCGGCGTCCGGCCGCGTCGGCCTCGCGCAGAAACCGAGTCGTCATCGGATTGTAGATAATCTCGCTCGCCACCGCATCCGGCTTAAGCCAATTCACATTGATGTCCATCGGCAGCCCTTCGGTCTGGGGAGACATGCCGACGGAGGTCGTATTGATTACGACATCCGCCTGGCGGCAAGCCATCTCGAGTCCGAAAGCCCCTACCGGACGAACGTCCTTGAGACCGGCATGGCCGGATACCGAAGCAGCCAGCTCTTCCGCCCGGTTGATCGTCCGGTTGACGATCGTCATGGAGGCGGGCCGTTCCTCCGCAAGCGCATAGACGATCCCTCTTGCGGCGCCGCCCGCGCCGAGCAGCACGATCCGCTTGCCCGCAAGCTCCGGGACCGCCTCTTCCTTGAGCGAACGGACATAACCGATGCCGTCCGTATTATATCCGATTAATCGGCCGTTATCGTTTACAATCGTATTGACGGCCCCGAGCGCTTGTGCGCTAGCGTCAATTTCATCCAGGTGGCGCATGATCTCCACCTTATGCGGAATCGTAACGTTTACCCCGCGTATGCCCATCGCACGCACGCCCTGGATGAAAGCTCCCAGCTTATCGGCGGTTATGTGAAAGGCGGTATAGATGCCGTTCACGCCCGTCTCCCGGAATGCCCGGTTCAACATAAGCGGCGATCTGGAATGGTGGATCGGGTCGCCGATCACACAAAATAACGTTGTCCGGCTGTCCACCGCGTTTCCTGCAGTCTGTTCAGTCGTCTCTGCTCCCACCGTTGTCTCTCCTCTCCGGCCTTCGATTCGTCAGATCAGCGCTTCGCGCACCAGCACTTTAACGCCCTTAGGCGCGTATACGTCCGTATGGGCCCCCGCCTCGCCGTTCGCGTGAATCCAGCCGAGTCCGGATATGTACACATCGCTGTTTCCGCCCGGCGGAATGCGGAGCGTATGCCGGGTCCAGACGGGAATTTCGTCCAGCTCCTCCTTCGACGGCGGGGAGAGCATCTCGCCCTTATGCTTGGCGTACAGTTCGTCGGCCCGCTCAAGCTTGGTCCGGTGCACCTTCATTGCAGGCGCGACGTAGAGCGTAAACGACTGAGGTTTGCCCACTACAAAATCAAACCGGGCCAACCCGCCGAAAAACAGCGACTGTCCCTCCTCCAGTTGATAAACAAGCGGCTTTAAAGGCTTCTCAGGCAGCAAAGCATGCAGAACGCTTCGCGGGACCAGCTCGGTCATTCTGGAAGCGTACACGATGCCAGGCGTATCGACGATCGCTTTGCCGTCGTCCAGCGGAATCCGCACCGCATCCAGCGTCGTTCCCGGGTAACGGGATACCGTAAGCTCACGGTCCAGATCGCTGTAATCGCGAATAAGACGGTTGATGAGCGTCGACTTCCCGACGTTGGTCGCCCCGACGACATACACGTCGCGGCCCTCGCGGTAGGTTTGGATCGCCTCGATCACGCGGTCAAAGCCAGTGTTGCGCATCGCGCTGCAGAGGACCACGTCGACGGTGCGCAATCCTTGCGCTTTCGCTTGCTTCTGCACCCAATTGCGGAGCCGGTTCAGATTGGTCGATTTCGGCAGCAGGTCCGTTTTGTTGACGACCAGCAGTACCGGGTTGCCCCCTACGAACCGCTGCAAGCCCGAGATCAAGCTGCCTTCAAAGTCGAACAAGTCGACGATGTGCACGACGAGGCTGTTGGTCGCGCCGATTCCCGAGAGCAGTTTGACGAATTCATTCTGGTCGACCGTCACCGAGGACGCATCGTTATAATTTTTGATCCGGAAGCAGCGCTGGCAAATAGCCGGCTGCCTCGAGGCCGCCGATTGCGGCAAAAAGCCCGGCTTGTCCGCCGCTTCGCTCTGAAGCGCTATACCGCAGCCGGCGCAGCCGCCGAGCCCGGTTGTCGTGTTGTCTTGCGTCACCGATTATCCTCCTTGGGCCATAGCCCTTTTTTACGCAGCCGCGCCAGCGCGAACCGCTCGATCTTGCGATTGACGCGCGTCATGACGCCTTCGTCGGCAGGCGCGATCGGCACGACGAGAATGGTATACAGTCCCATTCGCTTGCCTCCGAGCACATCCGTCAGCATCTGGTCGCCGATGACGACCGTCCGCTCGGCAGGCAGTCCGAGCACCTCCAGCGCTTTGCGGAACGCTTTGCTTGCCGGCTTGCGGGCCGCATGGATGAACGGAATGCCGATCGGCTTGGCAAAAGCGGAAACGCGCGTCATATTGTTGTTCGAGAGAATGACGACCTCCAATCCGAAGTCCCGGACGCGGTCCAGCCAAGCGACAAGCTCGGGCGTCGCAATCGGATCGCGGGCGCCGACAAGCGTATTGTCGAGGTCGGTAATAATACCCTTGACGCCGCGGGACTTAAGCTCGTCCAGATCGATTTCATATATCGATTGCACCGCAAGATGCGGAATAAGGCGTGTGAACATCGTTAAGCTCCTTGGCGTCTTTCCGTTCGGATGCCCTTGATCCAAAACCGGAAAGCGCGTTATTTCCTTCCATTATACGAAAAACTATACCATAACCGGGGATTTCCATGCAAAGAAGCGGGGGCCTGAGCCTTCCGCTTCCCAATGAGCGGGACCGGCTAGAGCCGTTCCCGTATCGACTTGATTTTTTACGCAGCCGCGCCAGCGCGAACCGCTCGATCTTGCGATTGACGCGCGTCATGACGCCTTCGTCGGCAGGCGCGATCGGCACGACGAGAATGGTATACAGTCCCATTCGCTTGCCTCCGAGCACATCCGTCAGCATCTGGTCGCCGATGACGACCGTCCGCTCGGCAGGCAGTCCGAGCACCTCCAGCGCTTTGCGGAACGCTTTGCTTGCCGGCTTGCGGGCCGCATGGATGAACGGAATGCCGATCGGCTTGGCAAAAGCGGAAACGCGCGTCATATTGTTGTTCGAGAGAATGACGACCTCCAATCCGAAGTCCCGGACGCGGTCCAGCCAAGCGACAAGCTCGGGCGTCGCAATCGGATCGCGGGCGCCGACAAGCGTATTGTCGAGGTCGGTAATAATACCCTTGACGCCGCGGGACTTAAGCTCGTCCAGATCGATTTCATATATCGATTGCACCGCAAGATGCGGAATAAGGCGTGTGAACATCGTTAAGCTCCTTGGCGTCTTTCCGTTCGGATGCCCTTGATCCAAAACCGGAAAGCGCGTTATTTCCTTCCATTATACGAAAAACTATAC
>NZ_KK082168.1:0-8677 GCF_000598065.1 Paenibacillus darwinianus | reverse complement strand
TAGAGCCGTTCCCGTATCGACTTGATTTTGACCGCAAGCCGCTCCGCCTCTTCGGACGTTGCTTGCGACGCACTGTACTTCGCACGCTCGAATACGTTCAGCACATGCATGAAATCGTCCCGAAGCGAGCGGCGGATATCTGCCCAGCGGTGAACCGATTCACGCAGCGTCTCGTGGTCGAACCGTTCCAATCCCCGTTTTTTGCAATAACGCACCAGCTTCTCCGTCTCCAGGACGATCCGCTGGTTGCCGTTCAACGTGCCGAAGCGGAGCTTGCTCCACATCCCTGCGGCAGCGCTGCGGGCGAAGTAAGCGGCTGCCGCCAGCAGCGCGGCAAGCGCCCCGATGCTCCAGCTCAGAGGAATCGAGAATCCGCGCTTTTCCGGAGCCAGCTCTGGCTTCGGCTCTGCGGCTTCCGGAGCCGTCTCGGGCGCGGCAGGCGCTTCGGCAGGCATGCTGTAAGGAAAAGAGAAGCCCGCCGTCGCTTCAAACTCCATCCAACCGTAGCCCTCGAAGTAAACCTCAACCCAAGAATGGGCGTCGGCGTTGCGCACCGTATAGGTGCCGCCCCCGTTCGGATCCCCGGTTTCTTCTGGCATGCCTCTGCCGATAAAATTATCGAGCGGGAGAATGCCGGGCGCATAGCCCTTCACCCAGCGCGCCGGAATGCCCGATAGGCGCGCCAGTACCGCCAGCGCCGTCGAATAGTAGTCGCAATACCCTTCCTTGACCTCGAACAGGAAGGAATCGACGAAATCGGCGCTTTTCCTTTTGCTCAGATCCGGCGTATTCGTATAAGGGAAGTTTTGTTTCAAATAGCTTTCTATGGCTCTGACTTTGTCATACTCGGAAGCTTGTCCGCTCGTCAGCTCCTTCGCCAAATCTCTCATACGCTTTGTGACGGTATCCGGCAGCTGCGTATAGGCAGCCAGCATGGCCTCGTCCGTAACGGGCTTCGACTGCCGCAGCTTCGTTTCGTCGAGCACCGGCGCCTCCGACACAATCGAATACACCTCCGGATAGGGCGTGCGTCCCGACTGCGGCCATCGCAGCTCGCCTGAATCCTGCAGCCAAGCGAGCGAGGACGGGATGCCCCCGCCGCTGTCCGGTCCGCCGATCGCGGCAACGGAGCGAATCGTGGCTGCGCCGAACAGCACGGGATACGGGTCCTTCCGGATCATTGTGATCGTCTGCCGCACTTCCTCCGTTTCGACGTTCGTCTTATCCAGCACGGAAGGCAAAGGCTCTCCCGCAGCGATGCCCGACAAGGCCGGCTCCCGCCGCTCGGCGCTGCTGTCGTTCCAGCCCATGCCGGTGTAGACCGACTTCGTCTCGCCGCGCCAGTAGCTTCGGCGGGTTGTGGATACCGTCATCACCTCTGAATAATCGAACTGGAAGCCCCCTCCCAGCTCGCCGTCCTCGCGGCTGTAGCCGGAACGGCTGTCCCGGGACAGCCCCTCGGCCGACGTGCTCTCCAGCTTGTTCCCGACGAACGACGGCACGGATTGTCCGCGTGATTCCATCCACATCGTATAGGGATCCTTGAGGATCGGTTGAATATTCGGCACGAACAGACCAGAGGCCATTACAACCACTAGCACGAGCACGACCGGCACGGCGAAGTTCACGGGGTATTCGAGCATATGCCCCCAAGTCTCGGGATGTTTTTTCTGAAACCGGTAAAAATGCTCCGCCGCCAGCCAAGCTAGCGCAACGAATACGCTCCAGGCCACCTCGTCCCAAAAATAAATTTCGGTAAACGAATCCAGAATACTGAGCGAAAGCACGCTTGCCCCCGTCATTAATATGACCTGATACCGCGTCCGGCAGAAAGATCCCGCGAACAGGAACAGCAGCAGAACCGGAAGTGAAATCCAAATATAGGGGTCCAAGGGGGAGATGAGCGCGGCGAACCAGTCTCCCCATGGCTGCAAGGGACGCAGCCCGTCAGGCGTGTCCAGCCAGACGAAATTGCTGTGTATCATCGTGAGGACCGTAACGGCGAGCACATGAAGCGCCAGATGAAGCCGTCTGGACCCCGGAAAGAGCCACTCGATCAGAACGCCTGCGATCAGCAAACCGTGCACGATCGCAAAGGTTTGGGGCCACCAGTAACCCTCCAGAGAGTCGAACCATTGCCACAGCAATATGGCCGAGAACAGAAAGGCAAGCTTGCCGTACCAATCCGAGGTCAAATACCGGAATAGCCGGCGGCCTTGATGCACCCCCATCAGCTCCCTCCCCCTTCCAAAGCGCCGGGCAGCTCCTGCAATTGGCGTACGTTAAACGTCTGCCAGCCCCTAGCGCGAAGAAGCTTCTGCCAACCGGCCGCCGGGTCCGAATCGTCTGCTCCGGGCAAATGAATCAGCGAAGGGATCATCCCTTTCCTCTCAAGCCATTGCATCGAATTGACGACCTCCTCGCCGCCATGCGGCGTCACCAGCACAACGAACGAACCCGGAGACAGCAGCGGAGAAGCCTGCCGAAGCGACCGGTATAAACCGGTCGAGCCGTCGGCCGCCGCGTCAACCAGATGATTCAGGATCAGCTTGCGCTGGTCTGCGGTTGCCCTCGGTTGGAACCCGTCCGCCGTCGCGCCCACCGACACCAGCCCCATCGCGGTTTCGCGGCGGAGTCCGTGTTCGAGCAGCGAAGCGGTTACCGATACGGCGAGCTCAAATAGTTCCGGATTGGCGTAAGCCGCACCGCACCTGTCCAGGACGACGACCGTGCGGGGAACCGACTCGCGATCGAATTCCTTGGACTTCCACTCTCCGGTTTTGGCCGTGGCGTTCCAATGGACGCGGGACAGCCGGTCTCCGTACAAATATTCCCTTACCCCGTTAATCTGCGTCGTTTCCTTCGCGGAGAGGGACGATGCCGCATGCGAATACGGGCCCTTCAAGCCCCGCTGATGCTGGCTCCATGCGCGAATCGGGACGGTCTGGGGAAGCACGGTGAAGGCCGAGGGCGATTCAAAGCGGCCCGTATGCTCGAACAAGCCGAAAATATCTCTCGTTACGCATTCGGTTTCAAGAAATGCGTAACGGCCCCTTTGCAGCGGAGGCGTCGAATATTCGACACGTCCGCTCCGCCGGATATCGGGGATAAACGACACCTCGAACTGCATGCTTTGTCCTCCCCGCCGCAAAAGACGATCCTGTACAACCACATAGGGCATCGGCCAGATGCCGGGAATTTTCAGCTCGACCTTGACATCGAGCCGGGAGCCCGCCGCCACCACGTTGTCGCTTACGCCACCGATGCCGGCCAGCTGTCGCGTCCCTTTCACGAAGCCGATCCCGCTCCGCTTGCCCAGGACCAAATAGATGATGAGGACGTTTAGAATGCTGAAAAGCATGAAGGACGTTTTACCGCCTTGGAACAACAGAAAAAGCGAGCAGCCCACGTATACGATGCCCGTCAGGCGCCAACGAAGCTGCATGATTCTGGCGGTTTCCATCCTCAACGCTCCAATCGAACCGGAACTGAGACTTCCTGCACAAGCCGTCCTACGAGATCCTCGGAAGTCTCCCCATTCATGCGGGCCTCCATATGAAGCAGAATACGGTGGGAGAGCACCTGGCCAGCCAGCCGCTTAATATCATCCGGTATGACATAATCGCGCTCACTCAGATAGGCGTGCGCTTTGGCGGCGGCCATTAGGGAGATCGAAGCCCGCGGACTGGCACCAAGCTGTACGCTGTGATGCTCGCGAGTCGCCCTGATGATGCGAACCAGATAATCGGCAACCGCCTCGTCGACGTGAACCGCCCTCACCCGTTCCTGAATCCGCGCGATATCGCCGATCTCCGCGACCTGCTCCACATCGGCATAGGCTTGATCGGAACGGCTGTTAAGCACCATCCGTTTCTCGGTCGCATCGTCCGGGTAACCGAGCGTAAGCCTCATCATGAAACGGTCAAGTTGTGCCTCCGGAAGCAAGTAGGTACCCTCGAATTCAATCGGGTTCTGGGTGGCGAACAGTATAAAAGGCGACGGCAGCGGATGGGAAATCCCGTCCACGGTCACATGCCGCTCTTCCATCGCTTCGAGCAGCGCGGATTGCGTTTTGGTCGTCGCTCTATTAATCTCGTCGGCAAGCAGAATATTGGCCATAATCGGGCCGGGACGAAAAATAAAAGCTTCTTCCTTCGGATGATAGATGGAAACGCCGGTTATATCGGTAGGCAATAAATCCGGATTGCACTGGATGCGTCGAAATTGTCCGCCGACCGCTCTGGCGAGCGCCTTCACGAGCTGGGTCTTGCCTGTGCCGGGCACGTCCTCGAGCAATACATGACCGCCGGCGAGCAGTGCGGCGAGAAGCCGTTCGATCTCGTCCGATTTTCCGAGAATACAATTCTCGAGACTACGACGGATCGCGCCTATCATCTGCATATCGTTGGTGCGTATTTCCATTGCCTCAAACCTCCCGGTAGTAGAAGTTATCGTGACGCCGGTCCGGTGCCGATCGGGTCTACTGCCGGACAAACGCAAATACACTTCCATTTTACAGGAACGCCGAAGCCGTGTACAATTGTCTCTCTGATCAAAAAGAATTGGAGGATCGCACAGCGACCCTCCAGACCTGAGAATCTATGGCAGCAGCACGGCCAACAGCAGCACGACGAGCAGCACGAACAGCACAAGAATCAGAACAAGCGATTTATACATGTCGGAACTCCCTTCACAGAGGCGACTGCTTACATCGTATGCTCTTCCTCCGAAATCGTTCCGCCCATCCCCATATCTGAAGGAAAGGCGTCACGAACGGCAGACGGGCGGGCGTGACGACCGCATTCGGGCTAAGTCTCGGCAACATCGTTCACAGTCTCGCCGCGGCGCTCGGGCTTTCCGTCCTTTTCGCCTCCTCCGTATGACTGTTCACCGGCTTCAAGCTGCTTATGACTCAACCCTGACAGGCTCCTTCACGCGAAAAAGGCCTCCCGCACAGCAGATTGCGCTGTAAGGGAAGCCTTTTTCCGTTCTGAAACGTCAACCGAACACGACCCGGTCATCGGCCATTTTATGGCCGCTGATTTGTTCGAATTCGCGAAGCAGCTGCTCGACGGTGAGATCTTTCTTCTTCTGCTCGTTCACGTCGAGAATGATCCGCCCTTTATCCATCATGATCAGACGGTTGCCGAGGCGAATCGCCTGCTCCATATTATGGGTAACCATTAACGTCGTCAGCTTCATCTCCCGCACGATGCTCTCGGTCAGGCGCGTAATTGATTCCGCCCTTGCCGGATCAAGCGCTGCGGTATGCTCGTCAAGCAACAAAATTTGCGGCTTCGTAAAAGTTGCCATCAGCAGGCTGAGTGCCTGGCGCTCCCCGCCCGATAGCTGGCCCACCTTAGCCCTCGGCCGATTCTCAAGCCCAAGGCCCAGCTTTGTAAGCTGCTCCTGAAATAAAGCCCGTCTTGCGCGCGTAACGCCGAAGCCCAAACCGCGAAATTTGCCCCGTGAATAGGCCATGGCCAGATTTTCTTCAATCGTCATGTTCGGGGCCGTTCCCGCCATCGGGTCCTGAAATACACGCCCCACCCAGCGGCTGCGGCGGTATTCGGGGAGCTGGTGCACGATGTCCCCGTCGATGCGCACCTCGCCCGCATCCGGCGTCATCACACCCGAAATCACGTTCATCAGCGTTGACTTTCCGGCCCCGTTGCTTCCGATCACCGTAACGAAATCACCTGGCTGCAGCACAAGGTCGATATTCATCAAGGCGATTTTTTCGTCAGGCGTACCGGGAAAAAACAGCTTGGAAACCTGTTTCAGTTCAAGCATGCTTGCCACCTCCCTCCGGCTGCTGCGGCGTCCGCTCAGACAGCTGAGCCGTGCGGCGCTTCGCCAGCTGCTTTTGTCTCCACGAGCGCTGGGCTGAAGGAATGACCAGAGCCAGAATGACGATTGCGGCGGTTATGACCTTCAAATCCGAGGCTTCGAACCAATCCGCGCGCAGCGCAAGCGCCACGACGATCCGATAAACCACCGCTCCAACAACCGCCGCCAGGGTCGCCCAGAATACGGTGCGGGCGCCTAGCAGCGCTTCCCCGATAATGACCGAAGCGAGCCCGATCACAATCATCCCGATTCCGCTTGAAATGTCCGCAAAGTTCTGGTATTGCGTAATCAGCGCGCCCGACAAAGCGACAAGCCCGTTTGACAAGCCAACCCCGACAATTTTCGTCGTATCCGTGTGGGAGCCGAAACTGCGAATCATCCGCGCGTTATCGCCCGTAGCCCGCAATGCCAAGCCAAGATCGGTCCGCAGAAAACCGTCCAGCATCAATTTGATCAGAATGACTCCCGCTGCGATAAGACCGATGCGCACCCAATCGGACGAAATATCAAAAAATGGAACGTCAAAGCCACGCAGCGACAGATTTGGTTTGCCCATGATCCGCAAATTGATGGAATACAAGGCGATCATCATCAGGATGCCTGAAAGCAGCCCGTTGATTTTTCCTTTCGTGTGCAGCAAACCGGTGCAAAAGCCCGCTGCAAGCCCGCCGGCGAATGCCGCAACGCCAGCCAGCCACGGCGAGTATCCTCCCGTGATCATCACGGCGGCGATCGCGCCGCCTGTAACGAAGCTGCCGTCCACGGTCAGATCGGGAAAATCGAGGATGCGGTACGTAATATACACGCCGAGAGCCATGATGGCATACAAAAGGCCGAGCTCCACCGATCCGATAATTGCGTTCAACATACGGATAAACCTCCTAAATGAATCCCCAAAAGAATAGAAGGGGTGAACGAAAGGACGTTCACCCCCGTGCATTTGCGTCGTTAAGGCTGAATCAGATTTTGCTCCTGATCTGCTACCTCTTTTTTCATAGCGTCCGTAACTTCGATTCCCATATCCTGTGCCGCCTTTAGATTCAAAATAAAGTCCAGCTTATCGGGTACGGTTACTTTCATATCGCCGGGCTTCGCACCGTTCTTCAATATATCGACCGCCATCTGGCCGACTTGATAGCCATGGTCGTAGTACTTAAATCCCACCGTTGCAAAGGCTCCCCGCTCGACCGTATCGCGGTCGCTGGAGAAGAGCGGGAGCTTCTCCTCATTGGCGATTTCGATCAATGTGTCGATTGCGCTTACCACCATATTGTCAAGCGTGATGTATAAGGCATCCACACGGCCAACCAGCGATTCAGCCGCCTGTTGAACCTCCGAGGTATTGGTGACGGCGGCTCTGACCAGTTCAATGCCGTTCGCTTTAAGCGCTTCTTCCGCTATGTCGGCCATCACAACGGCATTGGGCTCCCCTTCATTGATAACCAGACCAACCGACTTCACGTCAGGGAAGTTGGCTGCGATGAAATTCATCAGTCTGGTGATCGCCTCCGGGTTCGTATCAGAAGCGCCCGAAATATTGGCGCCTGGCTTATCCAGATTATCGACGAGTTTGGCTGCTAGAGGATCGGTAACCGCTGCGAACAGCGTCGGCGTCTCCTGCTCCTCCTCAGCTACCGCCATCGCAGACGGTGTTGCAATTGCCAGAATCAGATCATTGTCCGCACCGGCCAGTTTCTGGGCGATGGACAGGTTATTCGTGGGATCGCCTTGAGCGTTGTTTAAATCGACTTCAAGATTTTTACCCACTTCGATACCTGCATCCTTCAGCGCAGCTAGGAAACCTTCGCGCGTCGCATCAAGCGACGGATGCTCAGCGATCTGGGAGATGCCGATCTTGTATTGCTTTTGGTCCGCATTCCCCCCATTATCCGACCCGCTTTCGGTATTCTTGTTGCCGGAGGCGTTTCCGTTCCCCGCTGCATTTCCAGAATCAGTATTGCCTTTGCCCGCGCCGCATGCGGAGATGATCAGGACAGCGGCAAGTACAAGCGCCAACCAAGTGAATTTTTTCATGCTTATCTGCTCCTCTCAACTGGACGCAACCGGCAGCCGTTTAACGCTTTTATCCGTTAAAGTGAATTAGTAGCAATGCTGCGCCTTAAGTTTACATACTCTTTATATTAAGTTGCAATAATAATCGCGTCAAATAGATTAATATGTCAACTGGCAGTAAAATATCGATGTCCATGTTAAGTGGCCATTATGAACGGCAGGCGGTCTGTTCGACTGGACGAAGTCAGCCCTACCGATTAACGCGAGAAGGCCACAGGGGCAGGGCAACAATCCTTGCAATTGTTTCACCTTCGTCGGCACGTTGATTCCAGTAAGGAAAAGAGAATTAAACGGGCACGGTCTCCACAACGGCCGTTCCTCGCGATGGCGGATCGTATTGCGTCTCCCCATTATATTGTTTCAATAATCCTAAATCCGGAATTGAATCCGAAACGGCAAAAAACCGCTGAGCGGCGCTGCAGCCTGCAGCGTCATTCAGCGGTTTCTTTATCGTGCGTTTGCCATTGCACGTTGAAAACCGGATGCGAATGTAAAGTGAGCTGATTGCCTGTTCTTACTCCCCTCATTCGGGGCCCCCGAAAAGTAATCGGCATACGCTACGAAGCATATCGTCACTTTTGGGGTATCTTAGGATAAGCCCTCGACCGATTAGTATTCGTCAGCTGCACGCATTGCTGCGCTTCCACCCCGAACCTATCAACCTGGTCGTCTACCAGGGGTCTTACGGATTGGGAAATCTCATCTTGAGGGGGGCTTCACGCTTAGATGCTTTCAGCGCTTATCCCGTCCGTAC
>NZ_KK082167.1:13088-22026 GCF_000598065.1 Paenibacillus darwinianus | reverse complement strand
AACCCAAAAACGGTCCGTCAAGCGAAGAGAAGCAAGTTGCCAAACAGGACACCGGAGAACGTAACGCAATAGAAGGCAAGTTCGGAGAAGGCAAGCGCAAGTACGGGCTTGGCTGCATTCGAGCACGCCTTGCAAAGACAAGCGAATCGGTTATTACGCTGCAACTTCTGGTGATGAACCTGGAGCGCAGGCTCCGCGTTCTTTTTTGCCTTATTTTCACGATGCTGTCACGTCGGCGCCTAGCTCTGAATTTCGGATAAAAATCATTCAGCAAGCCCTAAGTAAGGCAGCGAAAGGGGGCGCGTTCTTTGAAGCTGGGGATAAGTACGTACAGCTTGTATCAGGCGCTGAAAAGCGAGGAAATGGATATTCTCGCGGTCATGGAATGGATTGCCGCGAGCGGCGGAGAGCATGTTGAAATTGTGCCGCTGGGCTTCGATATCGAGAAGCCGGGCATGGTGGAAGCGATACGAAGGAAAGCAGAGGAGACCGGGCTCGATATTTCGAACTATGCCGTTGGAGGCAATTTGCTGACGAGTACCGAGGAGGAATACCAGCACGAATTAAAGAAGCTTCGGGAGCAGGTCGACATTGCGCACCGCCTTGGTGTAGATAGAATGCGCCACGACATCGCATGGCGTCCGATTGCGGAATGCACCGCCGCCTCATTCGAAGCCGATCTGCCGCGGCTTGCAGAAGGATGCGCAATTATCGCCGAGTATGCAGAGCGGTATGGCATTACAACCAGCGTGGAAAACCACGGCTATTATGTTCAGGCCGCAGAGCGGGTACAGCGACTGATTCATTCCGTCAACCGAAAAAATTTCAGAACGGCGATCGACGTCGGAAATTTCATGTGCGCGGATGAGGACTCGGTTGCCTCATTGAAAAAAAATCTGCCTTTTGCTTCGATGGTTCATTTGAAAGACTTCTATTTGCGTCCATCCTACAGGAATCCAGGCAAAGGGTGGTTCTCAACGGTGAGCGGAAATTTTATAAGAGGCGCCATTGTCGGTCACGGAGATATTGACATGTGGGAAGTGATCCGCGTTATGAAAGAGTCCGGCTATGACGGTTATATTTCCATCGAGTTTGAAGGTATGGAGGACTGCAGGCAAGGCACGCTTATCGGGCTGGAGAATGCGCGGACGATCTGGGAGCAAGTATAAATATAAGAAAGCGTCTTCCAACCATTAAATTAGACGGGGATGATTATACTATGGGCACTTACAAAGTAGCGGTAGTCGGAGCGGGATCTATATCGAAGTTTCATCTAGGCGCTTATCAGAACAATCCGGAAGTACAGCTTGCCGCTATATGCGACCTGAACGAGCAGCGGGCCTGCCAACAGGCGAAGCGGTTTGGAATTCCGGATGTTTATACCGACTACAAGGAAATGTTCAAGCGGCCGGACATCGATGCTGTCAGCATTTGCACCTGGAATAACACGCATGCGGAAATTAGCATAGCAACACTTGAAGCGGGGAAGCATGTGCTTTGCGAAAAGCCGCTGTGTACCACCGTGGAGGAAGCGCTTCGTGTCGAAAATGCGGTGAAGTCGAGCGGAAAGCTGCTGCAGGTTGGATTCGTCAGACGGTACGGCACCAATACAGGCATTCTTAAACAGTTCATCGATGCGGGCGATCTTGGGGAAATTTACTATGCGAAGGCATCCTGCCTGCGCAGAATTGGAAATCCAGGAGGATGGTTCTCGGATGTTGACCGGTCAGGGGGAGGTCCGTTAATTGATCTAGGCGTCCATGTCATCGATATTTGCTGGTACTTAATGGGCAGACCCAAAGTCGTTTCCGTCAGCGGCAACACCTATAAGAAGCTCGGAAACCGCGCCAACGTAAAGCACTTATTCTTTTATAAAGCGGCAGATTACGATGCAGAGCATAATACGGTCGAAGACTTGGCGAATGCGCTTATTCGGTTCGAGAATGGCGCTTCCCTTTACGTCGATGTCAGCTTCACGCTTCACGCCAAGAAGGATGAAATGTCTTTAAAGCTGTTCGGGGAAAAGGGAGGGGCTGAGATCGAGCCGGAGCTGTCCATTGTTGCGGAGAAGTACGATACGATCTTGAACGTGACGCCTCAGGTCGACAATACCTCCTTAGATTTCAATGGCGCGTTCCAGAACGAAATCAATCATTTTATAGACGCTTGTCAAGGGAAGAAGGAGACACTGAGCCCGGTAGAGGACGGGGTCGAGCTGATGAAGATGCTGTGCGCAGTTTACGAATCGAGCGAGAAGGGCACTGAAATCCGGTTTGAGTAGCATGGACGGCAGAGGCATGGAAAAGCAGCAGCCGGTTTGGTTCCACAATGCAACGGTCTATACTCCGGGAGGCGTGCTCCATGGGGGCAGATTGCTCGTTCGCGGCATGAGCCAATTTCTTGCCTCGCATGGGACGAGAGCCTTCTTGGCAACGACTGATACAGATGAACGAAGAAAGCTGGCCGGCGTTGTACAGGGGATTGTCCGTGCGGCAGAGCGCGGTACGGCAGGTGCCGAATGTGCAGGTTTTCATTTGGAAGGGCCATTCTTGAACCCGGTACGGTGCGGCGCGCAAAATCCAGCCGACATGCGCCCGATTTCTAAAGATGAGCTGGATGAGTATCTTGCGCTTGCCGGCGATCTGTTTCGGCTCATTACGCTGGCCCCGGAGTACGAAGGAAACGCCGAGTATATTGATTATCTAGTCGGGAAAGGCGTGACCGTTTCAATCGGCCACTCTGACGCTGAATAGTGGCTCGGAAATAAGTGCGGGTTCTGAGTCCGAATGAGGGGTGAAAGAGGCAGAAATGTGGGTGAAGCAGCATATATGAAAGCTGTTTTCAAAAATGCGCATGCCGAAGAACCCTGAAAAGGGCATTTTTTAAAAAATGCTATGTAACCTGTGCAGCGTTAAGTTGCATTGAAGTTTTCCAGCCATTGTTCAACGGACATCTGACGGTGCTGTTTCTTCGCTTCTTCAAGCCATGCATCGGCATGCTGACACATGGCGATCAGGTACACGCGGATGTTCCAATGGCGTGAACTGCGGCCGCGGGAATTTTCCAGTTTGTAATCGACTTTCTGGCGCTTGATGCAACGCTCCACTCCGGTTCGCAGCGCGTAACGCTTTCTCCACTCCTTGCTGTCGCGGCGGATGCGCGGGAAGAGGCGCGGATTATCCGCGGTGAATGTGTAGAACGTTCTTACGTAATCGGATGGCGAACAAGGGTGAGGACACTCCCACTTGCCGACTTTGGCGGGACAGCGCCACTTGATACGCTGTCGGCCCGAACACTTGCCCCAGCAGACCATCTTTCGTCCAATCGGGCAGATGGGAACGCCATCGGAGTTCATCTTCATTTCATTGTATACCAGGTGGCGGGAACGCCTGAGATTCAGGTCGATGATGCTGCTAACATCATCCTGTTCCAGCATGGTATAGATCGGGAGGGCGTTGTGGGCGAAATCCAAGATCGCCTCTCCCACCTTCCAATCCGAGTACCAGTAGCGAAGTTCACGGTAGCCACAGATCCACGACACGGCATCGTGCTGGCTGGCGCGAAACAGTCGTGGATACACGGGCAGATCATACGCGCTGTCCGCGGCGATAAACATGTAGAGTGTGCGTCCGTAGTAATACTTTTCACGGTAGCTGTCCCAGCCCCAATCCGCATCGGGATCTGAAAATTGCCGTTGCAGGTACATTTCCAGTTGCCTGACTTGCGACAGTCGCATAGGAACTTGCCGTAGGAGCGCGCTCCGGTTTCAACCGGGGACCCATCGCCGATGACACGAAAAGCGTTCGTATCGCCAAGCAATCCCTTTTGCCGCAGAAGGAAGGACAAACATGGATTGGAACAATTGCTGCAACAAATCGTGTTCCTTGGAGGCGTAGTGGATTTTGCCCTCGCGCAGGATGCGGGAGACGAGTTTCTCCCTAACCTTCTTGGCGATTATTGTGGTGTTTCGGAAATGTCAAGAGGAAAATTTGTTCGCATCCCCGTTTTGGGGGTGAAACAATAAAAGACCCTGGCTGAAAAGCTAGAGTCTACAACGGAATTGAATTTCCGAGAAGCTTAGCTGATTATGCGGAGGTGCAGGATGCCGTCGTCCGCGGGGCTGCCCATGTTACTCATTTGTTTAATGGGATGAGTCCGCTTCATCATCGCGAGTCAGGCGTTGCAGGGGCAGCTATGATGCTGGACGAATTGACCGTTGAGCAGGGAATTTGGCCGGCAGCTGTCTGACTATGGATGCCGCCCTCCGTAACGTAAGGGACTGGACGGGGAAGCGTCTTGAGGAGCTGCTCCCTTATGCAACGACAAACCCCGCTCGACAAATTGGTCTTCTTCACCGTAAAGGCTCGATTGAACTGGGGAAGGATTTGATCTTGTTATTTTGAACGATGAATGGCATGTCCAGGCTGCGTTTGTCCGTGGCGTTCAGGTATTTACAGAAAGCACCAGTCATCCTTGACTGGTGCTTTGTTGCTTGCATGCTAACCTCTGAAAAGGGTATGAACGAAAAGCCGCTAAAGATGGAGCTTTATTTATTGCCGCTGCCGGCATCGCTTTCTCCTTGCTGCTCAGCAGGCCAAAGCGCGCCGCTGAGCAACATGATGGAGCAGCTCCAAAATTCGAAGGCTTCCACCTTCATTCGCATCATTTTCGTTTGCCTGCTTCCTGACAGCACAGTCATCCGTTTCAGGTGATACCTGTAGAAGATTGGAGCTATCTAGTTGCGCGCAACAACTTTCTTAGTCATCCGCACCCGGAGCAGATAGATCTGGAAGACAGCGATCTTGCGATTGAATCGGTCCGTCTATGAACCAGGCCATGCCGGTAGGTTTGCTTCCGGCATGGCCTGGTTTCGTAACAATGAATTTAATTTAGAAGTTTTTGGCGAGTTCCTTTGCTTGCTCGAGCGCTTTTTCTTTAATGGCTTGGGCCTGATCTGGCATAGCCGCCATCCCTTCCACGAACAGACCTTCAAACGAAGGCACACCGTGGAACTGCATAATTTTGGCCAGGTAGCTGTGGCCGCTTTCGAATGCCGCCGCTGGACCTTCGGAATAAACGCCGCCACGCGCCTGAATGTGCAGCGCCTTCTTGTCCGTCAGGAGACCGACCGGTCCCTGCTCGGTGTATTTGAAGGTTTTGCCCGCGATGCAGATGGCGTCGATATAAGCCTTCAGAACTGGCGGGAACGAGAAGTTCCACATCGGCGAGACAAAAACGTATTTGTCGGCTGCGATATATTGCTCCACAATCTCGTTCAACCGTCCAACCTTTGCTTTTTCAGCGTCCGAAAGCTCGTTAAATGCGCTGCCGGAGCGCAGCTTGCCCCATCCGCTGAACACGTCCGCGTCGATGTGCGGAATGTCGAGGTCATAGAGGTTCAGCGTTACGATCTCGTCCCCTGGATTCGACTTGCGGTAAGACTCGATGAACTGTTTACCGACAGCCATACTGTACGAGGCCTGGTGGTCGTGCGGATGCGCGGTAATGTAAAGAACTGTTGCCATGTGTAGTTTCTCTCCTCTATCTCTTAAATCGGATAACGACAAAGATTATAACTTATTTTAAGTAAATAAACAAATGTATTTAACTTATAAGCAATGATTACGGGATCTCATGGGGCAAATGCGTGGCCTCGCAACCTTGATCAGGGACTGTCGTCAAGCTCGAATGCCGCTTGATGGAGGGTCTCTTTTTTTGGTTAGGCTTTTAACGTTTTGGAACATCATGCACGCCGTTCTTTTTACGTTTTGTCTAATGCCAGCACCCAGACAAACGATTATTATGTAAGTTAACATTACATATTGACTGGTGATGCTGCAACAATCGCGGTTTTATGTTATTTAACTTAACATTAACGTGGCGCTTCTGAAGGGGGGAGAGTATGACCGAAAAGGCGGTGACGATGATACCCGAAATTGAATTGGATCGGGTCAGCATGCAATACCCGTCGGCGCACTCCGATGTGCTGGCGCTGCAGGAGGTCTCTTTGAACATCGCCAAAGGGGAATTCGTGGCGCTGCTCGGTCCTTCGGGTTGCGGAAAAACGACGCTGCTGCGGATTATGGCCGATTTGATCCAGCCGACGAGCGGCGGGATCAAGGTAGCCGGCAAATCGGCGAAGGAAGCGAGGTTGGCGCAAAAGTACGGCATCGTATTCCAGAACCCCGTGCTCTACGATTGGAGGAAAGTGAGGCATAACATTACCCTGCCATTGGAGCTCATGGGCGTCAAGAAGGCCGGGCGATACCGGAAGGCCGAGGAGCTGCTCGAGCTGGTCGGGCTCGCCAAATTCGCAGATAAGTATCCGTGGCAGTTGAGCGGAGGCATGCAGCAGCGCGTAGCCATTGCGCGGGCGCTCGCCATGGAGCCGGAGATATTGCTGATGGATGAACCGTTCTCTGCGCTGGACGAATTTACAAGGGAGCGGCTGAACGAGGAACTGCTGTCGATTTGGAGCAAGGTGGGCAATACCGTCGTTTTCGTTACGCACAGCATTCAGGAGGCGGTCTTTTTGTCCGACCGGGTGTTTATCCTCTCGCCCCATCCGGGCCGGTTGTCCGCCGTGGCGGAAATTCCGCTCCCGAGGCCGAGGACGCGGGAGATGCGAAACGGCGAGGTGTTTTTCCGATTGATCGCTCAGATCCGAGATCGCTTCGAAGGGGTGTAGAACATGAATGGGTTCGGCAATCTGCTTCGCCTCCGTTTCCTTCCGGCCGCAGTATGGGGGCTTGCCCTGCTTGCCATCTGGGAGGCCGGATCCTGGTTCCTGCTCAAGGTGCTGCAGGTTCGGATGGCCCAGTCCAAGCTGCCGTACATTCACGAAGTCGTGTCCGCCTTCGGCCGATATGGAAGCACGCTGTTGAAGGAAGGATGGGTTACGCTGGCGAACGCGGGACTTGGGTTGTTGCTCGGCGCTACGGCGGGGACGCTGCTGGCGGTGCTTATGAGCGCGTCGCAGTGGATGGAACGGCTGGCCTTTCCGTATGCCGTCGCTTCGCAGATGGTGCCCATTCTTGGGCTTGCCCCGATTGTCTATGGAATTGTCCGGGACGATCAGTGGGCTCGAATTATCATCGCCGGATACATCACTTTTTTTCCTGTTGCCTTGAACATGCTGCGGGGGCTCCGGAGCGCGCATCCCTCCGCGTTAGAGCTGATGCGTTCCTATGCCGCCAAGCCTTGGAGCGTATACTGGAAATTGCGGTTTCCGGCTTCGCTTCCGGGACTGTTCGGCGGCTTGAAAATCGCCGCCCCGCTCGCGGTCACCGGAGCGATTCTGGTGGAGCTGATGGGGGCCCGCAACGGGGTAGGCGTCATCATGCTGCGGAATTTGTATTACGGCCCATCCCATGTCTACATGTTCTGGTCCACGGTCGTCGCCGGCGCGCTTCTCGGCGTTCTGAGTTATCTGACCATGAGCGTGCTTGAGCGGCTGGCGGCGCCCTGGCAGCCAGAGTTCCGGACCAAGGGAGGCGATCGGTAGATGGATATGGACGGACCTTTGGTTACGTCGATTCAGCCAAACGGAGCTGCGGCCGGCCAAGGGACGGTCGCCGGGCAGGGGATAGCGAAAAAAAGACTGGATTTCAAGGAAGCCGGCCGTATAGGTCTGCCTCTCCTTGGAGGCGTTCTGTTTTTCTTGTTGTGGCAGCTGCAGGCATTTCACCGGATCTTCGATTTGAAAACGTACCAGTTGCCTTTGCCGACCGCTATCGGAGCCGCTCTGTCGGACAACTTCGGCCTTCTCCTGTCCTATACCAGTTATACCCTCGCCGAGGCGGCGCTCGGCATGCTGCTGGGGTCGGCCATCGGCTTCCTGATCGCCATGATCGCCGCGGCTTGGCCGCAGTGGGGAGCGGGCGGCCTCATGCTCGTCGCCTCCTTGAACGCCGTGCCGATTGTGGCGTTGGCTCCCATCATGAATTTATGGTTCGGCGACGAGATGGGGGCGAGAATTGCGATTGTCACCGTTACGACGATGGCGGCCATGGCGATCAACGCGCATAAGGGAATGAGCATGGTCGATCCGCTCGCGCTCGATCTGATGCATTCGTATGCGGCGGGCAAACGCCACGTGTTCCGTTATTTAAGAATCGCGAACAGCCTGCCCTATGTTTTTACCGCGCTGAAAATCAATACGACGGCCAGCATGATCGGTGCGATTGTGGGCGAGTTTTTTGTATCCTCCCGCGGGCTGGGGTATTTGCTCTCGAATTCCGTCAAAGTGGCCAAAATGCCTTTGGGCTGGGCGTGCATCGTTATGGCCGCTTTGGCAGGCGTTCTGTTCTACCTGATCGTGGAATGGCTGGAAAAGGCTTTTATTAAATGGCATCCATCACAGAGAGCTTGAGCGCCGTTCAAGTAACGGGGAAGCAGGGAACCGCTCGCATATGACAACCCTCGCTTTTGACGACGATGGGCGCACTTTATTTTTGGAATTAGGAAGGGAGAAGAGACCGATGAAAAAGAGAAGGATCAGGCTCGGCATGTCGCTGCTCACCGTTATTGCGCTGCTCGGTTCCATTCTGGCGGGTTGCGGCAATTCGAACGCGAACGAACCGTCGGCCTCGACCGGAGGCGCGTCCGCTCCGTCCGCTACCGCCGCAGCCGGAGAGAGCGCAGCTTCCGAGCCGGTTCCGGTCAAGCTGCAGCTCAAATGGGTGCCGCAGGCCCAGTTTGCGGGATATTTCGTCGCGCTGGACAAAGGGTATTACGCCGAGGAGGGCCTGAAGGTCGAAATCTTGCCTGGCGGGCCGGATATCGTTCCCGAACAGCAGGTCGCGGGCGGAGCGGCGGATATCGGGATAGACTGGGCGGCCAGCCTGCTCGCGCATCAGGAGCAGGGCCTTCCACTCGTCGAAATTTCCCAGATCTATCAAAAGAGCGGCTTGGTGCTCGTCTCCAAAAAAGCGTCGGG
>NZ_KK082167.1:0-12988 GCF_000598065.1 Paenibacillus darwinianus | reverse complement strand
CTCCAAAAAAGCGTCGGGGATCGTCTCTCCCGCCGATTTGAAAGGGAAAAAGGTGGGCAACTGGATGGGCGGCAACGAATTCGAAATATTGGCGCTGTTCGACAAATATAAGCTGGATCCGAACGCCGATCTGGCGTTTATCAAGCAGGGCTTCACGATGGACCAGTTTCTGGCCGGTGAATTGGATGCCGCCTCCGCCATGACCTACAACGAGTACCAGGTCGTATTGGAGCAGGGCATCCCGGAATCGGAACTGAGCGTCATCGACATGAACGCCGAAGGCGTGTCCATGCTGGAAGACAATCTTTTCGCCAATAAAGACTGGCTCGCGATAAACAAGGAAACCGCAGCGAAGTTCGTCCGCGCATCCCTGAAGGGCTGGAAGGAAGCTATCGACAACCCCGAGGCGGCAGTGGACATCGTCATGAAAACGGCCGAGGAAGGCAGCACCTCCCGCGACCACCAGCTGAAAATGATGGAGGAAGTCGCCAAACTGGTAGCTCCGGAAGGGTTTGACCTCGGGCGTATGGGGTTCATCGACGACGCCATGTTCAAGCAAACGGCGGACATTGCTCTTCAATTCGGAGTCATCACCAAACCGGCCGATCTCACGCAGGCTTATACGAACGAAATCATGGAAATGGCCCAAAAGCAATAGAATAGTTTCGAAGCGGATTTTGCGCGCGGCGGTTCCGCATCTTGCGGAACGCCGCATACGCAGAATCTTAAGGAGGGGCGAAATGGGCGGAATCGAGCCGACGACGCAGGGTACGCAGGACACGCAGGACACGGTCAAACAGCGGCTGTTGGAAAAGGATCGCAAACATTTGTGGCACCACATGTCCGTTCATAGTGACGATCCGATGATTTTCGTTTCCGGCGAAGGGTGCTGGCTGACCGATATCGACGGCAACCGCTACTTCGACGCAATGTCGGGCCTATGGTGCGTCAACATCGGCCACGGCCGCAAAGAAATGGCGGCCGCGGCGGCGAAGCAGATGGAACTTCTGGCGTATGTGCCGCTCTCGCACAGCCACGTTCCGGCCATCGAGCTCGCGTCGAAAATCAGCGGCTGGCTGGGAGGCGAATACCGGATTTTTTTCTCGAATTCAGGCTCCGACGCCAATGAAGTGGCCTTTAAAATCGCGAGACAGTATTACGACCAGATCGGGCAGCCGAACCGGTACAAGTTCATTTCGCGGCACAGGGCTTACCACGGCAATTCGATGGGAGCGCTCGGAGCGACCGGGCAGGCCCAGCGCAAGTTCAAGTACGAGCCGCTCGGAACCGGATTTCAGCACGTTCCCCCGCCGTATTGTTACCGCTGCCCGTTCGGCAAATCGACAGACAGCTGCCGGATGGAATGCGCCGGCATCTACGATCAGGTCATTCAATGGGAAGGGCCCGAAACGGTGGCCGGCCTCATTGTGGAACCGGTCATTACCGGCGGAGGCATGATTGTGCCTCCACCCGGCTATCTGAAAAAGGTGAAGGAGATTTGCGACAAGCACGGCGTGCTTCTCATTGTTGATGAAGTGATTTGCGGCTTCGGTCGTTCCGGAGAGAAATTCGGCCACTGCAATTACGGAGTCGGGCCGGATATCGTCACGATGGCCAAAGGATTGACCAGCGCCTACGCTCCCCTCTCGGCGACGGCAGTCCGCGCCGATCTGTACGACAGCTTCCGCGAACGAAGCGGCACCGATCATTTTCGCCACGTCAACACGTTTGGAGGCAATCCTCTCTCCTGCGCGGTTGCGCTGAAAAACATGGAGATTCTGGAGGACGAGAAGCTGATCCAAGCATCGGGGGAGCTGGGCCGGCGGCTCAGCGAAAGGCTGCTTGGTCTGTCTGCGCATCGGACGGTGGGAGACATCCGCACCTTCGGGTTTGCCGCCGGCATCGAGCTGGTGGAGGACAAAGAGACCAAACGGCCGGCATCTGCGGAGAATGTGGCCAAGGTGATTGAATCCTGCAAGCAAAGAGGGCTGTTGATCGGCAAGAACGGCGATACGGTACCCGGCTATGCGAATGTGCTTACCTTGGCGCCGCCTTTTGTCACGACCCCGGAGGAAGTGGATTGGATGGCAAGCACGCTGGAAATTGCCTTAAACACGCTGCCGGCAGGCGACGAGAGCTTTCTTACGGGGCAGAAGCGGCATTCGGAATTTGACGGGGAGTGTACTGCATGAAGCTGACGATAAATGCCGGGCGGTTGGCGGCGCGAATCGATCAATTGTCCCAAATCGGCGCAATCGGCGAGACGGGGGTGTGCCGCCTGGCGCTTTCCAAGGAAGACAAGGAAGCGGTGGAGTTGGTTAAGGGCTGGTTTCGGGAAGGCGGGCTCCAGGCGCATATCGACGCGTTCGGCAATCTGATCGGAAGAATCGAAGGGAGGCGCCCCGACGCCCCTGTGCTGATGATGGGCTCGCATATTGACAGCCAGCCTTACGCCGGAAGGTTCGATGGAACGGTCGGCGTACTCGGCGCACTCGAGGTGATCCAAACGTTTACGGAGCGGGGCTTCGTTCCCGAGATGCCGATTGAGCTCGCTGCCTTCTGTGACGAGGAGGGCTGCCGGTTTAACAAAGGATTGTTCGGCGTCCGCGGAATTCTTGGTCAGCTGGAGGAAGGCGAGCTGGACCGGACCGACAAGAACGGGATAAGCCGCCGTCAGGCGCTGATTGATTTCGGTTGCGACCCGGAAGCGTTCGAGCGCTCGCGATACAGGCCGGGGCGGATCGGATCGTTCCTGGAAATGCATATTGAGCAAGGCCCGGTGCTGGAGTCGCTCAATCAGCCGATTGGGATCGTCACCGGCATATCCGGGCCACTGTGGTGGACGGTGGAGTTTGCCGGATTCGCGGGCCATGCCGGGTCCGTGCCGATGGCGCTGCGCAACGACGCGCTAGTCGGGGCCGCGAAGGTGATCGTTGCGCTCAACGAATTGGCCTCCCGCGAGCCGGGCGCGCCGACGGTAGGGACGGTCGGCTCGGTGAGCGTGTTTCCCGATTCGCGTAACATCATTCCGGAAAAGGTTCGGTTCACCGTCGACCTGCGGGATATCGAGCTGTCCCGCCGGAATCGGCTGGAAGCCCTGCTTCGGGAGACGATCGAACAAACGGCTTCGGAGCACGGTCTTTCGTATACGATAACTGAAGATACGAACAGTGAACCGCGTTACTGTTCACCTCGCATAATGGATGTCATGCGGAAAGGGGCCGGGAAGCTGGGTCTCGCGCCGCCGGAGCTGATGAGCGGGCCGTTCCACGACGCGCTGGCCCTGTCTTACGTTTGCGATTACGGCATGATCTTCATCCGGTGCAAAGAAGGCATCAGCCATAATCCGAAGGAATATGCATGTATCGACGATTTGGCGCTTGGAACCGAGCTGCTGTATCATACCGCGTTGGAGATGGCTTCAAGCAAAACGGCCGCCCCTACCGCAGAAGGAGGATAAAGAGAATGGATAAGGTGACGATCGGACTGATACAGGCCAAACATGAGGTGCCCGGAGGGGAACCGGTCGCCATCCATAAAGCGAAGGCGATCCGGAAGCACATGACGCTTCTTCGCGAGGCCAAGGCGAAGGGAGCCCGGATCGTTTCGCTTCAGGAGATTTTTTACGGTCCGTATTTTTGCGCCGAACAGACGCCGAAGTGGTATGAGGCCGCCGAGGAGATTCCGGACGGCCCGACCGTGAAGCTGTTCCAGGAAGCCGCGAAGGAGCTGGAAATCGTCATCGTTCTGCCGATTTACGAACGCGAGGGAATCGCCGCTTATTACAATACAGCCGCCGTCATCGACGCGGATGGAACGTTTCTCGGAAAATACCGGAAGCAGCACATCCCGCACGTGGAAGCCGGAGGCGGAGGCTGCGGGTTCTGGGAGAAGTATTATTTCAAGCCGGGCAATCTTGGCTACCCGGTGTTCGACACCGCGTTCGCCAAGGTGGGGGTTTACATTTGCTACGACCGCCATTTTCCGGAGGGTGCCCGGCTGCTCGGGCTGAAGGGGGCGGAAATCGTCTTTAATCCGTCGGCGACTGTATCCGGCACCTCGGAATATTTGTGGAAGCTCGAGCAGCCGGCCCATGCGGTCGCCAATGGTTACTATGTGGGCGCGATCAATCGTGTCGGCTATGAAGCGCCTTGGAACATGGGAGAATTTTACGGCCAATCGTATTTGGTCGACCCGCGCGGGAATTTCGTGGCCCTCGGAAGCCGGGACCGGGACGAGGTCGTCATCGGGGAGATGAATAAATCCCTCATCCGGGAAGTCCGGGAGAACTGGCAATTTTATCGCGACCGCCGTCCCGAGACTTATGAGGAGCTGGCCCGGTTGTAAGGCATTTGGGCGGCCGCCGCCAATGGCCGATGAGAAGGAGGGTTTTGTCACGTGAATGACATGCTGAGCCGCAATTTCGCCGAGGTGCATTCGGGACTGACGCCGACGGAAGCGATGGACGAATCCAACCGTTGTCTTTTTTGCTATGACGCTCCCTGCATCAAGGCTTGTCCGACCGGAATCGATATTCCGTCATTCATCAGAAAAATAGCGACAGGGAACTTGAAGGGCTCAGCCCGTGTCATCATGGAAGCCAATCCTGTCGGGGCCACCTGCTCCCGCGTATGTCCGACGGAGCAGCTGTGCGAGGGCGCTTGCGTACTGAACGACGCGTCCAAACCGATCCTGATCGGCATGCTTCAGCGTTATGCTACGGACGCGGCGATCCGCAGCGGAGAGCGCCTGTTCGCGCCGGGACCGGGCAACGGGTTGAAGGTCGCCGTCATCGGCAGCGGGCCGGCGGGATTGTCGGCCGCCCGCGAGTTGGCCCGGTTCGGATATGCCGTCACGATCTACGAGGCGAAGGAAAAGCCCGGGGGGTTGGATACGTACGGCATTGTTTCGTTTCGGCTGCCGCAGGACGTTTCGCTGTGGGAAGCCGATCAGCTGCGCACAATGGGCGTCGAGATCCGGACCGGCGTCCGGGTAGGCGTCGATTTGCCGCCGGAGAAGCTGCTGGCGGAGCATGACGCCGTCGTGCTGGCTGTCGGCATGGGCCGGGTACCTGCCCTCGGCATCCAAGGGGAACAGCTCAAGGGCGTATATGACGCGATCGAACTCATCGAAAGCACGAAAACGGGTATTTACGCCGGTGATCTGGATGGTGCCCGGGTTGTCGTGATCGGGGCGGGCAATACGGCGATCGATGCGGCGACCTGTGCGGTGCGTCTGGGCGCGGAGAACGTTAAAATCGCATACCGCCGAACGCGCAGCGAGATGACCGCTTACGATTTCGAATACCGCTTCGCCAAAGAAGAGGGCGTCGAATTTCGGTGGTTGACCGCCCCGAAGCGGATCATCGGCGACGAATCGGGGAAAGTGACGCATCTGGAGTGCGTGCGGATGAAGCTATTCCCGGAAGCCGGCAAAGACGGGCGAGCCGTACCGGTGCCGATTGAAGGGTCGGAGTTTCGCATGGAAGTCGACGCCGTCATTAAAGCAATCGGACAAACAAGGCTGACCGGGCTGATCGAATCGTACGGCCTTGAGCATGAACGGGGCGTGGTGAGCATCGATCCAGCTACTTACCGGACGTCTCATCCGAAAATTTATGCCGCCGGGGACGTCGTTTTCGGCCAAGGCTGTGGCGAGGCCACCGTCGTAAGCGCCGCGCAGCAAGGGAAACTGGCGGCTTACGCCATTCACCGCGAGTTAAATCAACAATCGGCCGAAACGGCTTGAGAGAGGATGAGGGGACATGGCAGACTTAAGCGTCGATTTCGCCGGCATCCGATCGCCCAATCCGTTCTGGCTGGCCTCCGCTCCGCCGACCAATACGGGCTATCAGGTCCAACGGGCGTTTGAAGCGGGGTGGGGAGGGGCGGTATGGAAAACGCTCGGCAATCCGGTCATCAACACCACCGCCCGTTTCGCAGGCCTGCACCTCGGCGCACAAAGGGTGGCCGGTTTCAACAACATCGAGCTTATATCGGACCGGCCGGTGGAGGCGAATCTGCGAGAAATTTACGAAACGAAAAAAAGGTTCCCGAACCATGCCTTGATCGTTTCGCTCATGGTGGATCCGAAGCGCGAGGCGTGGCATGAAATCGTCAAGCGGGCGGAAGCGGCCGGAGCCGACGGTCTGGAGTTGAATTTCGGCTGTCCGCACGGTATGGCCGAGCGCGGGATGGGCTCGGCTTCCGGGCAGGTGCCTGCCTTGGTCGAAGCTCAAACGGGCTGGGTTAAAGAGGCGGCGCGGACGCCGGTCATCGTGAAGCTGACCCCCAACATCACCGACATTACCTCTACTGCCGTGGCAGCGGTTCAAGGGGGCGCGGACGCCATTTCTCTAATCAATACGATCAACAGCTTGATGGGGGTCGATCTGGATTCGTGGAATACGATCCCCCATGTGGCGGGCAAAGGAGCCCATGGCGGATACTGCGGACCGGCCGTTAAGCCTATTGCGCTCAACATGGTGGCCGAATGCGCCCGCCATCCCGAAGTGAACGTGCCGATATCCGGCATCGGAGGCGTATCGACGTGGAAGGATGCGGCTGAATTCATGCTGATGGGAGCGGCCGGCGTGCAAGTGTGCACGGCGGCGATGCATCACGGATTCCGGATCGTGGAAGACATGATCGACGGCCTGAACAACTATCTGGACGAGAAACGGATCGCCCGCGTCTCGGAGCTTGTCGGGCGATCGGTCGGCAAGTACACGAACTGGGGAGACCTGGATTTGAGTTATCGCATCGTCGCCAGGATCGACAACGAAACGTGCATTAACTGCAACAAGTGCCATATCGCCTGCGAGGACACGTCCCACCAATGCATCGAGCGGCATGCCGACGAGGAAGGACAACCTTTTTTGACGGTTCGCGAGGAGGATTGCGTCGGCTGCAACCTGTGTTCCATCGTCTGTCCGGTCGATGGCGTCATCTCGATGGTGGAGCTGCCTTCGGAGGCTGAGTCTATGACGTGGAACGAACGTCAAACGGCGCTGGCTCTGCTGGCGAAGGACCGCGAAGAACCAAGCGCGAAGGAGGTGGCGCAGCCTTGAAAAAACTGATCAAGGGCGGAACGATCGTAACGGCTGCCGACGTTTACAAGGGAGACATTCTGATAGAAGGCGAAACGATTTCGGCCATCGGAACGGATTTGGAGGATCAAGGCGCGGAGCGGATCGATGCCGTTGGGCTCTATGTGTTTCCCGGCGGGATCGATCCCCACACGCATTTGGATATGCCGTTCGGCGGCACGACGACGAAGGACGATTTCGAGACCGGCACGATCGCGGCGGCGTTCGGCGGTACGACGACGGTGATCGATTTCTGCCTGACCTCCAAAGGCGCTCCGCTCCGGGAAGCGGTGCAGACGTGGCACGAAAAGGCCCAAGACCGCGCCGTGATCGATTACGGCTTCCATCTGATGATCGGGGAGATCAACGACGAGGTTCTGCTGGAATTGCCGGGGATCATCGCAAGCGAAGGCATCACTTCCCTGAAGGTGTTCATGGCTTACAAAAACGTCTTTCAGGCAGATGATAGCACGCTGTTCCGTATCCTGCTCACGGCCAAGGAACATGGGGCCCTGGTTATGGTGCACGCCGAGAACGGGGACGTCATCGACTATTTGATCGCCAAAGCGCTCGCCGACGGCAACACCGATCCGATCTATCATGCGAGAACAAGGCCGCCCGAGCTGGAAGGCGAGGCGACCGGCCGCGCCGCGAGCTTGGCAGCGCTCGCCGATTCCCAGCTATACGTCGTGCATGTGACTTGTGCGGAAGCGGTGGGGCAAATTATCGAAGCGCGCAGCAAAGGGTTCCGTGTGTTCGGGGAAACGTGCCCGCAATATTTAGTGCTGGACGAAACATGTCTGGAGAAGCCGGATTTCGAAGGAGCGAAGTATGTATGGTCCCCGCCGCTGCGCAAGAAAGAGCATCAGGAAGCGTTGTGGAATGCGTTGAAAAGCGGCCAGCTTCAGACCGTCGGCTCAGACCAGTGCTCCTTCGATTTTAAAGGCCAGAAAGAGCTCGGGCGCGGCGATTTCTCCAAAATTCCGAACGGCGGTCCGACGATTGAAGACCGCTTCACCCTGCTTTATTCCGAGGGGGTCCGGAAAGGCCGGATCAGCCTGAACCGATTCGTCGACCTGATCGCCACGCAAAGCGCCAAGCTGTTCGGCTTGTTCCCGCGAAAAGGAACGATCGTCGTCGGCAGCGACGCAGACCTCGTTTTGTTCGATCCGAGCGTCGAGCGGACGATTCGGGCGGCAGGCCATCATATGGCCGTCGATTACAATGCGTTCGAAGGGATGCAGGTGACGGGCGAACCCGTTTCCGTTCTCTCCCGCGGGCAATTCGTCATCCGTGACAAGCAATTCGTCGGGAAGGCGGGGGATGGGCAGTATTTGCGGAGACAACGATTCGCAGGAACCGGGCCGCATGCAGCGGAATCCCGGGGCGCGACGGTTAACCGCTGAGTTATGCGTCATTCCTTTAACCGAATGAACCGGATCGGCGCAGCTTTCGCCGCATGAGCGTTCCGCGTCTGCCGGAAAACGGGCAAACCGTAAAAACAAGGAGGGCGTTGCGTTTATGTCTGCCTGGCAAGCGTATGTGGAGGAAAAAACGAAGATCGACGGGCTGATCGCCGAAGGATACTTCATCCTGGGCGTTACGGAAGGGTTGGACGGAGACGCCGTACGGTTCGTGCGCATCTCCGGCGACTATGTTGGGGAGATGGCGGAGCTGCTGCTGTTGACAGCCGATGCCCGCAAATATATGGGCGCCGTCTTGATCGGCCAGCTTCGGAACGCGCCGGTGAAGGTCGGACCCGTCGTCATGTGACGGGCCCGTGTGAATATTCATAGGCATATAGAGCCAGCTCGAGCATAAGCCGCTTCTGCGGAGCCATGAAATCTTCACCGAGCAGCTCGCCGATTTTGGTCAGGCGATGGTACAACGTTTGGCGGACGATAAAGAGCGCGTTGGCTGTTTCCTGCTTGGCTCCGGACGATTGCAGATACACCTTCAGCGTCTTCAGCAAATGGGCGTTTTTGTTCCGTTCATATCGGAGAATCGGCCCCAAATAATCCTCCGTGAAGGCGGCGAGCTGCCCGGCTTTCTCCATGCCCGAAATAATCCGGTACACATGGAGCTCCGTATAAAAAGGCCGGTTAAGCGGACCGATCGTTTTCTGAATTGCGATCGTTTCACAGGCGGCCTGGAAGCTTTTGTTCAGCGCGGTCAGCTCCGGGGAGGCCGGTCCGACGCCCATCAAACCGGCGAACAGGGCAACTCCTCCCGTTTTGTCCGTCTTGCGCAGCCGTTCGACGGCTCGCGCCAGCGGCGGGATCCAGGCGATTTGCGGCTTCAGATGCAGCAGGATGAGAACGAGCTGTTGGCCGAGCAGGACTGGGACAAGAAGGAAGCCGTTTTGTTCGAAGATGAAGCGCGCTGAAATAAACCGTCCGACCAGAACGGTCTCGAAATCGGGAGCGAGCAGCGTTTTTCGATCCAGCTCGAACACGCAGACCGTGACCGAGCGGGGCTGCGCACCGGGCTTAACGGACAGGACATAATCGGCGATGTCGCTTTCTTTCAACTTGCCGTCCAGCCACTCCCGGATCCAGTCGGATTCCTTGTATCTTCTTCTTTCCTCCACGTTCATGGTCCGCATCATTTCCTGGGCGACGGCAGTGGCGCAGCGGTCCAAAGCAAGGATATCGAACTCGCCCAGCTCTTCGCCGGATTCGATAATCAGCTCGGCGAACTTCTGGCCCATGACGATGATTGGCCGGCCGGCGGTTCGTTTGTTCTTCCCGGAGGACATCCGCTCGTCGTCACTCTGGCGATGAGCCGGCTTGGATGGGGGAGGGAGCATAAGCGGCTCTCCGTCCGCGGGGAGAAAGGCCACTTTCCGCCGCGTCTTCTCGTGAAGGAGCCGCAGCAGCGGCAGGAGGCCTTTGCCGGATAACAGCAAACGGTTGAACTGATTCGTCAGCGCATCGAGATCGGAGATCATTTGGTGTTGACGGTGGATAAAGAAGGTGTGCAAGTCACGGGTGATATCGACATAACGGACCTCCTCGTGAAAGAGGATGAGCGGAAAATCAGACCGGACGGCCAATTGTTTCATCCGCTCGGGCGAAGTTCTGGTGTGCGTTCCCAGCTCGACGCACAATCCGGCGGCGTTGCAGTCGATCAGTTGTTGCAGGAATGAGGCGCTGACATCCTCTTCTTCCTGCCAACCAATGCCCGTGGTCAGGATCAGTTCATTCCCGTTAAGCAATTCGCCGACCTTGGTCACTTCCATGATGTGCACCCACTTGACAAGCCGGTCCAGCGCTTTATCGCTGGCGATGATCTCCGCATTCCGAAAATGAGGACGCCCCAAAATATCCCGAAGTTTGACATCTCTGAAGTCAACCACGTTAGTTTACCTCCCACAAACCGCAGATGTCGTTAATACATTCGATTGAAAGCTGCATTTTTCCTGCAACGGTTGCAACCATCCCTTGTTAACCGCCGGCATAGAGGAGGGAATGACATGCTCATCGGGGTTCCGAAGGAGATTAAAAACAATGAAAGCCGCGTAGGTATGACCCCGGGATCGGTCGTTTCCTACGTCAGGGGGGGACATGAAGTGCTGGTGGAGCAGGGCAGTGGGAGCGGCGTCGGATTTACCGACCGGGACTACCGGGACGCCGGTGCCCGGATTGTGCCTGCCGCGAAGGACGCCTGGTCTGCGGAGATGGTCGTCAAGGTGAAGGAGCCGCTCAAGGAAGAATACGCATATTTCCGCGAAGGAATGCTGTTGTACACCTACCTTCATTTGGCGCCGGATCCTGATTTGACGAAGGCGCTTGTGGAAAGCAAGGTGACCGCGTTCGCTTACGAGACAATCCAGCTGGATAACGGCAGCTTGCCGCTCCTTACTCCGATGAGCGAGGTGGCGGGCCGGATGTCGATCCAGATCGGCGCCAGGCTGCTGGAGAACCCTAACGGAGGCAAGGGGGTGCTATTGAGCGGCGTCCCCGGAGTAGCGCCGGGAAAGGTAACGGTTGTCGGCGGAGGCATCGTCGGCACGAATGCAGCCCGGCTCGCCCTCGGATTGGGAGCGGAAGTGACCATCATCGACATCAATCCGGACCGGCTTCGTCAATTGGACGATTTGTTCCAGGGGCGTCTGAGGACGCTTATGTCCAGTCCCCACAACATCGCCGACGCGGTGCGTCAAGCGGATCTGGTCGTAGGGGCCGTCCTCATTCCCGGCGCCCGCGCTCCCCGCTTGGTTACCGAAGAGATGGTGAAGGCGATGAGCCCGGGCTCGGTCATCGTGGACGTTGCGATCGACCAGGGAGGCTCGATCGAGACCATTGACCGGATCACTACCCATGACGATCCGACATACGAGAAGCACGGCGTCATCCATTACGCCGTCGCCAACATGCCGGGTGCGGTGGGCCGCACGTCCACCCTTGCTTTGACGAATGTGACGACGCCATACGGGCTGCAGATCGCCGACAAACATTACAGGCGGGCGGCTTTGGAGAGCGGGGCGTTAGCCAAGGGGATCAACGTGGCGGAAGGGCGCGTAACCTTGCGGGCCGTCGCGGAAGCCCACGGATACCCGCATGTCGACATCCACACAATCTTGAACGATAAGCACCTGCCGGGATGAAGAAAAAACCTCGTCACATTTTGGACGCAGGGTTTCTCTTTTTATTTTAAAAACCAAGAAGCTGAATCGCTTGATTGATAATCGAGCACGAGCCGGCAAACTGCTCTTTCTCTTTATCCGTGAGGATCAGCTCCCCAATTTCTTTGACGCCTTGCCGGGAAACAGCAGTCACTTTGTGATCGTCGTTCAGGATCGAACGTATGATGTGGGCCAGAGCGTTGCCTATGCTATAATGGGTCGAGCCTTTACGCTTGTATATATAACCCAGCCCGCATTTTTGGTTTTCAAGGCGATGTCGTCCAGCTTCAAATGTCTGCCCTCCATTATGGCAGATCGCGACAAGCTGAAGCAGGTGTTTCTGAATCTGTGCAAAAATGCGGTTGAGGCGATGGGAGAAGGCGGTGTTCTGACCATCGTTCCATATCCGGAAACCGTACAGAAAATAGAGAGAATGGTCGTACAAATTGGACCGTTCGGGGACGAGTGTTTTGTCATTATGAACATCATTTTTGTTTTCGCTGATTGATTTCGGGGTATTGTTTACCATCTTGTTTCTGGCCCTAATTCGAAGTGTGTATTAGCAGCGAAAGGAAATCAACAACTATTAATAACCGGCCTTATACGCACTATGAATGCGGATAGGCCGGTTTGTTTGCTGCTTTTGATAAATTATTCCAAACTCAAATCTTCAATAGACTGAATAGTTTCAAGTTCTCCGTGAACCTCTGCAGGAGGAACGACTTTATTCCCCTTGATTTTAAACTTTCCTTGATACACTCCTTTAATAACGTAGGAATCTTCTGCAACTGGGCCTACATATCTTTCAAGAAACACAACAGCTTCATCACCGGAGGCAAAAACGCTGTTTCCTTCTGGTAAGTAGGTCAAACCGTCCGCGCCACTTCCGCCGGTTTCCAAAATACTAATTGAGGTGTTGTTTTTGAGATCGCCTTTGTAAACTTTTTTAATTTTAGCATCCGATAGCTTGAATGTAACATTGCCGTAATCAAAGCTTTTAGCTTCTGTAACATTCACTTTTGCAATGATTGGGGCGTTCTCTTTGAGTTCACTAACCGTATCAAAGCTCTCCGACAAGTCTAAGTGCATATCTACGTGTTTGGCATAGCCCGTAGTAGGAGTGTCATTGGAAGCATTAGCGAAATTAACAAGTGCAATGGCCAAAAAGGCAAGACCACAAATTATAAGGGCTATTGTAAATTTATTCGGCTCTTCGCCGCTAGCAATGTTTTCGGATCAAAACTGCTCTATCAATTTCCAGAAAATCTTTGAAA
>NZ_KK082166.1:15273-22491 GCF_000598065.1 Paenibacillus darwinianus | reverse complement strand
GAAGCTCGTCGAAGGCAATTCGACGTTGAAGCCGTTCGCCGGATGGCTGAACAAAGCGTTCAACGGCGGATACGCCAACGCCCGCGAAGGAGCGGGGGCTTGGCAGCGGCTGATGCACGGACCCGGAGTCCGCATGAAGAGGCCCGTTGCGCCGCGATGGATGACGGGGTTGTTCGCCGGTTCGATGGCGGTGCTCGCCGCGACGATCGCGTGGATGATGGCGGAAGGCATGCTGACGCTCGGGCTTCCATGAGGCCGGGACGGCCGGCATGCCGCTTTTTGTGCGGGGACCGCGCGCTGTTTGACGCTGTCGGCATCCGTGTAATGGAGAATAGGAAGAGGTTGGTGTAGAGTCATGGAGGAGCTGGTGAGGCGGACCCGGGATACGGGCCGGCGCGAAGAGCTGTGGCTGCCGGGTGACAAGATCGTGGTCGCCGTATCGGGCGGCCCCGATTCGACGGCGTTGCTTCATGTGCTCTATGCTTTGGCTTCGGAAGAATCTCTACATATCTTGGCGGCGCATGTCGACCACGGCTTCCGCGGAGCGGAATCGGCTCGGGAAGCCGAGGCGGTCCGCAGCTTGTGCGGCGGACTCGGCATTCCATGCGAGACCGTTCTTTTCGACGTTCCGGCCTATATCAGGGAGACGGGAATGAACCCCCAGGCCGCCGCGCGCGAGAAGCGTTACGGCTTCCTCCATGAAGTCGCGGAGCGTTATGGAGCCGCGCGGATCGCGCTTGCCCACCACGCGGACGATCAGGCCGAGACGGTGCTGATGAGGCTGCTGCGCGGGGCGGGGGCCACGGGGCTTTCCGGTATGGCCGCCAAGCGGCGGGAAAGAAACGTGGAACTTATACGCCCCTTTTTGCGTATGAACAAGGCAGACCTCATTGCGTATTGCAGGATGGCGGGTCTCACCTATTGCACGGACCCAAGCAACGAGAAGCGGGGGTATTTCCGCAACCGGGTGCGGCTGGATGTGCTGCCGTTTCTGGAAAAGTACAATCCGAATATCGCGGACTCGCTCGTTCGTCTGGCGGAGATCAGCGCGGCGGAGAACGATTATCTGGATGGCGCGGCGGAGGACGTTTTTCGCGCCGCGGCCAGGCGGGCGGGCGATGGATGGGCAATCGGCCGGCAAGCTTTGCTGGACCTGCCTGTCGCTTTACAAAGGAGATTGATTAAACTAATATTAAACTATCTCACGCTGGAAAAGGAGTCCATCTCCTTCGAGCGGATCGAGCGGATTCGGCAGGCTGCAATCGAACCGGCGCCGACGACCTGGTCGATCGATGCCGGATACGGCATCCGTTGTCTGCGCGAGTATGAAACGCTTCGTTGGACACGCGAGGGTGCCAAGCCGGACGACGAGCCCTTCTTCTATACGGTCCGCGAGACCAAGGGATGGCTGTTCGTAGCGGAAACGCCGGGAGAACTGGTTATTCGAGTCAGGGACGGCCGACCCCGTGAATCGGAAAGGCTAGCCGAGGGGCGCGCCTCTGCCGAGTTCGACGCCGACCAAGTCCCGTTTCCGCTGACGGTTCGCGGAAGACGTCCGGGCGATCGAATGTCCGTGATGGGATTAAACGGCACCAAAAAAGTGCAAGATATGTTCGTTGACGCGAAGATTGCTCCGTCCGTCAGGGATCGGCTGCCGCTGATTTGGGACGCGGAGGGCCGGCTGCTCTGGATTCCCGGCTTGCGCCGTTCGTCGGTTGCCCCGGTGACGGCCGCCACGCAAAGGCGGCTTCGTCTCGAATGGAAAGAGGCATCCGCGCGCGGCGGGGAAGCAATGGCGGAACTGGGCGGAGAAACAGATGATTAAAGCTAATGCCGTAGCGCCGGGCTGCCTTCGGGCGATCCGCGGCGGACACGGCAAACCGATGGGGGTTCCGAACGTTGCTTAATGACATTGAAGAGGTTCTATACGACGCCGAACAGATTCAGCGGAAGGTAAGGGAATTGGGGGAGCAGCTGAGCCGCGATTTCAACGGCCGCAATCCGCTAGTTATTTGCGTTCTCAAAGGCGCGTTTATTTTTATGGCCGACCTGGTGAAGAGCATGAGCATCCCGCTTGAGCTCGACTTCATGGCTGTCTCCAGCTATGGGGTGTCGACCAAATCGTCCGGCGTGGTCAAGATCGTGAAGGATCTGGACACACCGGTGGAAGGCCGAGACGTTCTGATCGTTGAGGATATCATCGACAGCGGACTGACCCTTAGCTACCTGATCGATGTACTGGAGCGGAGAAACGCCAAATCGGTCACCGTCGCAACGCTGTTTGACAAACCGGCCCGAAGAACCGTTGAGCTGGAGGCCGATTATACCGGGTTCACCCTGCCTGACGCTTTTGTGGTCGGCTACGGGCTCGATTACGCGGAGAAGTACCGGAATTTGCCGTTAATCGGCATTCTGAAGCCCGAAGTATACATTAAATAGCGGGCATCATTCACAGTATCTGCCTTGGCATGCCCCGCCTCCAGGTTCTATTGAGATGGGCTAACCTGCTATGGTAAAATATTTTATGCGCCTTGAGAGGAGGTAGGGGATGAATCGGATCATCCGAAACACTGGATTTTATTTGCTTATATTTTTGGTGACCGTCGGGATCGTTCAATTTATCAGCAACCAAAACGACACTACCCAAGAACTTCGCTACGATCAATTGCGGCAGGAAATCGCGACCAATAACGTTGCTGAATTGACGCTTAAGTTTGACGGTATGTCCTACTTGGTCACTGGTGAATATAGAAAAGCACCGAGCGGAGCAGAGAACAAACAGTTTTTCTCGCGGATGAGTGCGGATGAATTTGCGGTCGAGGAAGTGGTCAAAGCCTCGGAAGCGAACGATTTCAACTTAACGATGAAGAAAATGCAAGGACCGAGCATCTGGCTCACATTCCTTACCTCGATTATTCCGTTTGTGATCATTTTCATTCTGTTCTTCTTCTTGATCAATCAAGCCCAGGGCGGCGGCGGCAAAGTGATGAATTTCGGTAAGAGCCGCGCCCGCCTTTATAATGAAGAGAAGAAGCGCGTAACGTTCGAGGATGTGGCGGGTGCCGACGAGGAGAAGCAAGAGCTCGTCGAGGTCGTCGAATTCTTGAAGGATCCCCGCAAATTTGCGGCGGTCGGCGCACGGATTCCGAAGGGCGTACTGCTTGTCGGACCTCCTGGTACCGGTAAAACGCTGCTTGCGCGCGCCGTCGCAGGCGAAGCCGGCGTTCCCTTCTTCACGATCTCCGGTTCGGATTTCGTGGAAATGTTCGTCGGGGTCGGTGCTTCCCGCGTTCGCGACCTGTTCGAGAATGCGAAGAAGAATGCGCCTTGCATCATTTTCATCGATGAGATCGACGCCGTCGGCCGTCAACGGGGCGCAGGCCTCGGCGGCGGACATGACGAGCGCGAGCAAACGCTCAACCAGCTGCTCGTCGAGATGGATGGATTCGGCGTGAACGAAGGCATCATCATCGTTGCGGCTACCAACCGTCCGGACATTCTTGACCCTGCATTGCTGCGTCCCGGCCGCTTCGACCGTCAAATCACGGTTGACCGCCCGGACGTAAAAGGACGCGAAGCGGTGCTGAAAGTGCACGCCCGCAACAAGCCGCTGGCCAAGGACGTCAAGCTTGAGGTTATCGCCAAGCGGACAACCGGCTTCACCGGCGCCGATCTGGAGAATCTGCTGAACGAAGCGGCGCTCCTGGCGGCGCGCCGCAACAAGAAGGATATCGCCATGATCGAAGTCGATGAAGCAATCGACCGTGTCATCGTCGGTACCGAGAAGCGCAGCCGTGTGATCAGCGATCGCGAGAAGCGGATCGTCGCTTACCACGAAGCTGGCCATACGATTATCGGCTATTTCCTTGAGCACGCCGACGCGGTGCACAAGGTGACCATCATCCCGCGGGGCCGGGCCGGCGGATACGTCATCATGCTGCCGAAGGAAGACCGCATGCTGGTGACCAAGCAGGAGCTGCTTGACAAGGTAACCGGTTTGCTGGGCGGCCGTGTGGCGGAGGAGCTGTTTATCGGCGAGATCGGCACGGGCGCATACAGCGATTTCAAGCAAGCAACCTCGATCGTGCGCAGCATGATTATGGAATATGGGATGAGCGAGAAGCTCGGACCGCTTCAGTTCGGCAGTACCCAAGGGCAGGTTTTCCTCGGCCGGGATATCGGACACGAGCAGAACTACTCCGATGCGATCGCTTATGAGATCGATCAGGAGATGCAGAATATCATCAACTATTGCTATACCCGAGCTAAGGATCTCCTGAATGAGAAGAACCGCGAGGTGCATCTTATCGCGCAGACGCTCCTCAAGGAAGAGACGCTCGAGCTGGAGCAGATCAAGCGGCTTATCGACACCGGCTCTCTCGACGGCGCCGGCAGCGGCGGCGACGGAACAGACGCGCCGGCTGAGACGAGCGGCGAACCGAGCATCGATACGCTCGGCAATGTCCGTGTCCGCATCCAGTCCAAGGAGCCGGGTGAAGGTACCTTGCCTCCGGGCGGCAACACCGGCGGCGACGGCTCAACGAACGGTTGATCCGTGCAGCCGAGAGAAGGGCTTCCACCGAAGGCATTCGGCGGAAGCCCTTTGTTTATGGAGAAGAGAGGTAATTGCCGCTTCGTATATGTCCTGGCATTCTCTGTGATGGAATTCATCGATTCGGTCGGTGAACGACTGAATGAAGGCGAGGATGGTCATAACTAAAAAACGCCCCGTCGGGCGGTGACGAAACATGCGGCGAGCACAGCGCCTCCGGGCGCGCGGACGCTCGCTGCAGCGCCGCGAGGATAGGACGGGCTTTTATTGACAGCCCTAGGCGGGACGTGTAAATTAGTTGTTAACTATACTGATTCGCCGGTCATGGCCGGTCCTTGGCACACGGGTTGACAGCCGTGCCGGATGGACCGGGATCGTCAAACAGCCGCGGGCGAGAATGCCCCTCCGGCTATGAAGGAGAGGGTTATCGATGGAAGCTTTGGCGCTTGAGCGCAAAGCGGAGCAGAATCGTGAATTGCGCGAGCGGCTGCTGCAATTGAAGAAGGAACGGAATGCCATTATTCTTGCCCACTACTACCAGCGGGATGAAATTCAGGAGGTTGCGGATTTCCGCGGCGATTCGTTCCTGCTGGCACAGAAGGCCGCGCAGACCGATGCGGATACGATCGTTTTCTGCGGTGTGCACTTCATGGGGGAAAGCGCGAAAATTCTGGCCCCGAACAAGACGGTGATCATTCCGGACGAGCGCGCCGGCTGCCCGATGGCCGACATGGTCAATGTGGAAGGATTGCGCAAGCTGAAAGCCCGGCATCCGAACGCCGCGGTCGTCACTTACATCAACTCGTCGGCCGATGTGAAGGCGGAGACGGATATTTGCTGCACGTCGGCGAATGCCGTCAAGGTCGTCAACTCGGTGGAAAGCGACGAGGTGATTTGGGTCCCGGACAAAAACCTCGGCCACTATGTACAGCAGCATACGGACAAAAAGATGATCCTCTGGGAGGGTTATTGCAATACGCATGATATGCTGACCGTGAAAGATGTCGAGGAAATGAAGGCCAAGCATCCGAACGCATTGTTCGTCGTCCATCCGGAGTGCCGTCCGGAGGTCGTGGCGCTAGGCGATTTTGTCGGGAGCACGACGGCAATCATCAAGTTCTGCAAGGAGTCGGGCCATAAGGAATTTATCGTAGGCACGGAGGACGGGACCGGCTACCAGCTGCGGCTGGACAGCCCGGACAAGACATTCCATTTCGCCACCAAATACCTCGTTTGCCCGAATATGAAGGTGAACAATCTCAAGAAGTTGGTCAAATGTCTGGAAACGATGCAGCCGCAAATTTACGTGCCGCCACAGGTGGCCGACAAAGCCCGTTTATCCCTGGAGCGCATGTTACAAGTGAAGTAGCATGCGCTGCTTCATGCCCGTACAAGCGGAGTCAATCGCCAGTAGCGAAGTGGAGGACCAACGATGATTCCAAGATATTTGGTCGACGAGGAGCTGCGCAAGCTCCCGGTCGTCGACACTGATGTGATCGTGATCGGGGCCGGCATTGCCGGTCTTTTTACCGCTATTCAGTCAAGCGAGCGCCATTCGGTGCTGATGATCACCAAAAAGTCGCTGCTCGACAGCAATACCCGTTACGCCCAGGGCGGTATCGCCGCGGTTACGTCACCGGAGGATTCACCGGCCTTTCACCGTCAGGATACGCTGATTGCCGGCGCGGGTTTATGCAAGCACGAGGCCGTAGATGTGCTCGTTCATGAAGGGCCGAAGGGCGTCCGCGATTTGATCCGGATGGGCACGCAATTCGATCAGGAGAACGGCGAATATGCGCTCACCAAGGAAGGCGCGCACAGCCAGCGCCGGATTCTGCATGCCAACGGCGACGCGACGGGTTATGAGATCGTGAGGGCGCTTTCCGAGAAAGCGATGGACGACCCGAATATCGAGGTATGGGACGATCATTTCGTCATCGATCTGATCACACAGGACGGAGAATGCTGCGGCGCGCTCGTGCAGAGGCCGGACGGCACGCGGGTGCTTGTCCGCGGCAAGGCTACAATTCTGTGCTCGGGCGGAGCCGGTCAGTTGTACCGCTATACGACGAATCCGGATATCGCGACCGGCGACGGCATCGCGATGGCTTACCGCGCCGGCGCGTACGTGCAGGATGTGGAATTCATCCAATTCCACCCGACCTCGCTCTGTTACCCGGGAGCGCCGCGCTTTCTGATTTCTGAGGCGGTCCGCGGCGAGGGGGCGGTGCTTCGCAATATCAAAGGCGAGCGTTTCATGGAACGCTACCATGAGCAGCTAGAGCTTGCGCCGCGCGACGTGGTGGCGCGCGCGATTGTCAGCGAGATGGAGCTGACGAAGTCAACGTTCGTCTACATTGACATTACGCATGAATCCGAAGAGCTCGTCAAGCGCAGGTTTCCTAATATTTATGAATTCTGTCTGAAATACGGTCTCGACCTGACAATGGATTGGATTCCGGTAGCCCCCGCCGCACATTATACGATGGGCGGCGTCAAAACCGACCTGAACGGCGAGACGAATATTAAACGTTTGTTCGCATGCGGGGAAGTGTCGTCAACCGGCGTGCACGGCGCGAACCGGCTGGCCAGCAATTCGCTGTCCGAGGCGATCGTATTTGGACGGAGAATCGTGGAGCGTATTGAGAAGCTCGAGCCGCTGGCGG
>NZ_KK082166.1:0-15173 GCF_000598065.1 Paenibacillus darwinianus | reverse complement strand
CGGGAGATCGAGACCGCTGCGGTGCGCAGCGCCTCGTCGATTCAGGCGGTCGTCGAGAAGCGGCTTAAATTGCAAAAAATTATGGTCCGTTATTCCGGCCTGCGCCGCGACGCAAAAGGGCTGCAAAAGGGACTGGACGAGCTGAAGCGCCAGCTGCCGATTTTTCAGACGGTGCTGACGAAGCGCGAGGAATATGAATTTGCGAACCTGCTGACCTGCGCCCTGCTGACGACCCAGGCGGCGCTTGCCCGCGAGGAGAGCAGAGGCGCGCATTCGCGTGAAGATTTTCCGGAACGGGATGATCTGCTATGGCGAAAGCACACCGTGCTGCACCGGGATCTCGGCATGATGGAGGAGCGAATCGACGATGTTTGAGTTGAATCGATATAATCAGGCGATCCGGGAGCAGATTGCCGGTTGGCTGGCGGAGGACGTCGGCTACGGCGATGTGACGACCGAGACCACGATCCCGGCGGGACGAACGGCGACGGCCGTGATCCATGTGAAGGAGGATGGCGTCATGGCGGGCATGCCGGTGGCGCAGCTTGTTTTTCATATCGTCGATCCGTCGCTGGCGTTTCGGCCGATGGTTGAAGATGGTACATATGTTACAAAGGGCATGGTGCTCGCCGAGGTGGAAGGCAGCGTCCATAGTCTGTTGACCGGTGAGCGGCTCGCTCTGAACCTGATGCAGCGGCTGTCCGGCATTGCCACGAAGACGCGCAAATTCGTCGAAGCGCTGGAAGGTCTGCCTGTCCGCCTGGTCGATACCCGGAAGACGACGCCCGGTCACCGGCTGCTTGAGAAATATGCGGTTCGCGTCGGCGGGGGAGCCAACCACCGGTTCGGTTTGTACGATGCCGTCATGATCAAGGACAATCATATCAAAGGCGCGGGCGGCATTCGGGAAGCGGTGGAAGCGGCGCGTGCACGCATTCCCCACACCATGACGATCGAGGTGGAGACGGAATCGTTCGAGCAGGTCGAGGAAGCGCTGGACGCCGGTGCGGATATTATTATGCTCGACAATATGGCGCCCGAGCAGATGGCGGAGGCGGTACGCCGCATCAAGTCTCGCGCTCCGCACGTGACAGTGGAGGCCTCGGGCGGTGTACGGCTTGATACGGTGCGCGGGATGGCCGCTGCCGGCGTCGACGTCATATCCGTCGGCAGCTTGACGTATTCCTTCGATGCGCTTGATATCAGCCTTGACCTCGGCGGGAAAAAACCGGGAGGCCGCGGGGCATGATACTTGTCGTTGACGTAGGGAATACAAATATCGTACTGGGCATTTATCGCGGCAAGGAGCTGCTGCATCATTGGCGGCTCAGCACGAACCGGTCCGCCACTGTCGACGAATACGGGATTACGGTACACAATCTGTTCGCTTATGCCGGGCTCAAAATGGGCGATATCGACGGCGTCATCATTTCGTCGGTCGTCCCGCCGCTGATGCGCACGCTGGAGCAGCTGTGCAGCAGCTATTTTCACAAAACGCCTTATATCGTTGGACCAGGCATTAAGACCGGGCTCAATATTCGGTACGAGAATCCGCGCGAGGTGGGCGCCGATCGGATCGTCAACGCGGTAGCGGCCATCGAGAAATACGGCCCGCCGGTGATCGTCGTCGATTTCGGCACCGCCACGACGTTCGATTATATCGACCAGGCAGGCAATTATCTGGGCGGGGCGATTGTGCCGGGGATCGGCATATCGACCGAGGCCTTGTACCAACGGGCGGCTAAGCTGCCCCGGATCGAGCTGGTGAAGCCGAAAAGCGTGATCGGGCGCAATCCCGTCACATCGATGCAGGCCGGCATTATTTACGGATATGCGGGCCAGGTGGACGGAATTGTGGGTCGCATCAAGGCCGAATTCCGCACCGATCCGCGCGTTATCGCGACGGGTGGCTTGGCGGAGCTGATTGCAGGCGAGTCGGCTGCGATTGAGGAGGTCGATCCGCTGCTGACGCTGGACGGGCTGCGAATTATATACGACCGCAACATGGAAGCGTAGAACGGAGAGGTGACTGAATATGGAAACAACCGGACAACCGGAAACGATAGAGGCTGGGGACGTGCTCGTGAGGGGAACAGCCTGGGGCGGCAAAATTCGCGTGTTCGCGGTGCGCACCACCGCATTGGTTGCGGAGCTGCAGCGCAGGCACGGCACTTTTCCGACTGCTACAGCCGCGCTCGGACGAACGGCCGCCGCAGGCGCGATGATGGGAGCTATGTTAAAGGGCGAGGAAAAGCTCACGATTCAGGTGAAAGGGGACGGTCCGATCGGTCAGATCGTGGTCGACGCCAACGCCAAGGGCGAGGTTCGCGGCTATGTCGATCATCCGCAGGTGCATTTGGCGAGCAACCCGCAAGGAAAGCTGGATGTAGCCGGCGCGGTGGGACGAAGCGGCCACATCCACGTCATCAAGGATTTGGGCCTGAAGGAGCCTTACCGCGGAAGTATTCCGATCATTTCCGGCGAGCTGGGGGAAGATTTCACGTATTATTTCTCTTCGTCGGAGCAGACGCCTTCGGCGGTCGGGCTCGGCGTGCTCGTCGATACGGACGGGACTGTGCTGCAGTCGGGCGGCTTTATCGTTCAGCTAATGCCGGGAATGGCGGATGAGGACATCACGCGGCTGGAGCGGGCGCTGGCGGCCATGCCGCCGGTAACGGCCCTGCTCGATCAAGGCGAGACGCCGGAAGGCATACTCGGGTTCGTCGTCGGCGACGACCTGCAGATCCACGATGAAATGCCGATCGTTTTCAAATGTAAATGCACGCGGGATCGCGTGGAGCAAACACTGATCAGTTTAGGCGAATCGGAGCTAAAGCAATTGATCGAGGAAGAAGGAAAAGCGCAAGTCGAATGCCATTTCTGCAACGAGACCTATACGTTCGACCGTCCGCATCTCGAAAACCTGCTGGATCAAGCCAAGCCGAAGCCGATCCAATAAAGCGGAGGCCGGATTCATGAATAAATCGAACGCGCTGAAGGCCGTTGTCATCCTTCAAGCCGTCTGTTTAATTGTATTAGCCGTGATCGTCGTCGTTCGGATCGGACCGGATAGCAACCGGATCGCCCCTTCCCCCGCATCGGGGGAACCGCCCGCAGCGTCAGGGGGAGACGGCGGTGCCAACCGCTCGGACGACCGTAAAGTGGCATCGGTCGGGGAAACCGTAATCACGCAGGGTATGCTGCGAAGCGAGCTGGAGAAGTCTTACGGAGATTCCGTACTGCGCGCCATGTTGGTTCAGGAAGTGTTGAAACTGGAGGCCGAAGCGTACGGGCTGGAGGTTACGCCGGAGGAGCTGCAGGAAGAACTCGACGACATGATGGAAGGCTACGGCGATGAGGCCGCGTTCTTCGCGTCGATGAAGGAGCAGCTCGGCATGGACCGGGAAACGGTCATCGCCGATGCCAGGCAGCGGCTGCTGCTGGAGAAAATCGCAATAAGGGCGGTCGATATCGGCGACGACGACGTTGAGGCGTATATCCGCGACAATCCGGAGGAGTTTGCACCGAGCGTCAGTCTGGGCTTATCGTGGATCGTTACGGAGAGCCGCGCGGAAGCGGAGAAGGTGCTCCGCATGGTCGAAGCGGGCGAATCGTTCGAAGCGCTTGCGAGAACTTATTCGATTGATGAATATTCAGCGGATAACGGCGGCTCGATCGGTACGGTCGACGCTTCCGATCCGTTTATCGACGAGGATATGCTCCAGGCGGTGAGCGGCATCGAGCCGGGCACGATCGCCGGTCCGGTTGAAGTCGACATGGGCTGGGCGGTCGTACGTTTGGACGAACGAACGGTCGTTCGAACGCCGGATGACCGCCGCTTGCGGGACAAGGTGAAAAAACAGCTGGCTCTGGCCGCCGCAGACCCGCTTCGGGAGGTGGAGGACAGCCTGCTTGCCAAATACGGCGCACAGGTGTTCCAACCGCGTTGAGGCAAAATGGTGTCGGTTTGAATGCAGGGGTGCTCAACCGGTAAACTAGCTATTGACAACGTGAACCTGCGATTGATAAGATGAAAGAAGTTAATACCCTACTAAATTAGTCGGGAATAAGGAGGTCCTTCCACATGGCTAGAATTGTAAACAGCGTAATCGATCTTATCGGCGATACGCCGCTTGTGCGTTTGAACCGTCTCGTGCCGGAAGACAGTGCGGAAATCTACGTCAAACTGGAGTATCAGAATCCGGGCGCAAGCGTAAAAGACCGGATCGCCATCAGCATGATCCAAGTAGCTGAGCAAGAAGGACGCATCAAGCCGGGCGATACGATCGTTGAGCCGACAAGCGGCAACACGGGCATCGGCCTTGCGCTCGTAGCCGCTGCTAAAGGGTATAAAGCGATTCTGGTTATGCCGGAAACGATGAGCATGGAGCGGCGCAACCTGCTTCGTGCATATGGCGCGGAGATCGTACTTACGCCGGGTGCCGAGGGGATGAACGGCGCTGTGCGCAAAGCTGAGGAAATCGTGAGCGAGAACCCGAGCTACTTCATGCCGCAGCAGTTCAAGAACATGGCGAACGTGAAAATCCATCGTGAAACGACCGGCCCGGAAATCGTCGAAGCGATCAACTCGCTTGACGGTAAGCTGGACGCATTCATCGCCGGTATCGGCACGGGCGGCACGATTTCCGGTGCGGGCGAGGTTCTGAAGGAGACGTTTCCCGGCATCAAGGTCTATGCGGTCGAGCCATCCGCTTCTCCGATTCTATCCGGTGGCAAGCCGGGTCCGCACAAAATTCAGGGCATCGGCGCCAACTTCGTGCCGGATATCCTGAACCGGGAAATCTATGACGGCGTGATCACGATCGAGAACGACGAAGCGTTCGAATATGCGCGCCGCGCGGCCAAGGAGGAAGGCATTCTCTGCGGCATTTCATCCGGCGCTGCAATCTACGCCGCTCTCAAAGTAGCGAAAGAGCTGGGCAAAGGCAAGCGCGTCGTTGCAATCGTTCCATCCAACGGCGAACGTTACCTGAGCACGCCGCTGTTCAATTTCGATAACTAATCCGGCTTGATGGAAAGCCTGGCAGCACCTCCGATTGCGGTCGGGGGTGCTTTTTGGTTGCCGGTTGATCGGAAAGCACCCGGCCAGCTTGCCGAATAAGCCCGAAGGTTCTCGTGGCTTTAGGAGGCGAGGTTTTCAATGTCGCGCGTTTTGATTATACTATTGGAAACATGAAAGCCGACCGGGCAAGGGGCTTGGAGGAAGGAAAGACGGATGACAACGACAAGCTTGGCGCAGTGGACCGCTTGGCGCCGGGACGGTTATACGACGCTGCCGTTATTGCGCCGTATTCCGCTGGAGGATAATGGGGATCGGCTGCGGACATGGATCGGCGCCTGGGAGGCGGCTTCGGCGCATGCCATCGTGCTGGAGAGCGGCAAGGACGGGCGATACACCTATCTGGGCCTGCGCCCGTCGGCGGTCATTCGCGGACACGGCTGCCGCGCGGAGATTGCGGCAGCGGACGGGACGACAGCCGCCATATACGGCAAGCCGCTCGAGGTGGTCCGCGAGCGGCTGACATCGCGCAAGGGCCCGCGAGTGGAGGGGGGACCGAAGTGGACGGGCGGACTGGCCGGCTTCTGGTCCTATGATATTGTACGCTCCATCGAGCGGCTGCCCGAGCTGGCAGCCGATGATTTGGGGTTGCCCGATTATTTGTTTCTGGAGTTCGATGAGTTATGGATTATCGACCATGAGGAACGGGTCTTGTACTGCTCGGTGCATACGGCGATTGACGCGTCTCGGGATATCGCAGATGATTCATGGCTAGAGGCAACCTATGAACAAGCAGTTCGGAATTCGGAGGAGATGGCGGCCTTATGGGAGCGGATTGCGTCGGCTGCGGCATTGCCTGAAGAAGCCGCCCGCGAGGCATACAGGCAGGGGCTGCTCGCCTCGGACAGCATGCATATCGATGTCGAAGCGATGGCGGGGCTGCACTCTCCTTTTCCGAAGGATGACTATATGAATGCCGTTGCCCGCATCCGCGAATATATCGGACAAGGCGACGTGTTTCAGGTCAATTTGTCGCTGCGGCAGAGCAAATGCTCGGACGCAGATCCCGATGAGCTCTATGAATGGCTGCGGCTGGTGAATCCGTCGCCGTATATGGGTTACCTGCGCTGCCATGATTTCAGTCTGGTATCCGCGTCGCCCGAACTGCTGGTGGAGCTGCAGGCGGGACGGCTGTCGACCCGGCCGATTGCGGGCACGCGCAGACGCGGCCGGACGCCGGAAGAGGACGCGCGCATGGCCGAGGAGCTGCGGTCGAACGAGAAGGAGCGGGCGGAGCATATCATGCTGGTCGATCTGGAACGCAACGATCTGGGGCGTATTTCGGCTTACGGCACCGTTCGGGTTCACGATTTCATGGTCATCGAATATTACTCGCATGTCATGCATCTGGTCTCGCAGGTAGAAGGCGAACTGGCGCCGGGAAAGGACGCGTTCGATGTCATTGCGGCGACTTTTCCGGGAGGGACGATCACCGGAGCGCCGAAAATCCGCACGATGGAAATCATCGAAGAGCTGGAGCCGACAAGACGGGGACCGTATACCGGTTCGCTCGGCTGGATTGACTATGACGGCGATATGGAATTTAATATTATTATACGCACGATGACCGTGAAGGACGGGCAGGTGCACATCCAGGCAGGCGCCGGCATCGTCATCGATTCGGAGCCTGAGCGGGAGTATTATGAATCCCTGAATAAGGCGAAAGCGCTTTGGAAGGCGGTTCAGTATGGTGAAGGAGGAGCTTACCATGATTCTGGTGATCGATAATTACGATTCGTTTACGTATAACCTGGTGCAGTACCTGGGTGAGCTTGGGGAAGAGATTGTGGTAAAGCGCAACGATGAGATCGATTTGCGGGGCATCGAGGAGCTGGCGCCCGACCATATCCTGATTTCTCCCGGGCCTTGCTCGCCGAACGAGGCGGGGATCAGTCTGGCCTTGATTGAGCATTTTAAAGGGAAAGTGCCGATTTTCGGGGTATGCCTCGGTCATCAGGCCATCGGACAAGCGTTCGGCGGCGAGGTGGTGCGGGCGGAGAATCTGATGCACGGCAAAACGTCGGAGATGCATCATGAAGGCAAGGGCGTGTTTGCGGGCATTCCGTCTCCGTTCACGGCTACGCGTTACCATTCGCTGATCGTCAAAAAGGATACACTGCCGGATTGTCTGGAAGTGACCGCCGAGACAGAGGCCGGAGAGATCATGGGGCTGCGGCATAAAGAATATGCGATTGAAGGCGTGCAATTCCACCCGGAGTCGATTATTACGGAGAATGGCATGACGCTGCTGCGGAACTTCCTGCAGTCGCGCACCGGGGCCGCTCGATGAAGGTCGGTTATAACGGGTCCGTCGTCGAGGCGGACGAAGCCGTGATCGCGGTCTACGATCACGGCTTTTTGTACGGAATGGGGCTGTTCGAGACGTTTCGGACCTACGGCGGAAGCCCTTTTCAGCTGGGGAGGCACCTTCAGCGTCTGCGTGAGGGAAGCGAGCTGTTGGGCATCGTGGGACAGATGGCGGAGGACGATATCCGCGCCTGGCTGGCGGAGCTGACGGCCGCCAATGGGCTGGAGGGCTCCGACGTTTATGTGAGGCTGACGGTGACGGCGGGCGTCGGTGAGCTTGGTCTGCCGGCGGGCGATTATGTCCGGCCTAATGCGCTGCTGCTCGTAAAGCCGCTTCCCGCTATGGACGAGCGGCTGTACCGGGAAGGCAAAGAGCTGCGGCTGCTGCGGACGCGCCGCAATACGCCCGAAACACCGGTCCGGCTGAAATCTCTCCATTATATGAACAATATTATGGCGAAGCGGGAGCTTCTGGCATCCGGCGCTTCTGCGGGTGCGGAAGGTTTGATGCTGACCGGTGACGGGAAACTGGCGGAAGGCGTGGTCAGCAACTTGTTTTTTGTACGGGACGGCATTGTGCGGACACCGCATACCGGCACCGGCATTTTACCCGGTATTACCCGTGCGCTCACATTGGAGCTATCGGCGACGCTGGGCGTGCCTTGTGAGGAAGGATTGTACGGATGGGGAGATTTGCTCGATGCGGATGAAATTTGGCTCACCAATTCTATTCAGGAGCTTGTGCCGGTGACGCGTTTAACCGATACGGAGGGCGCTGCGCGTACGGTGGGAGACGGCAGGATCGGACCGGTGACGGAGAGCCTGCTGACCGCTTACCGTAACTTGACGATTGAGGCACCGCGATAAAGGCTCTCCTTCGCAAGGGAAACCGGTAAACGGCGTGGGAAGCATCGATACTTGGAGCCAAAGGGGTGAACCGTGGAATGAGGCCGATCATATGGAAACGAAGCTGCGAGCTGCAGGGCGGCGTACGGCTTGCCCTCGGCGACCGAACGCTGATTATGGGCATTCTGAATGTAACGCCGGACTCTTTCTCCGACGGGGGGCGCTACGATAATGTGGCTGCGGCGGTGAGCCATGCCCGGTTAATGGCAGCGGAAGGCGCGGATATTATCGATATCGGCGGAGAGTCGACACGTCCGGGCGGCGAGCAAGTGCCGCTTGAGGAGGAGCTTCGCCGGGTGCTGCCGGTCATTCGCGCGGTGCGCGAAGCGCTGCCGGATATGCCGCTGTCGATCGACACCTATAAGGCGGAAACCGCGCAGCGGGCTTTGGAGGCCGGTGCGCATATCATTAACGATGTGTGGGGCTTGCAGGCGGACGCCGGCATGGCGGCGGTTACGGCGGCCTGGGGCTGCCCGATCGTCATCGGCCATAATCGCCAGACAGCAGAGTACGGCAATTTTGTACCCGATGTGCTTGACGATCTGCGGCGGGGCGTGGAGACCGCAAGTGCGGCGGGCGTGGCGAAAGAGCGGGTTTGGCTCGATCCCGGCATCGGCTTCGCCAAAAACTGCGAGCAGAACCTGGAGCTGCTTGGCCGGCTGGATGAGCTGGTTGCGCTGGGCTATCCGGTGCTGCTTGGCACGTCGCGCAAGCGGTTCATTCGGGAAACGCTGGAGCTACCGCCGGATGATGTCGTCGAAGGCACCGGCGCGACCGTTGCTCTGGGCATCGCGCAAGGCTGCCAAATCGTTCGCGTGCATGATGTGAAAGCCATGAAGCGCCTTGCCGCGATGACGGATGCGGTTGTGTATCGCCGTGCCGATATCCGCGAATAGCGGCGGCGCCGGAGCTCGCGCGGCGCGCGGATCGTCAGCGGCAGGAAGGGAGACATTCGTTAATGGATAAAATGACTTTGAGAGGCATGCAGTTTTTCGGCTATCATGGCGTTGTTCCGGAGGAAAACCGGCTCGGTCAGCGGTTTGGGCTGGAGCTCGAGCTGCATCTGGATTTGCACCAAGCGGAGAAATCCGACGATTTATCGCAAACCGTCAATTACGCCGAGGTTTACGCGCTCGTGAAAGCCGCCGTCGAAGGCCCCCCGTCGAAGCTGATTGAAGCGGTCGCGGGCCGTGTTGCATCCGCCGTCCTTGACACTTATACTATTATAAACGAAGTGACGGTAAGGCTGACGAAGCCGCATCCGCCGTTCGATATTCATTTCGACGGCGTTACCGTGGAGCTTCGCAGAAAGCGGGATGCAGATGGACGAGTCGTTCCCGTCTGAAGGCGCGGACGCGCCATGGCAGGAAGCTTATGTGGCGCTCGGGTCGAACCAGGGCGACCGCTTGGCCTTGCTTACCGAGGCGTTGAGAAGGATGCACACGCATCCGGATATGTCGGTTCTTCGCGTTTCGGGCATTTACGAGACCGACCCGGTCGGATATGCCGACCAGCCCGCTTTTCTCAATATGGCGGCCGCCCTCCGCTCCCGGCTCCAACCGCTGGAGCTGCTGCGTGCATTGCTGCATATCGAACGGGAGCTGGGCCGGGTGAGGACGATCCGCAACGGACCGAGGACGATCGATCTGGATTTGCTTTATATGCAGAACATCATTATGACATCCGAAGAGCTGACGCTGCCACACCCCCGTATGATGGAACGCGCGTTCGTGCTGGTTCCGCTCCGGGACGTGCTGCATGACACTTCGCCGCTTAAGGAAACCGTCGAGGATGCGGTTCGGGGGGCGCTCAGGCAGGGAAAGGAAGGCATTGCATTATGGAATACGATCAATTGGCCCAGCGCATCCGCGCTTTTCGAAAGTTGAAGGGGTTTACCCAGCAGCAGCTGGCCGACCGGTTAGGCGTGTCGGTGGCGGTGCTCGGCTCCTTGGAGCGGGGAACGCGCAAGCCCGAGACGAAGCTGATCGAACGAATCGCGGAATCGCTTGGTATCGAATATGAGGAATTGACGGCAAGCCGCAGATAACGCCTGAACGGCTACGGAAAGGAGTACGGTGCAACATGCTGAAAATCGGAGACATCGAGATGAAGAACAAGGTGGTGCTGGCGCCGATGGCAGGCGTGTGCAATCCGGCCTTCCGTCTGATCGCGAAGGAATTCGGGACAGGGCTCGTTTGCGCGGAGATGGTCAGCGACAAGGCTATCCTGCACGGCAACAAGCGTACGATGGAGATGCTGTTCGTCGACGAGCGCGAGAAGCCGCTCAGCCTGCAGATTTTCGGCGGCGACCGGGAATCGCTTGTAGAGGCGGCAAAGGTTGTCGACCGACAGACGAATGCGGACATTATCGACATTAACATGGGCTGCCCCGTCCCCAAAGTGACAAAATGCGACGCGGGAGCACGCTGGCTGCTCGATCCGAATAAAATTTACGACATGGTGTCGGCCGTAGTCGAAGCCGTCGATAAGCCGGTTACGGTGAAAATGCGCATCGGCTGGGATGACGAGCATGTCTACGCCGTTCAGAATGCGCAGGCGGTTGAGCGCGCCGGGGGCTCGGGCGTGAGCGTACACGGCCGTACACGCGAGCAGCTGTATACGGGCAAAGCCAATTGGGACATTATAAAGGATGTTAAGCAAGCGGTATCCATTCCGGTGATCGGCAACGGCGACGTGTTCTCGCCGGAGGATGCGAAGCGGATGCTGGATCAAACCGGCGTCGACGGTGTGATGATCGGCCGCGGCGCGCTCGGAAATCCGTGGATGCTGTACCGCACGATTCAATACTTGGCGAACGGCGAGCTGCCGCCTGAGCCGGACGCGGCGGAGAAAATCCGGATCGCCATCGTTCATATGGATCGTTTGATCGCGCTGAAGGGCGAGTCGACGGCCGTTCGGGAAATGCGCAAGCATCTGGCTTGGTATTTGAAGGGGCTGCCGGGTGCGGCCCGCGTGAAGGATATCATCATGGAAGAAACCGACCGTGAGAATATGGTGCGCATATTGGGTGAATATGTACGTTCCTTGGAGGATGCCGAGGAGACAGTCGCCCATTGACGGGATCGCCGCGCGGAATGCCGCGCGGCATTCCTTGTATGGCGTCGTGAAACGTTTACATACATGGGCTGCACAGCTTGGGTATCATTGACAGCGAATGCTTTTATGCAATATAATCATGCAATAACATTCCGCCTGAGGGCGGCATTTGCGGGTTATAGGCCGGCCGGCCGAGGCGTATGAATCATTATCAAGCGCAACGGGTAGGAGAGTAGAGCGGGCTGCATGCAGCGTATGAAAATTTGCACATGACAGGAGAATCGGTTAGATGAGCGATAAGGAGATCATTCTGACTCAGGACGGTTTGAAGAAGCTGGAGGAAGAGCTGGAGAACCTCAAATCGGTCAAACGCCGCGAAGTGGCCGAACGGATCAAAATCGCCATCGGTTATGGGGATATCAGCGAGAACTCCGAGTATGAGGATGCGAAGAACGAGCAGGCTTTTATCGAAGGCCGCATCATCACGCTGGAGAAGATGCTGCGCAACGCGCGTATTATCAATAACGACGAAATAAATACGGACACGGTCAGCATCGGGTCGATCGTTACGGTCGAGGATGTCGAGTTCGGCGATACGATGGAATATGCCATTGTCGGCACGGCGGAAGCCGATCCACTGAAGAACAAGATTTCGAACGAAAGTCCGGTAGGCAAGGCGATTCTAGGCAAGAACAAAGGCACGATCGTCGACGTAAGCGTACCCGCCGGCATCATTCAATATAAAATTGTGGACATCAAGAAGTAGGTATACGGCGCAGCATTCTCAAAAAGCTTCCTTCGGAAGCTTTTTCATTTGTGAAGGAGATGAATCGTTTGGACACACAGAACCACACCCAGAATCAGCAACAGGACGTGCAGAAACAGGAGCTGAGCGAGCTTCTGCAAATTCGGCGCAGTAAATTGGACGAGCTCCGTTCGCTCGGCGTGGATCCGTTTGGCGGCAAGTTCGTAAGGACGCATAGCGCGAAGCAGATTTTGGAGGCCTATGCCAACACGAGCAAGGAGGAGCTTGAAGCGCAGGCCGTGGAGGTAAGCTTGGCCGGCCGCATTATGCAGAAGCGAGGCATGGGCAAGGCCGCATTCGCCCACATTCAGGATTTATCCGGCAAAATCCAGATCTACGTCCGCCAGGACTCGGTCGAAGCTGCCCAATATCAAGCGTTCGATCTGCTTGACCTTGGCGATATCGTAGGCGTGAAGGGTGTCGTCTTCAAGACGAAGACCGGCGAAACCTCGGTGAAAGCGATGGAACTTGAAGTGCTGACGAAGTCTCTGCTTCCGCTCCCGGAGAAATATCACGGTTTGAAAGACGTCGAGCTTCGTTACCGGCAGCGGTACGTCGATTTGATTATGAATCCGGACGTGCAGCAAACGTTCGTGACCCGGTCGCGAATCATTCAGTCGATGCGCCGGTACCTGGATTCCCTCGGCTATCTTGAGGTAGAGACGCCGACGCTGCATGCGATTGCCGGCGGAGCCGCCGCGCGGCCTTTTATCACGCATCACAACGCGCTTGATATGCAGCTCTACATGCGGATTGCGATTGAGCTTCATTTGAAGCGTTTGATCGTGGGCGGGATGGAGAAGGTGTACGAGATCGGCCGCGTTTACCGGAATGAAGGGATCTCGACGCGCCACAACCCCGAGTTTACGATGATCGAACTGTACGAGGCGTACGCCGATTATAAGGATATTATGGCGCTGACCGAGAATCTGGTTGCGCATATCGCGCAAGAAGTGCTCGGCACGACGACGATCATGTATCAAGGGCAGCAGGTCGACCTGGCCCCGCCTTGGCGGTGCGTGTCGATGGTCGATCTCGTGAAGGAAGCGACGGGAGTCGACTTCGCGGCTCAGATGACCGACGAAGAGGCGCACCGTCTGGCGAAGGAGCATAACGTTCCGGTCGAGCCGCACATGACGTTCGGCCATATCCTGAACGCGTTCTTTGAAACGTTGGTCGAGCATACGCTCATTCAGCCGACGTTCGTAACGGGCCACCCTGTCGCGATTTCGCCGCTGGCGAAAAAAAACGAGGCCGATCCGCGATTTACGGACCGGTTCGAGCTGTTCATCGTCGCGCGGGAGCATGCGAATGCTTTTACCGAGCTGAACGATCCGATCGATCAGCGCGAGCGGTTCGAAGCCCAGCTTGTGGAGCGCGAGCACGGCAACGACGAGGCGCACGAAATGGATGAAGACTTCATCCGCGCACTCGAGTATGGCATGCCGCCGACCGGCGGCCTGGGGATCGGCATCGATCGGCTGGTCATGCTGCTCACCGACGCGCCGTCGATCCGCGACGTGCTGCTGTTCCCGCTGATGCGTGAACGGACCGGAGAGTAGAGGAGGAAATCGAACGGAGTTTTTACCCGCGGGCATGATTTGGTGCCGGCGGGTTTTTTTCGTCGTAATCGTGCATCTTTCAGAAGGAGGTGTTGGATGGATTGCGCTGTGTCCGGGCTATTATGGTCGCCATGGTTGAAGCGGACAATCCGGAGGCTGTGCTGGAATGGCATCGGCGAAAGGAGCACCAAGAGAATGTTCTGCGGCAATATTGGGAGGCGCTGGCCGGCCAGGCGGTTGCGCAGGATGACATGAGGTATTGCGGATTGTTGGGCGAAGCGTGGGAAGCCTTCAACACCGTCAAGAATCGGAATGCGGCGTGGATGCTCGAAGGAAACGCCGAAGCGGCCAGACAGGGCTTGAAGACGGGCGGGCGCGAGCGGTTCAAAGCCGCCATGGACATTGCGAATGAATGGATGGAACGGCGAGGCGAGGAATAAGACATTTTTGTAACTGAAAACATATAGAGCTTAGCGTCCGCGTCTGATATTACGGAAGGACACGAGCTGTTGAAGCAAATGGAGAAGCGGCAGCCGGAGATGCTGAAGACAGCAGAGACGCTGGCGGCAGATCGCGGCTATGACGACACGAAGCTTATCGTCAAATGTTGGGATCAGTATCAGATCAAGCCGGTGATCGATATCCGAAACATGTGGCGGGATGGGGAAGAGACCCGATTGCTTAGCGGCAGAGAAAATGTAGCCTACAACTATAAAGGCCAAGTCTATTGCGATTGCCCCGAGACGGGAACCCGGCGAGAAATGTGCAACGGCGGATTTGAGAAAGACCGGGACACGCTGAAGAAGCTTTGCCCGGCCAAGCAATTCGGCATCAAATGCGACGGGCAAGCTCAGTGTCCGGTGGCACAAGGCATACGCATTTCACTGTCGGAGGATCGCCGCATCTTTACGCCGGTCGATCGCGCCAGCTATAAATGGGAGAAGGAATATGATAAGCGTACGTCAGTAGAACGCGTGAACAGCAGGCTCGATGTGTCGCTTGGTTTCGAGCTGCACACCATCCGCGGTATGAACAAAATGAAGATGCGGTGCGGACTCGCGCTATGTGTCGTGCTGGCGATGGCGCTCGGGCGCATCAAAAAGAACCAGGCGGAGAAGATGCGCAGCTTGGTGTCTAGCGTAGCCGCATAAACCATAATTCACATGTGGATAAGTGGACTTCTCTGGCAATCCACAAGCCTGTTTTGTGGATAACGGGATTCGTGCGCCCTTTTTATCCCGGAGGCAATTGCCCGCTTGCTATCCGCTGTATTTTCAGATGTGGAACGTCGTAAGTTCCCTCTTTAGGCCTTTGCTACGACCGACGACACCGCTGGAAAAACGTACATCGCAAAAAGCTCATATAAAAAAGAGGTTGATTTCAAGTGGCTCTCTGTGATATATTATTCAAGTCGCCGCTGAGAGGTTGCGATGAAAGAAAGAAACGAAATAAGGCG
>NZ_KK082165.1:19567-22973 GCF_000598065.1 Paenibacillus darwinianus | reverse complement strand
GCCGGAGCCGGTTTCCCATACCGGGCGGCGCGGCCCGAAGCCCCCGCCCCGCTCGCCCGCACCGGCACCCGCGCGGTCGACGCAGCGAACCAAAGCGGCAGCGGCCGCAGCTCCGCCCCGCGCTCGTCCGCCACCAACGGCCTCCCACAAACCGGCCGCCTCCAGAGCCAGCCCGAGCGGCATCGGCTCGGGCCACATCAGAAGCCCTTCCGCCAAAGGCTTCCCGCTCCAAATCCCGGCGTACGCATCCCCTACGCCGCGCCTGATTCCCTTCCGGTAATCCGCTTCAATCCAGAACAGGCGGTCCGTATCCGGATCGATTGTGACAAAAGCTTGCGCCCCATCAGGCCAAAGCGCGGCGTACAAATGAGCCTTCATTTCGTCCCTCCAATCACATTCGCACTCGTAATCGCAGCAGCACAAGCAACGGCAAAAAAGCACACCAAGACGGCGACAAACGCCGTCCGGGTGTGCTTCACGCCGGAGCTCCAGATGATTTCCTCTATCGTAGCAAATTCCTGTCACTCAATCAAACAACTTTTCGAGCCGTTCAACCTTCAGACTTCTACATCCGTTGAACGATAGCAATGCACTCGTGACTTGAATACGCATCAGCCGCCGGCCCATCAGCTGGCACTCCGGCCGGAGGAACGGGTTCGCAACCCGCCGCAACGGCCTTATCTATAGTTTAAGCTTCCAGAACCGGTCGGGGTTACGCAAATCGAGCAGCACCGCCTCCCCGTCCTCTTCACCCGCAACAGCTTGAATCCCCTGCCACAGCTCCTGCGCTTCCCCGGCCGTCCGCTTCGATAGGCGAATGCTGTCGTCGCGTTTCGCGAGGCAGGCGGCAATCGACATCGTCTCATCCGCCGAGCCGCAATCGATCACCGTCACGGTCACCTCCGTTCCGGTGCGGCTGGCGTAACGCCGTATGGACCGGATGACCCATTCCAAATGATGCTGCTCATTCCCGGCCAGCAGAAAATAATGCCGCCCGCTTCGTTTCCGCGTAAACGACATGCGGCGGATCGCATAAACCGTCAGGGCGGCGAGGAAATAACAGCAAACGACCGCCAGCAGCACAAAAATCATCGGAACCGCCTCCTACCTTCGTGTCGATCAGCGTTTTATTTTGTGACACTATATGCCGCCGGACGCCCATACGTTACGGGCTAACGTTCGAATGGCTTTACGGGAAACCCGTATCCAGCGCAAAAAACCGCCTCTCCCGAAAGAGATGACGGTTGTCGGCATAAATCCATCATGACCACCCAAAAAGCCCGTTACAACGTAACCCATCCGTTCTTGATCGAATGGATGACCGCTTGCGTGCGATCGTCCACTTCCATTTTCTGCAGGATGCTGCTGACGTGGTTTTTGACTGTTTTTTCGCTGATATAGAGGAATTCCCCGATCAGCTTGTTGCTCTTGCCCTCCGCCATCAGGCGAAGCACTTCCGCCTCGCGCCGCGTGAGCGGATTGTTGTCGCCGGCAATGAATTTAACGCCTGCCTCTTTGGTCGCGGCGGCGCCGGACATAACCCCGATCTCATCGAGATAGGTCATCCGGCGGAGCTGGTTGATCAGCTTGCCCGTTACTTTCGGATGAATGTAAGCGTGCCCGCCTACGACCGAACGTATGGCATTGACCAGCGACTCGGCCTCCATGTCCTTCAGCAGATAGCCAGAGGCTCCCTTGCGCAGCGTTTCGAACACGTAACTCTCGTCATCGTGAATCGACAGGATCAGCACTTTCACTTCCGGAAAAATATCCCGCAGCCGCTCGGTCGCCACCACGCCGTTCTCGATCGGCATATTGATGTCCATCAGCACGACTTCCGGCCTCGTATGATTGCAAAATTCAAGCACCTGGATACCGTCGCCGCATTCGCCGATAACCTCCAGGTCGTCTTCCATGTTCAAAATTCGCTTTAAGCCTTCCCGGAACAGCTGATGATCGTCGGCGATCAGCACTTTTATTTTACGGTTAACCGCAGGCTTTTGGTCCATTCGTTATCTACTCCTTTCGTTGCTCAGCGTTGACGGGAATCTGGATCGCGATCTTCGTTCCCTGTCCGATTTGCGATTCGATCTCCATCCTCCCCTCCAAAAGCTCCACCCGTTCCCGCATCCCGATCAAGCCGAAATGGGAGCTGTCCTTGGCCTTTGCTTTAATTAAGTCGGTATGAAAACCGGCACCGTTATCGCAGATAACGATTCGGATCCTATTCGGCTGAAACGTAATTTCCAATGAGACGAAAGTAGGGTTGGCGTGCTTCATTGCATTCGTACAGGCTTCCTGCACCAGCCGATAAATACCCGCCTCCATGGCGGAGGGCAGGCGAAAGTCCCGGCCGACCGTATCGAATGTGGTTCGGATCTTCGTTTTGTCTTCCAAGTCCTGCAAATATTTGCGAAGCGTAGGCATAAGTCCCAGATCGTCCAAAGCCATCGGTCGCAGATTGAAAATAATTTTGCGGATTTCCTCGATGCCTTTGCGCACTTGCCCCTTCAAATCTATTAATTCGTCCTGTACCAGCCTGAATTCCTGCTTGGCCAGCATTCTTTCCGCAATTTCTGTTCTAAGCACCAAGTGAGCGAGCGACTGGGCGGGACCGTCGTGAATTTCCCGCGCAATCCGCTTTCTTTCTTCCTCCTGCGCCAAAATAATCTTTAATCCGATCTGCTGACGGTTTTGGGCGGATTCGAGAATCCGGGTGACCTGGTTCAAATCTCCCGACAAATACTCCAGTACGACATTGATGCGAGAGCTGACCGTTTCCGCCCTTTCAATGGAAAGCTCCACATTCTTGACTCTTTTCTGCAAATCGGCGCGGCGCGCTTTTAAGTACGATTCCTTCTCCCTGAACACCATCAGATCGAGCTGCACCTGCGTCGCCGCCTCGTACGCCGATTTGATGTCGGCTTCCTTGTAACGGATGAAATCCTTGCTCACTTCGGTAAGGCGAATCCGCGCATGGCGGTAATCAAGCTCCAGCTGATCGACCTTGTCGATCGTGCCCGCCGTTTCCTGCATGATCGATTCCAGCTCCTGGCTGATCTTCAGCAATTCGTCGCGCGCGGATTCCGCAATTTCAAAGATCTGATACTTGCTTTCCTCCATAACGTTTATCGCGTTTTTGATGACGCGGTCAATGTCGTTTACTCGATAGTCCACGGATCAAGCCACACCACCCGAATAAGCGTTAACTAACCTACCACTACTATATCATAAAACAAAACAAGGCCGCCTTACTCATTGAATGGTAATTGTTTTGGTTTTTGCGTCCCATGCGACATCCAGGCCCAATTGCTCAGAGACAAGCCTCACAGGAACCAGCGTTCGACCGCCGCGCACGATCGGCGCCACCGTTACCGGCTTGCGCTCCCCGTTCAGCACCAGATCG
>NZ_KK082165.1:0-19467 GCF_000598065.1 Paenibacillus darwinianus | reverse complement strand
GTTCAGCACCAGATCGTCGCGTCCAAGCCGCAGCTCGAGCAGCCTGTCGCCTCGCAGCACGGTCACGCGCTTTGCCGTCTGATCCCAGCCCACCTGGCCCCCCATCGCGTCCGCCACAAAGCGGAACGGCAGATACGAGACCCCGTTCAATGCCAGCGGCGCAACGTCCAGCTTTATTGCCGCACCGTCGACATCAGCCGACTTTTTGCCCAACGTCAGGACGATTGCGGCCTGGTTCACCGGGGTGGGCGAAGCCGCGCTTTGCAGCATCAAATTGTCGAATGCCAGCTCTCCGGACATCGCCCGTTCGTCCTGGCCTTCCTTCAAAGTGGCGATATACAAGCTTTTCAGTTTGATCGGGTATTTCATGTCATGGATCGTAAAATCGGCCCGGACCGTCTTCCACCCGGTCCAGTCGACCGATTGCGCCAGATCGACCATGAACGCCTTCCCGGTCGAATCGGTCACGGCTGCTCGAAGCCAGTTGCGGCTGCCGTCGCCATAGACATCCACCGCCATACCGGTCGGACTGTCCGGCAGCGGCACACCCGTGCCGTTAAATACGGCATAAGCCGCTTTCGTCCGGTCCTCGACGCTGGTCGAGAAATCGTAACGCAGCTGCAAGGCATTGGAACCGTCGCCGCCCGGCAGGCCACCGACCGTGTCGACGCCGCTCGTTACCGCAGCAGGCGCGGACGCGGACGTGATGCCGTACGCCGGGCTCTCGAAGCGCTCGAATGGTTTATCGGTGCTGCCTGCCGCAAACGGAAGCAGCGCCGAGTAACCGTCATACCGCGCAATCGCATAGCCGGCGTTGGCGCCGGCCTTCACCCCATCGACGCGGATCGTGCCGTTCTGCACGCTGCCCGTGAAGCCGCGGAGCTCCCAATCGACTGAGCCGGCAGGAATCGTATAGGTCGAACCGTCGTCAAGCGCCACTTTCACGGGAACATCGACAATCGTACCTGCCTTGAGCTCGGCCGGACCGGCCTCAATGCTCATCTTGACGATTCTGCGCTCGCCGATGACCTCGATCGGCAGCTTGTCCGATCCCGAGCCGGACTTGACCGTGAGCGTCGCCTGCCCCGGCGCGGCCGCCGTCAAGATACCGCCCGACAGCTTGCCGACCGCCGGCTTGTCCAGACTCCATTGCGCCGCGATCCCCGCCGGATCGAGCGGATTGAAGTACGTATCGTAAGCCTTCAAGGCATACTCGGTCTGCTCCCCGATGAAGAGGATGCCTTTCCCGCTCGCTTTAATCCCCTTGAGCGAGCCCTTCGGCGCATTCGAATAGACGCCGATCGCATTCACGACGGGACGCTGATAGGTGCCGGCGCCGCCGTCCTCGGTCGGATGCGACAGCTTCGTGTCGAATTCCCCGAGCGGCCGGTCGATCATTGTCGTCGAGCCGCCGCCGTCCAGATTGATGCCTTTCCACACGCCGAGCGCCGCCATCGTCTTCTGCAGCTCGGCAATCGTCATGCCCGCGCTGCTGCCGCTGTCCTCCACCGTGATCAGATAAGCGGTCTTGTTGTCCCTCGAATAGCCGACCGCCGTACGCGCCCGGCCCGACGTAGGACTTAAGCTGCCCGTATTGCGCGAGAACGAAGACGGCTTGCCTTCATTGACCAGTATCGTATGGCCCCCGACCATCATCTGGAACGATGACGGGCTGAACGTTGTGCCGGAGGCGACCGATTTCAATTTCAGATCGGAGGTGACAGCCGTCCCTACCGTCAGCTGCTCGCGGAGGAATGCCGCCGCCGTCCCATGTCCGCGCAAAATATACCCGTTGGCGGGAGGCTGCACGTTAAGCGTCGCCTTATCGGCTATTTGCGTCACCACGCCGTCCACCACCAGCGCTTCGGTAGGCGTGCTGGCGCTGCTTGCCGTATTCGGCCGCTCGGCCGCCTTCCATACGTCGGTGTAAATATATAAAGCATTCACATGGCTGTAACCCGCATTCGGCTCCGTGCGGTATGCCGCTTCATTCATCCCCGCCAGCGGGAAGCTTGCGCCGCCGGCCGTCGCCACCGTGCCTTCCACCGTGAACCTGTCGATCATCGGAACACGGTCGGCCGTCACGGCGAACATGAACATACCCTCCAGCTGCCGCGGGCTTTTCACCAGCTCTCCGCTTGCGATTACCGCGCCGAAGGGCGTCGCCTCCGCGCTAGCCGTATCGAAATAGTCCGCGTTAACGCCGGCCACCGCTCCCGTCTCCTTCACCATCGAGGCAACCGTCGCTTTGCTTGGCAGCGTCCCGCCTTTGCCGTTCATCGCATTAAGCGAAACATAGGGATTCGTCAGATCGATTTCGATGACGCGCACGGTCGAGGTGACCGGTGCGCCGCCGCGGACCGAAGACCATACATAGTCCCTTCGCACCGCTCCGGATGTGATAATATTTTCGAATACCGCCGTCAGCTTCGGTTCCGCCGTATTCACCGCCGCAACGCTCGTTGGCGCGCCTGCGGCCGAGCCCTTGTCTCCATTCGCCCAAGCTTTCCCCGCAGCCAGCGGCTGGAGCAAGAGCGTGCCTCCGATGACCCATACAAGCACGCTTCTCATCGGACGACGGTCGTTCGATCGTCCCTTTCGACCCGAATTCCGGTTGCCGCGAATCGTTCTGCGCATCGTTCTATGATCTCTCCCATCTCCAAGTCTACTAGTAATAGACTCCTGGAGAGGTCGAAAAGTTACGATAAATGAGAATATCTTAAGATTGCAGCTGTCGGATAGCGTTTCGCCTCCCACAAACCCTCAACCATGCTGGTCGGGGTTTGTGGGAGGCGAAACGCGGTATTACCCTATTCATCCATAAACTTCACGTAAACGAGCAGCCGCTTCAGCATGATGACCGCTTCAGCCCTTGTCGCATTGGACCGCGGGTTGAAATTGCCGTTGGTCCCGCCGTTGATCATGGCCGCGCCGACCGCCTTTGACACATCCGTGAGCGCCCAGTCCGAAATTTTGCCCTTGTCCTTGAACCGGGTCAGATAGCTTGCCTGGCTCTGCGGCAGCCGCACCTCGACTTCGGCCGCCTTGGCGGCGCGAATCAGCATCGCTGCCATCTGTTCCCGGGTAATCGGGCTGTTCGGCTTGAAGGTGCCGTCTGGCATACCGGTAACGATGCCTGCCGCCGATGCGGCTCCGATATAGGCGGCCATCGCCGTTGACGAATTAACGTCCTTGAACCTGGCCGCCTCCTGCTTGCTGCCGCTTAGTCCCAGCCCCCGGGCGATATAAGTGGCGAACTCGCCGCGGGTGATCGACTTTGCGGGCTCGAATGCCGCCCGGGATCAAGGCTACCCCCAGGCTGTCGTCGGCCGGAGCGAAGGAAGGCATAGCCATCGGAGGCGCATGGACCGCCAGCGTCCATCCGGATAGCATTCCGGGAAAATTGGTGCCGCCGAAATCCTGGAATGCGCCGGACGATACCGTGACATTATAGCTGCTGCTTGCGCGCAGAGGCGTACCCGGGGTGACGAGGATCGAAGTAGTGCCGCTTCCCGTCACCTGCGAGGAGATCACGTTAACGACCTGCGAATCGCTTGCATCGGCTGTGTTGGTGAAGGTCACCGTTCCGTTGGCCGCATATACCGGCTCATCGAAGGTGAGCGCGACCGGCTGCCCCGCATCAACGTTGGAGGAACGTGCGAGCAGTACAGGCGCCGTCGTATCCGACGGAGCCGCCGTGAAATTCCATCCCGTGGCGGTGGAGAGACCGCCATAGTTGATTGCCGCAGATTCATTCCTGAATGCGCCTGCCTGGATCAGAACATAATAGCTCGTCCCCGCAATAAAATCAGCCGTGGGATCGATCGTGACGATATTTTTCGCGGCACTGTGAATGGTGATGCGGCTGCTGCTCGAAACGACGAATGATTCGACCGCCGTATTGTCCGATACTCTATAAATGGTCACGGCAGCGGAGCCTGTTCCCCTTATCACACTCTCATCGAACGTCAGCACGAGATTGGCCGACGGCGCCACAGCCGAGGCATTGTCGGCGGGCGACACTCCGAGCAAGACAGGTCCGCCTGGGGCGGCTTGCAACGGCCGAACACCACTGTACAGTCCGGTGACCACCCATTGTGTCAAGAGTATCGTTGCGAGAAAAATGGCAATGCTGTTGCGTTTCCGGGTCATGACGAATCCCACTCCCTAACTAATACAGTCCTACCCTAGTTTTCGGCTTTAGCGGCGGCGAAGTTTAGCCTCTCGAAACAAAAACAGCCCGCTGAGGAGGAAACCCTCCAAAGCAGGCTGAATGCATGATGAATATCGATCAATTACGCGAGAGCTTCAGCTTTGAGCTTATCCGCTTTGTCTACGCGCTCCCAAGGCAAATCGATGTCCGTGCGGCCAAAATGACCGTAAGCGGCCGTCTGGCTGTAAATCGGCCGGCGCAGGTCAAGCATCTTGATAATGCCTGCCGGACGCAAGTCGAAATTGCTGCGGATCACTTCGACAAGCTTGTCTTCGCTTACTTTGCCGGTGCCGTACGTATCAACGTTGATCGATACCGGATTGGCCACGCCAATTGCGTAAGCCAGCTGAATTTCGCATTTGTCGGCAAGACCTGCGGCCACAATGTTCTTCGCCACATAACGTGCCGCGTAGGCTGCAGAGCGGTCGACCTTTGTCGGATCCTTGCCGGAGAATGCGCCGCCGCCATGGCGCGCGTATCCGCCGTACGTATCGACGATGATTTTGCGGCCGGTCAGGCCGGCGTCGCCTTGCGGTCCGCCGATGACGAAACGGCCCGTCGGATTGATATAATATTTGGTATCGGCGTCCAGCCATTCCTGTGGAACGACCGGTGCGATAACCTGCTCGCGGATATCGTGCTGGATCTGCTCCAGCGCAACCTCTTCGGCATGCTGGGTGGACACGACGATCGCATCGACGCGTACAGGCTTGCCGTCCACATATTCAATAGTGACCTGCGTTTTACCGTCCGGACGCAAGTAATCCAAGGTGCCGTCCTTCCGAACCTCCGAGAGGCGGCGGGAGATGCGGTGCGCCAGTGCAATCGGAAGCGGCATCAGCTCCGGCGTCTCATTGGCTGCAAAGCCGAACATCAGGCCCTGGTCGCCCGCGCCGATGTCTTCATTTTCCTGCTGAACGTCTTTTCCTTCACGCGATTCGAGCGCTGCGTTAACGCCCTGAGCAATGTCCGCAGACTGCTCGTTCAACGACGTCAAAACCGCGCATGTGCTCGAGTCAAAGCCATACTTGGCGCGCGTATAACCGATGTCCTTGATCGTGCGCCGCACAATTGCCGGGATATCCACATAATCCGCGCGGCTGCTGATCTCGCCGATAACAAGCACAAGGCCTGTCGCGACGGAAACCTCGCAGGCTACGCGCGCATGGGGGTCCACCTCCAGAAAAGCATCAAGAACCGCATCGGAAATCTGGTCACATATTTTATCGGGGTGTCCCTCCGTAACCGATTCCGACGTAAACAAGTGCCGACCTGTCGTCGCCATCCCGTATCGACCTCCTATAAGCATAGTATGAAATAATGTCGGTTGCTCTAGACAAAAAATGAACCTTTTCCGAGGTGGAAAAGGTTGTTAGACAACGCTTCTAGGACAGTATGATACCGGATATGTCGGATGATGTCAATGTAACCGCATGCCGGCGCGCTACAGACGTCCAAGCGCCTGCTCGGCCTGCTGGATCAGCCGCCGGGTAATCATCCCGCCGACGGCCCCGGCATCTCGAGTCGCCAGGTTCGCCCATTGCACCTGCCCTGCTCCAACCGCCGCAATGCCCGCCCCCAGCTCGCCGGCGAATTCCGAGCTGTAATCACTGCCGCCCATGCCCGGCGTCACAAGCCCGAGCTCCGCTGCAATCTCATACTTCATTTGCTCCAATGCCTGCTTCGATTCCGGCACCACTTTGATGTTCCGCGATCTTCTTGGCATACTGCGCACCTCCTGATGAAATTGTGGCCTTAGTATGCCGAGGTTTTGTCGCTTTGAAGCGTATCACTTGTTGTCAAACAGGGAAGAATTATGATGAGAACCGATCCGATCGTTATTTCAGTTCATAGCCGCCTAGCACGAGCACCGTTAAAGGTCCGGTCTGGTCCGGGTCAGGCATCACGCCGCGGCCTTCGCGCGGAAATATGATCAGATGATTGTTCGGCACCGCATTGCCGCTCTTGATATCGGTGCCTGCGGTAACGTTGGAAATCCCGTTGACGTCCGAGCTGTACGCCACGCCTTTGCCGGCACGCAGCACGAACTGCGCCCCTGCCGATGCCATCAACGTTTGTCCCGGCTTTACAATGACGACTTCCGATGAGGTTCCGGCTTTGTTAGCCTCCATCTCTTTCTTGAACGCGTCCATCATCGCCTGCAGCTCCTTCCGGGCGCTGTCCCCGCTACCGCCGCCGCTGCCTAGAAGCTTATCGACGTAGCTCTTCGTTACGACAGGATCGTCGACGGAGCCGGGGGTGTCGCTGACGGCTTGGCTGATTAAATGTGAACCGCTCCACATACCTGCCCCTATTAATAATACGGCCACTATCCTTTTAAAAGCAGCTTTTTTCATTTGTATAACTCTTCTCCTCCCCACTGTAGTTTATATAAGTCAATCTAAAATAGGTTCAAGATGTTCACGATATAGAATAGACCGATCTTTTATTAGGATACATGAATATCGCTCACCAAACTACCCTTTGCACTATTCGGTGACAAACCATTTCAGTTCTTTGCTGGCCAAAACTACTTTTTGGTCACCTACCTGATCATAGATTTTTAGCAGGTACTTATTGTAAGTCGTAATCTTCGAACTGATATTGTCATCTATAAATATAAGCTTTTTCGCAAACCCGGTTCCTTCCTTCAGCGTGCTGGCCGTTCCCGGTTCGAGATCCAACTCGAATTCCGTGGATAAGGTCGATTTTTTCGTATCCAGATTTAAAACTTCAATTACCAATTTATGCGCCTCCGCGGTCTCACCTGACTCCAACACTTTGGATAAGTCATAATTAAAATTCAAAGACATCCCGACGATTTGAGGATTATCCGGGTCGCTCACATAAAGATTAGCAAAGATATTATGAAGTGATAAACCATAGCTTTTATATGGAATCTTTTGTAGCGTATTTTGTGTGCTGGCCAACCGATGAGGAGGCATCTCGTAAGATACGGCTTTTACTATGGCGTTTTCGGAAACCGCTCCCGGATCTGTTGCATGAGCCGCTGGAGCTGCTTTCGCATTTAGTTTCTGTCCCACAACTAAATGAAGGTCAGATTTGTCATATCGGGTCGGTACGTTAGCCCATGCGGAAAGCATTATTTTGCCGTTAGGTTTCACTTTTTTAGTGTAGGTCGAGAAAGTCAGGTAATAAATTGCACCATCGCCATTTTCAATATAACCCCCAAGCGGCACAATTTCAATCGGTCGATTTTCTTTGTTCTCATATTCCATTTGCGCATAAAATATTTCGTCAATATTACTTTCATAGATGCCGGCTTTCGTGATTTTCACGGCGCCTCTGCTACCCAAGCCTTTGATTTCGTATACCGTATCGATACTGACCTTCTCCAGGTCAGAAACCTTGTTATTAGTAAAGCGATACAAAGTTTTTGGCGTCTTCTCATTTTCTGCTTCCGTAAGTGCAAATTGTATCGATTGTATAGTGGTGGAATACGGAATCTTGGTGTACACGATCATATTGTAGCTCTGACCCGGCGCAATATTGATGCTGTTATCCAATAATACCTTCGCTGGCTCAGTGCTTAACTTCACCCCATTAATGGTAAAGTATCCGGAAAGCGCTGGAATCGTCTTATAAACCTGACTACCGTTCCTTATCGTGATGTCGGCCGCCAACATATCATAACTATCTATGGGCAAACGCTGGATCGACTCTACCTTAATGTCATAATTATTATAATTGTAGATTCCACTTGCGATCCCCTCCTGTGAACCCTTAACGATAGTGAATAAACCGATTAATGAACTTCTATTTGTAATTGTGGAGGGGGTACGCACAGTTAACTCCATCGTTTCCGGATTAATGCCCGCTGGAATTTGACCGTTTAATGTAATGACCTTTTTTATATTTGGCTGCAGTTTTTTCTCTTCTATTGTGTAAGCCAAAGGGTATTGGATGCCTTCCTTTGTTTTAAGCGAAAATTCCAAATCAGGTAGCATAAAAGCTGATTGACTCTTATTTATAAACGTATAGTCAAGATTTACGGTTTGTTCAAGATCATTTGTCGTGATAAATGCATGCCCAACCGTGTGTTCTACAGGCTGTCCGCTGACGAACAGTAGTTTTGGCTTCAGCGCCGGCGCCGCTGTCGCCGCTTTAAAAATTGGCATTTGGAAAACACCGATCGGCAATTTAACTTTGTTCGTTTCGTCCATTACAGCCATAACCAAGGATAATTTTTTACCCGCGCTGGCCAGCGGTATGACAGCGTTAAGCGCTATGATTTTCCGTTCTTTCGACTGAACCTTGGTTTGGCTCAGATCGTCTGATTCCAATTCATATACCGTCATGCTCTCTGTTTGAAGCGCAAAACGGATTTTTGACAAATCAGTGGTTTGAAAGCCGATGTTCTCTGCAAGCAAGTTTAGCGTGATATAAGCATAAGTTTGATCCTGACTCATTATCACCTGTTTTATCGCACCGCGTATTTTTGTATTATCGAAGAGCATAATTTCATCTTTGAAAGTGGGCGTGCTTTGAGAAAGCCCGAACGGATATTGGATCATTCCTAATTTACGCTCATAGCCTGCTGCCGAGAAGTCCCACTTAACGATTTCGAACTGAATGTCATTCAATTGAGTCTGTTGGTCTACCACAGCAAAGTATGTAAGATTGTCTGCAGATCTTGCAGAGATTGCCTTCGTGTCTCTATCTGTTTCTGATAAGGAGGTTTTAAATGACTTGCCGGATTTTGTTTTCACTCTGATCCAGTAATCCAGCAGGTTAAGGTCTTGTTTGCCGTTATTGATAATTACAAGGGTGAAGGATAGCAGTTTGCCTTTTTCCTGCATCAAGAAATGTGCATCACGGAGCACTAAATCACTGTTGCCCCCTAACGAGATTGCTCTTTGAGATACCTTTGCTTGCATATCCTTATTCGACTTTACAGGTGTAGCTTCAACTATTACCGGTAAGACTGCTAATGTGAGGAACATGATGACTGCAATACCCATCTTAATCCATCCGATTTTCACTTCTTATTCCCCCCCTGTCATAGTTCCTTAATAGTTAGACGGATAAGGATCACCAATTGTTTCTCCAATCAAAACAAAAACAAAAACAAAAAGAAGGCTCCCGAAGGAGCCTCCATTGTAGCTGAAAAATTAGTTCGTGATCGTAACTTTGATGATTTCGGTCGATTTGGAACCAGCCGATACAATAACGTTGAAGCTGTCGCCAGCGCCTACGTTAGTGATTTGAGCTGCTGCCAGACCATTGCTGCCGATAACCGGAGCAGTAACGTCCGCTTTACCGTCAACCAGACCGGAAATCGTCAGACGAGGAGTTACAGTTGTACCGTCAGCAAACGTGATAACACCCGTGCTTGCGTTAACAGTTGCATCTTTACCGTACTGATCCTTAGCGTACAGCTTAGCAGCGATGTCGGCGATGTTGAACGTTCCGCCAACAGTTGCAGCATCCAAGGATACAGCCGTTACTTTTGCGCTGTTCTCGCGAATTTCAATTACGTCAACTGCAGGAGCTACGTTCGTAGCGATTGCAGCCTTCACGAATTGGTCGCCCGTAGCGTTGATCGTTACGGTAACTTGACCTTCAACTTCTTTCTTGTCAGCTGTGAATCCAGGTGCAGCTACTACGCTGATTACATCAGCACCAACTACTTCTACAGCACCGGAAGCTTGTGCAGTAAATGCCGTGTTAGGAAGCGCAACTTTCTTATTGTCGGAAGTCAAACCGAATACGGACAGCGTCTTGTCGTATGCAGCGTTATCGAAAATTTTACCCAGATCTTCAACGCCGAATCCGGACAGGTCGCTCATTTCAACCGTACGGAATACTACCGTGTTTTGGGAAGCAGCTACATCAGTCCACGTACCAGATACATATTTCTGAAGCTTGAATGAGATAGACTCGGACCCTTTCTGAGCGCCGTTCAGTACAACCGTCGTTGCTGCCTGTGCATCAAGGTTTGCACCCGTCAGCGTGATGAAAGCGTCAGCCGTATCGGCAACTACTACACGATACTCGTTAGCTGCTGCCACACCATCTGCATCGAGATCAGCTGCGAACGCTGCATCCGTCATCGTGCGGCCGTACTGGTCTTCTACACGCAATTTGTCGTCAGTCAAGGTCAGTGTCTGGCCTTTGAAGATCAGCGTGTTAACATCGCTATCCAGACCAACGATAACAGCCGGTTTAGCTTCTGCTTTAATGTCGATCGTTTTGATAGCTACTTTGTTGTTCTTCGACAGAGCCGTCAAAGTCTGTGGACCTTCTGCAGTCGCCGTGAACTGGTAAACAACTTTACCTGCGTCTTTAGCGAACGAACCGTAAGTTGCACCCGTAACTGTAACACCTTTGGAAGCGCCGTTCAGTACGGATACATCCGTGATTTCGTTGCCAGCCAGATCCGTTACCGTTACAGGCACCTTTACAACTTCGCCAACAGCAACCAGACCTACTTCACCAAACGTTACGTTGTTGGATTTCAGCCCTTCCGATACCGTCAAAGTGAACGTAGTCGTTTTTGCATTGCCGGAACCAGCAGCGATCAGCGTTACTACGGAAGTACCCGCAGTAGGCGTACCTGACAATTGAAGAACAGTTTTTGTTTTACCGTCGATCGTCAGTGTAGTGAAATCTGCTCTGTTATTAACCAGGCTGTTAACGGAAACAACAGCAGGGTTCGTTACAGAAACGATAACTTCAGCGTCCAATTTAGCCTGGTCAGTTACAGCGCGGCCGTATTGGTCCTTCGCTTCAACAACCAGGGAGTACTCCGTTGCAGTCGAATCGGCAGTCAGCGCCTTCTTGTCTGCATGGTAAAGCTCAGTTACTGCAATTTCAGCTACTTTTGCTTCGCCGGAAACTTTCAGCGATTTCGAAGCTACTGTTGCCGTACCCGGGTGAATCAACGTCAGGGAAACAACGTTATCGATTGCGAACGTAGCAGCAGCTTGGATCTTAGCAGTTCCAGTGCTTTCAGTCAGGCCTACCGACGCGCCGCTTGTCGAAGCGTTAAGCGTCGTGATAGCCGTGATGTCTTCGCCGTATTGGTTCGTTACTTTGTAGCCAACTTCAATTGCATCGTTAGCAATCAGGTCGGCATCAGTACCGTCAACCAGTGCGCCGAAATCGGAAAGGATTTCGATAGCTTTTACAGTTTCTGCTTCAACCGTTACGGAAGCCGTAGCTGCCGTCTGGTCAAGACCAGTAACCGTGACGTCGTACGTACCAGCAACCATCTTGGAGGACAGCTCAACTGTTGCCGTCTTCTTGTCAGCAGACCACGTCGTGGATGCAATACCTACGGAGTTAGAGCCACGCTTGATGGAGATGTTAGCTTTCGCCGTATCAACCGCTTGGTTGAAAGCAACTTCCAGCTTCTTAGCGCCTGCAGCTTTAACTGTAGCAGCCAATTGCTCAAACTTAACCGTTACGCTGTACTCTTTGCCTTTGTGCGTAACTTTGATCGTGTTGTCGCCAACTTTCAGCGCTTCCGTCAGAGCTACCTTCTCCGTTTCATTGTCGGAGAACGATACTTCAACGTTCTTCGCGTCTACGACTTTGTAGCCCGTTACGGAGATCAGTGCGCCAATCTCGCTTACAACAGCGAACGTAGCGTTAGCCAATTGGCCGCGCGTAGCGATAGCTGTGTAGTTCGTGGAAGCAGGGATCAGCTTCGCTTCAACAGCTGCTGCTACCCAGCCTTTAGCCCAACCGCTTACTTGGCCTTCTACTGCTGCGTCGGATTTCTCCAGACCCACCAGACGAGCGGCGATCGTTGCCATTTGCTCAACGGATACTTGGGCAGTCGGGTTGAACTTGTTGGCGCCGACGCCTTCCATGTAGCCCGCTTTAGCAACTGCCGCGATTTCCTCGGATGCCCAGTAAGCTGTGCGAACATCAGCGAAAGAAGCCTTCGCCGTCGTTTCGAGCTTCATTGCGCGTGCGATAACCGCCGCGAACTCTGCGCGGGTCATTTGCTTGTCGAGACCTGCGGATCCGTCCGGGAAGCCCGTGAAGATGCCTGCCTCTTTAAGTACATCATACTTGCCTTGCGCGTCCGTCGCTGCAGCAGCTACGGATGCGAACATCGAGAAAACCATAGCAATTGCTACGAGCAGGGATAAACTTTTCTTCATAACCTTTTTTTCTCCTCCTCTAAAATCCTTCGGTTGTTGAGAGTTTTGTTGAAAAATGTGATGGCTCGTTTCCCTCATCGGCCGATTCACCCCCTTCCCAGAGTAGAGCACGATTCATAAAGATTGTGTCTGCGTGCACGTTAAACCCTATGTAAGAACATGTCGCAGAAACTCATAAAACGAAGAAGAAAAATCTGGTAGATTCGACCCAGCACTATAACATTATACAATGGGCGAATTCTACCGTAAAGAGAAAGTTATATTTACTGCTCTGCTCTCCGTTTTCCGCTTCCCGTTTCGAGTTACATGTATATAAACGCATGTTTCCCGAAAAAGTTGCGAGCTGCGAAAAAAAGTTTTAAAAACCTTAGCGTCTCTCGTTCGCTTGATCAGTAGCGCCTACACCGCCGCGCCTCGACGCGAAATAGGGTCCAAGAAAAAAAGAAAAGCCTGGCTGCTCGAGCCGGCCTTTCTCCTTCTTACCTTACTCTATTGTTCCTATTTATAGCAGCTTCGCTTTCTTCATCACGCGTTCCACGATGACCGCAGCTTCGGCGCGTTTAAGGTTCGTCAGCGGATCGAAGCGGAAGGTCGGCTTCGCGCCCCCGCTAACCGGGTTCGGAATGCCTGTGATATACCCCGCCTTATTGATCGCGAGCACGGAGCTGACCGAATAATAATTGAGCAGGTTGGCATCCGTGAACAGCTTCTGCAGGGCGACTCTGTCTTTCGCAGGGTCTTCCTTGCCCTTCAACAGGTTTGTCGCTCTGGCGATCATGATCGCAGCCTCTTCGCGAGTCAGCGGCTCGTTAGGGAGGAAAATTCTCGGTCCCCGTCCCCGGACGATGCCCTTGCGGACCGCCGTCTCGATGTATTTGTAATCCCATAGCGCGCCCGGAATCGCAAGGTTAGGCACATCGTCGAAGGTCAGGTTGTTATCATCGTAGTCCAGCGGAATTTTCAGCATTTTGACCATTAACTGCGCAAATTCGCCGCGTGTGGTATTGTCGTATACGCCAAATTCGTTGTCGCTCTTCTTGTTCATGATTCCGCGGGCGAACATGAGCTCAAGCGAGTTGCGTGCGAATTCGTGGCTCACGATGTCGTTCTGCCCGTAGCGCAGCGTTTGAACGGCGTAGAAGCCGAAGCCGTCGAAATCGGTCGTGACTGTCTTTTTGCGGGTGTCCACTTTACCGCCGAGGTTGATCCACTGCACGCCGTCGAACCGCCAAATCGCCAGATTGGCTGCCGCTTCGTTGCGAAGAGCCTCGTCATATTTGATCGTAATGATCCCCCGCTGGGACGGCACCAGCCAATAATCCGGTTCGTTGCGGCCGTAGAACGGCAAGTTGTCGCCGCCCGTCTTGTACGGATGCTCGCCTTTGACGAATTTATAATCGTTCAGCGACGACATATTCACGGAACCCGGGTCGATCCAGTACATTTCGGACATGAATCCGAACTGCGCAACAGGCGTCAGCAGGTTCTGCGCGCTCGGGTTCGTGCTGATCGGCGTAATCGTGCCGTCGATATTCTCCGTTTTGATCGTTCTTCCGTCGCGTCCGGCGATGCCGAACATGATCTTCTGCGAGTCGAACAACCCGTCTACGTTCAGCCCCTTCTTGGCCGGCGCCAGGAATGTGTTTCTCGGGAACGACAGTGTCAGATTGCCTTTGAAGGCGGAAATTTTCCCGGAAGACGTAAGTTCAGCCATCAACTGTGCGCCCACGGAATCATCAGCGGCATAGTTGACGTTAAACGTTCCCTTCACTTTCTGATTGCCCCGGTTGACCGTAAAGTCTATCTTGTTTTTGCCTGTCTTCAATTTGGTGACCTGGTAGCGGAAAATATAGTCGTTCGGATCCTTCCTCATTCTTTCTTTGCCGATATCGATGCTGTCTGCGCCTTCCGCCCGTATGATGACATCCAGAAAGTTTTGGTTGATGACCGCTTCTTCCGGCAGCTTCGGCGACAATATCCGGTAGGGCGGAATGACGCGCGAGATCGTAACCGTTTCGGAGACCGTCACGGTCCCGCTTCGACCGGTAATCGTGATGCTTTTGGAGCCGCCGACGGCCGGGAGCCCCACGAGCACGCGCAGCTTGTACGGATTACCGTCCGCTTCCGAGCTGTCATCTACGATCAAATAGCTCGTATCACTGCTGACCATACCTGAACCGCCTGCAGCGGCGGTCGCTTTCACTTGGCCATCCTCTTGAATTATAAGATCGGTCACCTTGGTGGCGTGAAACAAAACGTCGATGTTCAATTCTTCCGTCGAATACTGGCTGGTCGTTCCCTGCCGAACAATCTTCTGTTGCGGATCGTCCAAATACGGCGTCTGCGGCAGAACATTCCGCGGAACCGGCAATATGTTCAGGATCGACGGTTTGTCGGCGGACAAGAAATAAACCGTAATGGTCGTAGAAACTGGAACCCCGTTGGCCGTACCCGACACCGTTATTGTGTTCGGACCGGCTACGAGCGCGAGTTTAGCCGCATCCGTATATGCAAAAGTAGGAGCCGCCGGCAAAGCGGAGATCGGAATCTGATCCGTTTTCCCGTTCACCGTAATGTAGACGCTGGTCAGGTCCGGCGATCCGGAGGTTGTGTTGAAATTGACCAGCTTGCCCTTCACCCCGCCGACTGCGGCGCTAGCAAGCTCCCCCGAGCTGGTGAATACCTTGCCGTTGGTCAAATTCGTGATTTGGATGGACGGCGCCGGCAAGAAATTAAGCGTAACCGACTTCGTCGTCAACGAATTGTTCACGGAGAACTCCAATCGGACTTCGCCGGCAGGCATTTTATTGATTCGGTACACGGTGAAGCCGCCGGGCGAAGACGTGAACGGCGTTGCGCTGAAAGCGGCAGACGTCTGCTCCACACCGTCGACGTAAGCCTTCAGGGAAGGTGTCCCGTTGCCGTTAACCGTCTGAAGCATCAGGTAAAGCGGGGTTTGAAGCACCGTCATGTTATCGGTGAATACCGGGCTGTCCGTATAAGTGACATTCGTGCTTGATTCCGTTACGCCGTATAATTGCCTGATGCTTGAGATATACGGCTTTGTCGGATCCGTGTTCGTAAACGTCAAAGGAAAGTTGGCGGCGCTCTGCGAGGCCCAGGGCGTGCTTTTCACCCGAACGCTGTACACGCCCTCGCCGCCGGCTGTGAAATCGAACGCCGTCGTCGAGCTGAAAGGAAAGTCCACATAGCCGGGATTCGAGTAAACCGCAGCACTGACCGTCGTGTCCAACGTGGACAACAGCGTAGAACCTTTGGATATCTCCAGCGTGATTGCGGGTGACGTCGCCGGCGTAGGCGAAGGTCTCACAAATGACAGCTTGCCTGCAATCGTCTGGGAGCCCGTAATGTAGAGCGTCGGGTTCCCGTCTAGTTTAAAGGAGCCCGCGGTCATGCCGTGTGCCGTAGGCGCATTCGCGTAGTATACGATTTCCCGAGTGAGCGTGTAGGTTTTGCCGTTGTTGCTGGCCACAAAGACGAGCTGGTTATGACCCGGCGTCAGATTGAGCGTCGTGGTGGTATACGTCCCGGCGCTGCCGCTGAACGCCTGTATGCCGTTGACCGTCACTTCCGTGGCATTGCTGGCCGAGATGATAATGCCCGGGCTGGCCGTGCCGACGATAAGCGGCGTGCCGCTCACGAGCAGCCGGTTATCCGACAGCTTGATTTGCGTGATCATCGGGTTGTTGCCGAAGAAAATATAACCGCTGCCTTCAACCGAGTTGCCGGCATCATTTTTGCCCATGACGGTAATTTTGTTCATACCTTCAAAAATTTCCACGTTCGGAAAGGAAAAGCTCTGGCCGTTCGAAATAACCGGAGCTGTCGTGCCGGCCGAGGATTCCTCCACGACTTTGTTCACGATTTTCTCGACTTTATAAGAAATACTGTTGGCCGACACACCGGTGAACGAACCCGAAATGGTGATCCGGCTGGTGATGACCTCAGGCGCGGATGCCTCGCTGCTGCCCAGATTGTCGAATTGAAAATAAAGCGAGTCGGACGCGGCGAACGCCGATCTGCTCCAAGGTATCATGGTGACGAGAAGTGCGATGACTAGAACGGGACTGAGTATCCTTTTCCACAGGGTTGCCACAAAATTTTCCTCCTTATGTCAAACATTCTGTACCAATGTTATCGGTCAACCGCATCCGAAAATTTAGTAGCCGAGGAATAAAAAAAGAGCCCCACTCCCCTGGCGGAAGTATGCTCTCTGGCGTTGCGATTCATTTTTACCGGGCTATTATTTGCCTCGCGACTGGGTAACGAGCTTCATGCGCAAGCGCTGAATGAAGTCGAGCACAGGCCGTTTCGACTTGTCGACGAGACCGATCAGCTCGGCGCCGATCTGCATAATAAACACAAGAACGGCAATGACGACGAATGTGACCCAGTTGGCCGCGGAGGATTGAATGACAGTCGATTGAATGATGGCAGAGACGCCGAAGAAAGCGGCGATCCCGTAAATAATCAGCACGGTGCGGCGATGGCTGTAGCCCAGCTCGCGCAAGCAGTGATGCAAATGGCCCTTATCGGGTGCGAAAATCGGTTTCCGGTTCACCATGCGGCGCACGACCGCAAAGAACGTGTCGGCCATCGGCACGCCGATGATCAGAAGCGGCGTCACGAACGAGACGATCGCCACCTGCTTGAAACCGAACATTGAGAGAACCGCGAGGCTGAAGCCGAGAAACAATGACCCGGAGTCGCCCATGAATATTTTGGCCGGGTGGAAGTTGAACACCAGGAAGCCGATAATGCCGCCGAGCAGCAAGGCGCTCATCAGAATAACAGGTTCAGATCCCATCAAGCCGGCCATCACCAGAATGGTGCCAATCGCGATGCCGGACACGCCTGCGGCGAGCCCGTCCAAACCGTCGATCAGATTGATGGCGTTCGTACAGCCCACGATCCAGAAAATCGTAAGCGGAATAGAAAGCCATTCCGCCACAGGCTGCATCGTATCTCCGAATGGAATGTTCAGCAGGTTGATTTGAACGTCGAAGCCGAATACGACGACCGACGCAGCCGCGATCTGGCCCAGCAGCTTCACTTTGGCTGATAGCTCGAACCGGTCGTCGAGCGCCCCGATCAGGACGATGATCGTACCGCCGACCAAAAGGCCCTTGATCAGATTCATATCATATCGGTTAAGCAAACCATCGGGCAGGAAGGGAAACAGCACCAGGAACGTGCCGACGAAAGCCAGATAAATCGCCAGTCCGCCCAGCCTTGGCATAATTCGCGTATGGACCTTTCTGGCGTTCGGTTTGTCGATGGCGCCGACTTTAAACGCGAAATTTTTGACCACCGGTGTCAGAATAAGCGCAATGATCAATGCAATGGTAAAGCCGATGATGGAATATACGCCTGCTGGCATTTGGACACTCCCCTTTAGTTCATACCGGATTGATTATACTCCGATCGAAAAGGAATCGCCAACCCCGTTTTCATTCAATTTACACGATTTTAACGAATTTTTCATGGTCTGGGCGGGCGTTTTGCGAGGTTTTCTCGGGCGCGAAGCACTTTCACTGCGAATTTCGGCAGCGCAAGCATTCTCGACGCCCTTGTCGGCTGCTTCAGCAGCCTGTAAAACCACTCAAGTCTGAGCTTCTGAAACAGCACAGGCGCCCGTTTCATTTTGCCCGCGATCACGTCGAAGCTCCCTCCGACGCCCATCATCACCGGAACGCCCAGCTCCTGCTTGTAGCGGCCGATCCACGGCTCTTGCGTCGTGAGCGCCCGGGCGACAAACAGCATATCGGGCGCGGCCGCACGAATCTCCTCGACCACAGACGCATCCTCGTCCGGCCCGAAATAACCGTTGCGATAGCCGGCCAGCCGGACGAGCGGATAGCTTGCCTGCAGCTTGCGCGCCGCTTCCGCGATCGTCTCCTGCGTCGTGCCGAGCAGATAGACGGACCATCTGCGCCGCTCGCCCTCACGCATGAGCTCATGCAGCAGATCAAAGCCGGCCACCCGCTCCGGAACAGGCTCGCCGGCGCGTTCGGACGCCCATACGACGCCCGCGCCGTCCGGCACGATAAGCTCGGCCTCGGCCATCACCCGGTAATAATCCGGATCGTCGAGCCCAGCCATGACCATGATCGGATTGCCGGTTATGACTTGAGTCGGCTTCCTGTGCTCGATCGCATCGGCCAGGTAGTCGACGGTCTCGCGCATATTCATTTTGGAAAACGGAAGTCCGAACAGGGTAACCGTCGGATACGGCCTTGATGTCTCTTCCATGAAACGGCTCGTCACCTCGACCTCGCTATCTTTTGACGCAAATATTGAATAATTTGTTTCGCGGGCTGCTCCGCTTCCCGCTCCAGCTTCAGAATGGCTGCTTGATGGCGGCTCCGCCACGCTTGGGCGCCCGCCTCGTCCAGCAGCCCTTCCGCCGCGTCGGCAAAAGCTTCGCCGTCCAGCGATTCCGTCGTCCCAATCGCCTTCAGACCGAGCCGGCCAAGAAACTGATCGATCTTCGGGTCATATGACAACCCGAGCATCGGCACCTGTTGATTCGCCGCATAGATGAGCGCGTGCAGCCGCATCGCGAACACCAGGTCGCATCGGCTGACCTCCAGCAGCATTTGCTGCGGATCCTCGCCGGGCGCTGCGACCTCGGCGGTGCTGGCGCCGATCGCGCCCAGCTGCGACATGACCGCGTGCGACACCGCAGCGTCATCCGGCGTATGAAACGGCAGGAAGCGCAGCCGCACCGCGCGCCGCCGCGCAAGCGTGGCCAAGGCCGACGCCGCGCGCGCCAAGTCGGCCGCATCCTTGCGCCACTCGCGCAAGGACACGCCGACCACCGGCACGCGTTCGCCGCCGGGCTCGGCCCCGGCCGCGCCAGCCTTTCCTGAAGCCTCCGTACCCTCGGCATGCGGAAGCGGAAGCCCCATTACCGGATCGGGCACGATCTCGATCCGGCCCCGGTCGACGCCCATCCGCGCAAGCAGCGCGGCCGATTCGGCGTCACGCACGGATACATAGCGGCTACGCTTCATGACGCCGCGGATCAGCGGGTTCATCCATTGACGGGTAACCGGTCCGATGCCCTGCGAATAGATGAACGTCGGCTTGCCGAGC
>NZ_KK082164.1:31210-42380 GCF_000598065.1 Paenibacillus darwinianus | reverse complement strand
ACATTGCTAGCGGCGAAGAGCCAATTTTAACAACCGGAACAGGGCTCTTCAGGGCGATGCTGTCCGCCACGAAAGTGGAAGGTACCCATACTTCCTGCAAGAAGCTGAAACCATCGAGCCAAATGTCCGGAAAATCGGAAAGTTCCCAATGCCAATAACCGATATTGTATCTTCCGTCGAAAATTCGATTACCGAAATAGGCATAGATCTCGGTCATTTGCTCGGCGTTAATATGAAAAATATTTACATCAAAGGACGGCTGAACCGTCTCTTTGTGAACCCACGTTGTATCCGACATTCTTGCGGGGTTCGTTCCTCTGAAATTCAAAATACCAAATTCAACACCAGCGGCCGTCATACTTCTTGCTGCAATCCGGCATGACTCCCCAATCCCCATCTCGGCCCGAGCGTATCCGATTAAATTAACCCCTTCCCGTAGATTAGAATCACGATTGAAGGAAGCCTCTGCAGCTTGACGTATGGGAAAAGCGAGTTTTAAAAGCGTGCGTTTTGCGCTCTGTCTCACGGCTGGCGGTAATAAAGGAGCCAGCAGCCTCTTCGAGAATACAGCAAGACGATACAACAAACGATATAACATTCTGATAATAAACACCGCCGAAAAAAATGGATTGTGCCGCTTTATGACGAATCTTGTCCTGTCAAATAATATTAGCAAATTACATATTCAAAAACTACCCTTTTCTCTTAGAGCGCAGCTTAACGCTAAATCTGTCTTGGCGCCTGCGTATATGCAACTCAATTGTATAGCAATATTGATTGGTGTCTGATAAAATAATACCTTATTCATACTATTAAAAGCATTCGACAAATAAAGGAGAATTTTGTATGAAAGGTAATGCCTCAAAACGCAAAAAAGCGAGTGAAAAATTTAAATACATACCATCCGCCGAATTCTCTTTGCTTCACTTAATAGCCGTACTAGGAATCATCGCTTTCCTCTTCATCTTCCCCTTCAAAGCCGCGCTCTTCAACGGCTATGACGTCACGTTTGAAGGACGCATTTACGGAGCGATCATCTACACATCCCTGCTCTTTCTAATCTTCAGCATCTATTTGTGCTGGAAGTGGCAGGTCGATCGCATGCAATCCTATCTTTCCATGATCGCCATGTTCATCCCTCTCTTCTATTCGCTGTCTTCCATCGGCGCGGTCTCCCGTTATTACGCTTCACTCATGACGCTGGTGATGTTTGCACTGGCCGCTTTATACATTATCGGTCTGTTCCTCACAGAACATAAGATTACGAGTCGGATCATCGCGTTTGCCCTGCAGGCAGCCGCTTACCTCGTAGTGATTTTCGGCTGGTTGAATGCATTCGGCCAAATCTATTACCCGGATGGTCTGTGGCTGGCGGACAACGGCTATCGTCTCACATCCGTTTTTCAATATTCCAACGCCTATGCCGCTTTTCTGTCCGCCGCCATTCTCGCCGCGCTTTATTTGCTGACGGAATCGACGAAATGGTACGGCCGGATGGTTCACGCTTTCATGCTCGTTCCGATGATCATTTCCCTGTTCCTCACTTATTCGCGGGGAGCCATCGTTCTCTTGCCGATCCTCGTTCTGCTGACGCTGCCGCTGCTTCGCCTGGCGCAGCAAATCTGGTTTTTGGTTCATTTCTTCATAGCCGGTGTTTTGTCGTTGGCCATATTGGGTAAAATTACCGAGAATTATATTCGAATCGCAGCAGTCGTACAACCGCAAGGTGAACGGCCGGCACAGGCCATCTCTGCTTTCAGCGATTTGCCGCTGCAAAGCTGGTTGATCTTGATCGGGGCTTCTGCCCTGACGGCTTCACTTAGTTTTCTGCTGTCCACCCGTCTGGAACAATGGTTAAGCATCAAGACAGAGCGGCTGCAGTTGAGAAAATGGTCCGGCATCTTTGTTCCATCGGCTTTGGTTGTTTCCGTTCTGACCGGAGTTCTCTTGTTATGGGCAAGCAGCAGCATGAACGGACTCCTGCCCGAATCGATCGCCAGCCGTTTCGCCAATATCAATTTCCAGCAGCAAAGCGTATTGGAACGGAAAACGTTCTATGTCGATGCGCTTAAGGTGTCGCGGGACTATCCGCTGCTCGGCGCCGGCGGGGGTGCATGGCCGTCTCTGTACGAACAATACCAGAACAACCCGTATGTCAGCCGGCAAGCCCATAACTTCTTCCTGCAAACGTTGGTGGAGATCGGCTGGCTCGGCCTGCTGATCGTGCTCGCGCTCTTCGCTTTCAGCTTCCTTGCGCTGCTCCGCTTGCGGCGTGACGAGGCCTTCTATGAGAGCAGGCGGTTGACGTTCTACATCTTCGCGATCGCGATCCTGCTGCACAGCATGATCGATTTCGACATGAGCTATCTCTATCTGGCGGCGATTGTATTTTTCTCGCTGGGCGCGATGGCCGCTCCGTCCGACCTGAAAGCTCCTGCGACGATTATGGCTGTAATGAGCAAACGCGCATGGCTGCGTCTAGTCTATCCGTTCATGCTGATTTTGCTTTCCTGCGGCATGCTTGTCTGGTCCATCCGGGAATATCAGGCCATTCGATTCTATGAGAACAGCATGTACCTGGCGGTACAGAAGCAGGAAAATCTGGACAACCTGCTGCCCGATCTGAATCGCGCTTTGAAGCTTTCACCTTATAATCCGGCTTTTATGCTGACCAAAATCGATTGGATGAGCCAAGCCTACCAAGCCACCGGCGACGATAAATATCGCGATGAAGGAAAACTCCTCCTCAACCGGGCACAGCTTTCGGAGCCTTACAATCGTTCCATCCTGTTAGCGGCATATCGTGGCTTGAAAGCACGTGGACAAAACGCCGATGCGCTGTCCCTGTTAGAAGAGGGCATCAGGAAATTCCAATGGGACATCCGGTTCTATGAAGCGACGGTATTGGAGTACTTCACGCTAGGCCAACAAAGCAACGGGGACACTCAAAAAGTGTACTGGCAGAAAGCACTTGAATGGCATGATCAGGTTGTTGTAAAAATGAAGGATTTAGAGCAGAAGCTTCCCGAAGGCCAGCTTCAGGGCCGGGCTTTCTACGTCACGCCAATAATGGCGCAGGCAATCGGTCAAATCTATTACGATAAGCAAGATTATGCCAAGGCTGTTAACGTATTGTCCGCTCAGAGAGAGGGCGATTATACCAATCCCTACGTGCGTCAATCGGTAAGATATTATCTTGCAGCCCTGAATAAATTGGGTCAAAAAGACGGTGAGTCATTCAACAAGCTGCTGCAAGCCGATCCTGATGAGCAAGCCCTGCTGGATGAAGTCTTAAACCCCCGATGAACACACGACAACCACGTCTCTCTGAGACGTGGTTGTCGTGTTGTCCGGCCAATTAATCCTCTGCTTATTTCACATTCAACGCCCGGTAGATCACCACCGCAGCCTCGGCGCGGGTTGCCGTGCCGTTCGGGTTGAATTTGCCTTTGTTGCCGATGACGAGTCCTTTGCTTGCGGCCAGTGCGACGCCGGCTTTCAAACTCGCATTAATCGACGGCGCATCGGAGAATCCTTTGAGCGCCGCATCCGCATCGGTTACTTCCCGCACCCGGGCTGTCACTTTGACCGCACGGCTGATCATGGCCGCCATCTCGGCGCGGGTAATCGTGGCGCTCGGCGCAAATACCGTCTCCGAACGGCCGGTGATGATGCCATGCTTCACCGCAGCCGCAACGTAAGGAGCGAACCATTCCGTTCCTTGGACATCGATAAAGCTTTCCGTTGCCGAACGGCTCTCCAGATCCAGGGCGCCGATCAGCATTGTCGCAAACTCCGCACGGGTCACTTTATCTGTGGGCGCGAATACGCCCGCCGCTTTGCCGTTAATTGATCCCTTAGCTGCCACAACCGTAATGGGGCGGCCTGCCCATGCCTGCACCGACGCGATATCGTTGAAGGAGACCTTGTTCTCGACAACGACATATTGCGAGAATTCACTGCGCTTCTCGACCAGCTTGCCGTTGACGACTTTGCCCCCGACAATGCGCAGCTTGCCCTCATCGAGCTTCGCCAGAGCGAGCAGCTGCTCATCCTTGCCTGCCGCATTTGTAAGCGGGATACTTACTTCAATCGGCTCGTCGAACGCGGTTACCGCTTTACCGTCGACCGTCAGTCCAAGCTCAAACGCATCGGATGCCGCTCCATCCTGATGAATGGCCTGGGACGATACCGTTAATGTGGCAGCGCCATTGATCTGCCCTCCCAGCGGAAGAATCGCGCTAAAGCCGCTGCCAAGCTCGATTTGCACCCCTGCGATTCCTGCTGCGGTTGCTGCGGCAATCGTTGCGGCATCCAGTCCGACTTCGGCGGCATTGCCTGTCGCCGAATCCACCTTGACCGTCAATATCAGCTCGGGCAGCTCCGCCACGGCGTCCGGCGCGACAGCTTTCAGGGCATCCACCACTTTCTTGATGGCATCGATCGTCGATTTCAAATCGCTAATGCCAAGTTGAACCGTCGTTTCACCGCCGACGGTTACCGCTTTACCGGATGCATTGAAGTTCCCGATCTCCGTAATCGCCGTTATCGCAGCGGCAAGCACCTGCTCAATCAGCCGCTTGCGCGCTTCACCCGTCGCATTGGCGATGTTATCCGCCAACTCGCCCAGCTTGACTGCCGCATCATTGGCAAGCCCGGCCGGCCTTTCTGCGGGCGGTACGATGATCCCCGGGGAAGTCGGTGTCGGATTCGGAGCCGGCGTATTCAACGCAAGGAATCCAAGCCCGATTCGAATCGCCGCATCTCTCACGGCGGATCTCTCATCGACCGTCAATTTACCGTTAAAACCGAGAATAACATCTTTAGTTATAGCGGCATCGATTCCGTAATCCTTTACTATTCGGGTCACCGGGTTGTCCTTGGCCATGACGTTGGTTAAGACGGCTTGCAGAACCTCGTTGCGTTTCTCGCGGCTGTCATTGATGGCATACAGCTCGGAGAGCGACTTGCCTTGAAGAATCTTCAGGCCCTCTTCCTCAACGGAGGAAATGAATCCGACGATATGCGCGACGGTCAGATCCGTAACCTGGTTCGCGCCGGACGTATTGGCGGCCAGCTTGTTCAGTACCGCGCGAAGCGGGGGGCGATTTCGGATCTCCTCGATATGTTCGCCGTCCACGTCGTAGGGAACGGTCACCAGTGCGGCGAAGAAGCCATACAGCTCTTTCTCTTCGTCGGCGGTAAGGCTCACTCCTTTTGCTTCTATTTTGTTAATAGGAACGCGAATGAGTTCGAGATTGCCGTCCGCCGCAGGATCCAGAAACCTGGTTTTCAGCATAGCCCGGGCTTGGCGAATCCTGGTCAAATCTCCGGCAGTCAATTTGCCGCGAAGCGCCGCAAGGTTGTCCATGAATGGCTGGTCGAGGAACTCATTCCCGGCCGCGCTTGCCGTCTGCGTGAACCCCATCTTCTCCGCGAGGCCTTTCGGGCTCTGCGGCAGCCCGGCCAAAGCCGAGACCGCAACCGCTGCCGCCAGTGTCGTTACTGCAAGTTTCTTCTTCAATGTCATTCCCCACTCACCTCTACCCATTCCTGTATTTTATGTAAAAATGCCGGATATCCTTCTCCATAAGCTGCGTTCGCCGGCATGAATCTTCGGGCTGCTTTCCAGGCTGCCGCCGACGATGAGCCGACCGGCGTTATTTTCAACCGTGTGCCTCCATGCCGCGCCCAGCTCCCGCTCGATCCTCGCATAAGCCTCCCGCAGACGATAACCCCTCCGGTCAACGTGATGCGCATCGGATGCCACGAGATGAATCCAGCCCTGTCCGCACAGCGACCACGCCTGCCGCTCAATCTGCTTGCCGAAGCCGCCCAGCAAGGAATGCGTCGTGACCTGTCCGAACGCCCCGGCCTCGATCAGCTCTCCGAACCGTTCCGGATGCCGGACGATCTCCGCGTTGCGTTCCGGGTGGGCGATGACCGCTCGCAAGCCGAGCATATCAAGCTCATGCAGCAGATCGGTCAACCCCTTCGGGATAAATCCCGCAGGCAGTTCGATCAACAGATAATGCGATCGATTAAGCGCCAGCAGCTCGCCGCGGGTCCAGGCGTCCAGCAGCTCGCCGTGCACTCTGATTTCTTGACCCGGCAGCACGGTCAGCGGAATTCCGGCTTCGGTTATCCGGTCGTTCGCCTCCTGCACCAATTCCAGCACAGCGCCGGCCGGATTCAGGACATGCCCGTTAGCGTGATGAGGAGTGGCAATCAGCTTCGCGATGCCTTCCGCAGCCGCCGCCCGCGCCAACCGCAGCGTCTCCTGCCAATCGGCCGCTCCGTCGTCAATACCGGGCAAAATGTGGGTATGAACATCGATCATCATCGGATTCACCTGCGAGATGAAATGGTTATGGTAAACTCCACTCATAGAAATTTACACTGCAAGGCACTTTTCATTGTAGCATACAATTTCTGACTATAGAAAGTGTTTTTTATTCAAAAAGAATAATTTATAACGGTTTTAATCGCAATAAAACTCCAAACGAATAATTTAATCGCTTACAAATGGTGCTGTCTTTTCCGTGCGATTTCCAGCACCTAAACGGCAACGACCCCCTTACCGTTTCACATACCGGCGAGGAGGTCGTTATCGTTTTATTGTGAAGCCGACGGTTTAACCCTTCGCATCGAAGGAGCTCTTAAGCGACACGATTCGGTTGAACACCAGCCTGCCGTCCGCCGAAAGCTTCGGATCGACGTTGAAGTAGCCGTGGCGGAAAAATTGAAACTTGTCGTGGCCCGCCGCACCCTGCATGTTCGGCTCGACGAAGCCTTGCAGCACCTCGAGCGAATTCGGATTGATGCATTCGAGGAACGCCTTCCCGTCGTCCTCCGCCTCATTCGTGATGAGCGGCTCGTAGAGCCGGAACTCGGACGGAACCGCCTGCGAGGCTTCAACCCAGTGGATCGTCCCCTTGACCTTTCGTCCGGTGAAGCCGGTGCCGCTCTTCGTCTCCGGATCGTACGTGCAGCGCAGCTCGATCACGTTGCCTGCCTCGTCCTTCACGGCTTCCTCGCATTTAATGAAGTAGGCGTTCTTGAGCCGCACCTCATTGCCGGGGAACAGACGGAAATATTTCGCCGGGGGATTCTCCATGAAATCGTCCTGCTCGATATAGATCTCCCGCGAGAACGGAATCAGGCGCACGCCCATCTCCGGATTCTCCGGATTGTTGTCCGCTTCCAGATATTCCAGCTGTCCTTCCGGATAATTCGTAATCACGACCTTCAGCGGCTGCAGAACCGACATCGTGCGCGGCGCCTTCAGCTTCAGATCCTCCCGGATAAAATGCTCCAGCATCCGCTCATCCACGGTGCTGTACGCCCGGGCTACGCCGATCTCGCGGCAGAACGCGCGGATTGCCTCCGGCGTATACCCTTTGCGCCGCAGCCCCGAAATCGTCGGCATGCGCGGGTCGTCCCAGGCGTCAACCACGCCTTCGTCCACGAGCAGCTTCAGCTTCCTTTTGCTCATCACCGTGTTGGTCAGGTTGAGCCGGGCGAATTCGTATTGATGCGGCGTCGCTTCCATCTCGCATGCCGCCACTACCCAATCGTATAAGGGCCTTTGATCCTCGAATTCGAGGGTGCAGATCGAATGCGACACCCCCTCGATCGCATCGCTCAGCGGATGAGCGTAAGCGTACATCGGATAAATGCACCAGGTGTCTCCCGTCCGGTGGTGATGCGTGTGCGAGATCCGGTAGATGACGGGATCGCGCAGGTTGATGTTCGGCGAAGCCATGTCGATCCTGGCGCGGAGCACCTTCTCCCCGTCCCTGAACTCGCCGGCCCGCATCCGCGTGAACAAATCCAGATTCTCCTCGGCGCTCCGTCCGCGATGAGGACTTTCCGTACCCGGCTCCGTCAGCGTGCCGCGCGTCTCGCGTATTTGCTCCGCGTTCAGATCGTCGACGTAAGCTTTGCCCTTCTTGATGAGCAGCACCGCGCGCTCATACAGCTCCTCGAAATAATCGGAGGCGAAGCGCAGCTCGTCCCATTCGAAGCCGAGCCAGCGAACGTCCTCCTGAATCGATTCGACATATTCGGTATCTTCCTTAACCGGGTTCGTATCGTCAAACCGCAGGTTCGTCCGCCCGTTGAACTCATCGGCAAGCTCGAAGTTGAGGCAGATCGACTTCGCATGTCCGATATGCAGATAACCGTTCGGCTCGGGCGGGAAGCGCGTAACGATCTCGTTCACCTTGCCGGCCTTGAGATCGTCGATGACGATGTTTTTGATGAAGTTAGAGGAGGAGGATGTCTTGTTCTCCATGGCGATCAACCTTTCCCAGCGATGAAAATTTATATCCTCCTATCATACACAATATTGAGGCGTAATATAAGAGCGTTCCGTGCGGAACGCGCGGCGCGGCCATCATCCCTCGCTCTCATGATGCTCGAAAAAGACGCTGCCCCCCAGGAAACGGTCGCGCTCCATGGTTGAATCGAACGTACCGTAGGCGAGCATCAGCTTAACGAGCGCCGCCTCTACCGAAATTTTGGGCAGCCCGACAACCAGCCCCTGGCCGAGAAAACCGGCGGCCGAACGATACTGGTCGGCATCCGCCGCCTTCACGGGCGCGACATAGACATCGATGCCCCGCGCGGCGCAATAGGCCGCAAAGTCCTCGAACGAGGAGCGGAAGCCGTCCGCAGCCTGTACGTTTGCAGTGGCGGAATGGTACAGCCCGTGAAGCACTGCCGCCGGCTTGCGGCAGTCGCCGCCATCCTCTTCCTCCCCTTCAACCGCGCTGAAACGATACAAGCCATAGTCGAGCCCCGGATAAGGACGGATAAACAGGATTCGGGTGGAAAAGCGCACCTGCTCGGGCGGCACGACCGGCAACCGTTCGGCACGCAGCTCGGACAGCTTGGGATTCACCTCGTGAGGCGCGGACTCGAACCTCCCTTCCCGCACATAGCCGAGAGGCGTGCCGTAGGGGCCGTCGAACCGATCGGTGAACGGGAGCGCCTCGGTGAGCCGCGTTCCCAAGTAAACCGCGCAGTCGCCCGGGTCGTTCGCCCACGTCACATACACACCCGGCAGCGCGGCATCCAGAATGAAATCCACGGCGGCCGCGAAATTGCGCAGCCCGTTGCTGCGCCCGTCGTCCAGCGGATAGTCTCCGGCGACAAGCACAATCGGGACCCCCGCATGGGCAAAAGCGTAGCTGAGCGCCGCCGCAGTAAACGGCAGCGTATCGGAGCCGTGCGTCACGATCACGCCCCGGTATTGCTCCGGCGTGGGCTCGAGCAGACAGGCGATCAGCGCCGTCCAATGCGCCGGGTTCAAATTCTCGCTAAGCGCTTGATAAGGCTGCGCCGTATCGAAGGCGATATCTCGCGCCCGTTCAAGACCGCGGTACCGCCCGAGCAGGTCGAACGCCGTCGCACCGTCAACATCGATGACCTTGCCGCTTTTGCGGCTGCCGATCGTGCCGCCTGTGAAGACGACCCGGATTGCGTCTTGCACGCATATTCCCCCTTCCGTCAACCTTTTACAGCAACGCCTCGATGTCCGGCTTCAACGCCTCGGGCGCCGTCTTGGGCTCGAACCGCCGCACCGGATTTCCTTGCCGATCGATAAGAAACTTCGTGAAATTCCAGGGGATCTTCTCCCCATCGCCTCCCGACAAATACACGAACAGCGGATGGGCATGCTCGCCCTTGACGTCGACTTTCTCGAACATCGGGAACGTCACGCCGTAATTGACGCTGCAGAAGCGCTCAACCTCCTCGTTGCTGCCCGGTTCCTGCTCCGCGAACTGGTTGCACGGGAAACCGAGTATTTCAAGCCCGCGATCTTTATATGTATCGTAGAGCTGCTGCAGCCCTTCGTATTGCGGCGTCAAACCGCACTTGCTGGCCGTGTTGACGATGAGCAGCACCTTGCCTTCGAAAGCCTCCAACGAAGTCTCTCCGCCCTTGATCGTACGGGCTGCGAACGGGTAAACCGACATGCGCGATTCCTCCTCCATTTAACTCATGGATCGGCACTCTAACGGGCCTTCACGCACTCCCCGGCCGCCATGTGCCTACACTTTATCATGTCAATTTCGACGCGTCAAAAACTATTCATTACTCATCCCGCCGATCCCTCCACAATCGTTCCGTATCCCCGGCTTGCTCCGTTCGAATAAGGGGGAGCTTTATCGGATCGAGAAATGATTAGAAATCGTGAGAAATCCGGAGCATCCGCCGCCGATCGGTGGGCACACCAGGATTTTCCGGGAAAAATCAAGTTATCTGAATATTTACAATATTTAAACGGACAGTTATAATCAAGACAAGCAACAACGACATATCACCGATAACGATACCGCGTTTATATCTTTCAATTCAGGACATGGTCGCTCTGACGACAACGAATCCCTTTGGATTCACCGTCTTGGATTGGAAATGATATAAATATCAAATCGGAGAGGGGATAGACCGTTGAAACAAGTAAGCGAAGCATATCTTTAAGCCGTTTGACAGCGCGACGCGTCAAGCGGACGAAAACCGTCAGCACGAGGGCGAGATGATAATCGTCGTACAGTTGGCGACTGGATATGCGGGGACCGGGAGATGCTCGTAGGATGGAATGCCAGGCAACACCCCATGAAGGAAACAAGCAACACCTGCAAGCAGGCAATGCCCTGCAACATCCCGCAAGGGAAGCAAGGAATTTAAAGTAAGTTAAGCAACAAAAAATAAAGGGAAACAACGAAAGTTGTCGATTGGAGTGTGCTTGGTACAATTGAATAGTTCATTGAATATAAATGAGGGATGCCGGTTATGAACACATAAGCGGCTTCCCTGTTTATTTGTGTTCGCCCACCTTTATCCCTCCATCTTCATGAGGCTCGATGGCATGCGCCTTAGCGATTTGACAAGCGTTTATCTATATGCGTTGAACAACGAGTGCGTCACGGCAATGTACTGACTTTGCTCCAATTAACGCGGCCGATCAAGCTTTTATGCATCCAGATCGCGGCTTGATTGCCGTCTCCCATCGCAATCGCGGCCTGCTCCGAATGAAGGGCAACGTCCCCTGCGGCCCAGACATGGCGGATGCTCGTCATTTTGGTGCGCGGATCGACGACGATATGGCGGTTGCCCGCCAGCTTCGCGCCCAGCTGACCCACCAACGACGAGCGGACATCAT
>NZ_KK082164.1:2060-31110 GCF_000598065.1 Paenibacillus darwinianus | reverse complement strand
CCGCCAGCTTCGCGCCCAGCTGACCCGCCAACGACGAGCGGACATCATTGCCGCCGAACGCCGCGAATGCCCGGTCGCCGGCAATGACGGACCCGTCCGCCAGCATCACGCCCTTAAGCTGGTCGTCCTCGGCCAGCACCTGACGAATCGGCTGTTCGATATAGGCGATGCCCTGCTCGATCAGACCCGTCAGCTTATCGACGGACACCGGCTTCATCTCGTGATTGATGCAAACGATGTTGCGCGTCCAATGCGTCAGCTCGAGCGCCATCGATACGCTCGCCTCACCCGCGCCGAGCACGAGCGTGCGTCTGTCCGCAGCCTCATACCCGTCGCAATCCGGACAGACAAACACCGTAATGCCAAGGCAGGGCCGAAGCTCCGGCAAATCGGGCAGACGATCTTTGACCCCCGTGGCAATCAGCAGCCTTTGGGCGCGAACCTCTGCGAGATCGTCCACCATCACGAGGAAGTGCTCGCCTTCCCGCTTCGCCGCCGTACCCCTTCCCTGGATAAATTTCACGCCCAGTCGTTCGGCCTGTCGGCGGCCGACTGCTCGCAGCTCCGGTCCGCTGATGCCTTCCGGAAAGCCAAGCAGGTTGTGATACCTGCGGCACATCGTGGAACGGCCGTCGGCCGCGTCGATGACTGCGACGGAATGGCGGTACCTCCCGAGCTGGACGGCAGCCTGAATACCCGCAATGCCGCCCCCGACAATCGCGCAATCGTACAGCATGAACGGACACCTCCCGTTTATAAGCCGTTTTCTACATTATACCGCCGGTGCCCGGCCGCTAAACTTTGGCGCTTGAATCGTCTATACATAAGATGATCCTATCAGGCGAAATACCCGGTATGTTAAGCCGCAGCAGGCATATACTAGAATACGCTGGCGGCGAGGGAATCGCTCCCTTTTGACAATCTCCGTCTCGCCTATCTATAATAGATTCTATTCATGTAAAATTTAATCGTTAAAGCTTTTCCATTCTCAGGCAGGTGCGGCTTTGCCGTGCCGGGCCTGTTTCCCTTGCAAAGGAAGGTGCGTTACCGTGCAACCGACATGGATGGGCAAGACGTGGAGAGTTGTCGGCTCTCGGCCGTTTATCTTGTTCTCGGTCATCCTGATGCTCAAGGTATATCTGGCGTGGTTCGTCGTCTTCGAGAAAACTCCGCCGCTGTCGCCGTTCGTGACGGAGATCCCTTTTATCTGGATCGTGTTCATCCTGATCGAAACGTTCGCGACCAAACGCAAAATGCTGTACTACCTGCTCTCCAACCTGCTTCTCACCTTCATTCTGTTCTCGGTGATGATGTACTATACCTACTACGGCGTCATCCCGACGTTCCGGGCGCTGGAACAGGCGAACCAGACGACGGCCGTCAGCAACAGCGTAATATCGCTGCTTAAACCCTATTTCCTGTTCATTTTCACCGATATCGTCATATTCAGTTTCCTGTTTTTCCGCAAGCGGAAAACGCCTGTGTGGCAGTCGCTGAATTTGCGCCGGGAAAAACGCGGCCTGCTGATCGGCCTTTTCACGATTTCGGTCGTCATTTGCCTGATGAACATTCTGCCGAATCGGGCAAGCATGAACGAACGCGTTAAAGCCGGTGAGATGGGCATTCTGAATTACGAAGCTTATGCCTTTCTGGCCGACGAAGATACCGAGCTGATCGATAAATCGGAAATTACGCAGGCGGCGGTCAATCGGCTGAAAGGCATCGATACGCCTGCGAATCCCAAGTACGAAGGCATCGCCAAGGGCAAAAACCTGATTATTATCCAGATGGAATCCTTCCAAAATTTTCTCATCAATCTGAAGGTGGACGGTACGGAAATCACGCCTAACCTGAACAAGCTGGTGAACGGCAACTTCTATTTCCCCCGCTTCTATCAGCAGGTCGGGCAAGGCAACACGTCGGATGCGGAATTCGTCGTCAACACCTCGTTCTATGTCCCTCCGACGGGGGCGGCAACCATGCGCTATGTGGATAAGGTGCTGCCGAGCTTGCCGAGGCTGATGAGCGCGGAGGGCTACGATACGGCAACGTTCCATACGAACGTCGTCGACTTCTGGAACCGCGGCGAGCTGTACAGCTCCCTTGGCTGGGACCGATATTACGACGCCGAGTTTTTCGGGCGTGAGGATCCCGTGTTCTTCGGCGCTTCCGACGAAGTCCTGTACAGTAAAACCGCCGATGAGCTGAAACGGATGAACGATTCCGGCAAACCGTTCTATTCCCAGGTGCTCGCGATGTCGGGCCATCATCCGTTCACGATTCCGGAGAAGAAAATTCGGATGACGGTACCCGAACGCTATCAGGACACCTTGGTGGGCGACTATCTCGAGGCGCAAAATTACGCCGATTACGCGCTTGGCCAATTCATTGCCGAGCTGAAGGCGAACGGAGTGTGGGAAGACAGCATCGTTGTCATCTACGGCGATCACCTCGGCCTGCCGATCTATTCGCTCAGCGACGAGGAAAAGGATCTGATGGCCGAGATTTACCAACGCGAATACGGTTATACGGATATGATCAATATCCCGCTTGTTATCGCTTCCGAAGGCTCTGGCGGCGTCACCTATCCCGCTGTATTCCGGCAGCTGGCCGGTCAAGCCGATGTGCTGCCGACGATCGCCAATCTGATGGGCATCCCGCTCGACGGGCAGCTCCATTTCGGTCAGGATATTCTGAACCAGAGCTATAACCTTCTTCCGCAGCGTTACTATCTGCCATCGGGCTCGCTCCTCACCGGCGATTCGTTATTTATGCCGGGCGTGGGCTACCAGGATGGACAGCGGTACCCGCTGTCGGGCAAAGCCGGCGACGAAAGCGTCGTATTCAACTTCGAGTACGAAAACGCGCTGAAGCTGCTGAAGCTGTCGAACAGCTATCTGCTGCAGCTGCCCGACAAGGAGAAGTCCGAGAAAAACAAATAAACGCTCCCAAGCGTACCGTCACTTGGCAAGCCCAAAAAACCGCCCTCCGTCAGGTACGGAAGGCGGTTTAAATTTACTGCTACGGAATCAATAGGCCGTGCGGCCTTGCCATTTGTCTCCGGCTTCTTCTTACAGTACCCGTGACAGAAATGCGCGGGTACGCTCGTTCTTCGGCTTGTCGAACAGTTCCTCCGGCGGTCCCTGCTCCACAATGACGCCGCCCTCCATGAACACCACGCGGTCGCCGACCTCGCGGGCAAAGCCCATCTCATGCGTGACGACGACCATCGTCATCCCTTCCTTCGCGAGCGCCTTCATAACGCCGAGCACTTCCCCGACCATCTCCGGATCAAGCGCGGAGGTCGGTTCGTCGAACAGCAAAATTTTCGGCTCCATTGCAAGCGCCCGGGCGATCGCCACCCGCTGGGATTGTCCGCCGGACAGGGACGCCGGATAGGCGGCGGCTTTCTCCGGGAGCCCGACCTTCTCCAGCAGCTCCATCGCTTTCGCGCGAGCCTGTTCGAGCGGCCAATTCCGAACACGGACCGGCGACAAGGTGATGTTATCGACGACCTTTAAATGCGGGAACAGATTAAATTGCTGGAACACCATCCCGACCTCGGTGCGAATTTCGCGTATGTCCGTTGTCTTGTCCAGCAAGGAGCGCCCCTCGATCCGGATATCGCCGGATTGCGGCTGCTCCAATAAATTCAGGCACCGCAGCAGCGTCGATTTGCCCGAGCCGGAAGGCCCGATAATGACGACCACCTCCTGCCGGTCCACCGTCATATTGATATCGCGCAGCACCGTATGCTCGCCGAACGACTTCGATAAGCCCGTCACTTCGATGATCGGATTCATTTCCCCAATCTCCTTTCCACGTAAGCAAGCAGCTTGCTCAGGCTGTAGGTAAGAATGAGGTAGATGACCGCCGCCGTCATATAGGGCTCCCACATTCGGTAGTATTGGCCGCGCATGGAGTTCGCCCAGTACATAATTTCCGGCACCGCGATAAACGCCACCAGCGAGGAGTCCTTGATCAGCACGATGAATTCATTGCCGAAAGCCGGAATCATCCGTCTGACCGCCTGCGGCAAAATGACATGGCGCATCGCCTGCGTATGCGACATGCCAAGCGCCATTGCTGCCTCCATCTGTCCTTTATCGATAGACTGGATGCCTGCACGGTAGATTTCAGCCGAATACGCGGCGCAGTTCAAGGCAAGAGCGGCAATGGCGGCCGCAACCGCATTCGTGCTCCCCAGAAAAATCGGCACGAGCAGGAAGTGTACGATCATGATTTGCAAAATCAGCGGTGTACCGCGAAAAAAGTGAATGTAAGCCTTCATTGGAACTCTTAAATACCAACGCTGCGACATGCGGCCGATGGCCACGAGAAGCCCGCATATGGCGCCCAGCACAATCGCCACAATCGAAATGCCGATCGTTAACAAGGTGCCTCCCAAAAAATAAGGCGCATATTCCCAAATGAGATCAAACCGGAAATCCAGCACCATGACTCCCCTTCCATTCCTTTTACCCGAAAAAACATGCGCGACTGTACCGTCACGCATGTCTTCCGCCTACTTATTCAGCATTCAGCAGGTTATCGGTGTTTGGTTCTTCACCGAACCACTTCTTATAGACTTCTGTATATTTCCCGTTTTCAATGACGGCCTTGATCGCCGGATCGAGCAGCGCCTTCAGCTCGCTTCCCTTCGGAAGCAGGATGCCGTAATACTCGGGCGTAAAGTTCGCGGCATCGGCGACTTCTTTGAAATTTTTGTCCGGGTTGTTCTTTACATATTCACGGACGATGGCGATATCGGCAACGACTGCGTCGACGCCGCCGCCTTCCAGCTCAAGCAAGGCTACGGTATTGCTGTCAAAACGCTTCAGGTCCGCATTATTCTGGCCCATAATTTCGGTCATCAGCGTGTCCGCCGTTGTGGAGATTTGAACGCCGACCTTCTTATTCTTCAGGTCGAGCGCGCTTTGAACCGGGCTGTCCTGCTTCACCAGAATCATATTGATCGATTCGAAATACGGCATGGAGTAGTCATAGGTTTGCTTCCGCTCTTCCGTGATCGATACGCTGGAGATGCCCGCGTCGTACTCCGTACCCTGCTGGACGCTCGCCAGCATTGGATCCCAGCCGGTATTGACGATGTCGTATTTCAGGCCCGCTTCCTTCATGACGATGTCGAGGAACTCGACATCGAAGCCCGCGACTTTGCCTTTATCCATGAATTCCATCGGCGCGTACTGCGCATCGGTAGCGAATTTGTAAACCTTGGCTTCCGCTCCGCCGCTGCCGCCCTTGTCCCCGCCCTGGCCGCAGCCCGCGGCTATCAAAGCTATCATCAACGTTACAGCCACAACCCACAATGAACGTCTCTTCATGTCATGCCTCCCTATTGGACTTGCATAGTTAGTGAAAATTTTATCAGGAATCGACCGAAGTGGCAATTCTATTTTCATGGTAATGTAAGGTTGTTGGCATAGTTTGCCGTTTGTTCCCATATCCATCTGTTTCTTCAAGAAATCGATCCGCTTCAGACACCCGTTAAGATCCTCGTCGGAAATCTATAATACCTTGCCCGTTAAATTGTTCTCCCTCCCGCTCTCCCTGTTCGTTATACTGTAGTTGTAGTGGAATGATGCAAGTTACGGTGAAAACGGCCGAAGGAGGTGCTGTGCGATGAAAAAATGGAAGCGCTCGCTGTTGGCGCTTGCGGCCCTTGCCCTGTTCCTGGTCTTGTTCGGCTCCGCCGCATACAGCGGTACCGCGCGGCCCTATAACCGCAGCGGCATGCTGAACAATGAAGATCGGATCGCGCGCTATGCCGCAGGCGGTTGGCAGGTTCATTGGGGCCCGGCCGGAGGGGCGGGTGCGGCTTGGTCGGCTTTTACGCCGGACGATTATCCCGCAATGGCAAGCTACCGCGGCACGGTATGGCTGCGCACGGAGTTGCCTTCGCTTGCGGAATGGCGCGATCCCTATCTGTTTCTGCATAACATCAAGAACGTCGAGGTTTTTATCGATACGCCCGACAATCCGGTATACCGCTACCGGCCGGCCGGCTTTCAGGCTCGTTACACCTCTTTCATGAAGCTGCACCCGATTCGGCTGCAGCAAGACGATGCAGGCAAAACCTTATATTTGCGGATGGATTGGGACCGCCAGCCGGTGACGGCGAATTGGCTGATGATCGGTACCCGGATGGGGGTCGTGTTCGACTGGCTGGACTATGAGTGGAGGTGGTATGCGTTCGGCGTGCTTAGCCTGGCGCTCGGCATGATCTCTCTCTGCTTGTACGCCTGGCGGCTGCAGGACAACCTGTGCGGCTGGTTTGCGCTGCTCTGCCTATCCTCGGGAATCGGCTTCCTGCTGCTGTCGGTGTCTCTCCAATGGTTCCTTCCGCTAGCCGAATCGCTGTACTACTGGCGGGAACTGTTGCTTCCGGTCGCCTTACTGGCGGTTCTGGGTTTTTACGATGAAGCGCTGCAGCGCGCTTACTGCAAGCGGTATGGCTGGATGAAGGCGGCTGCGCTTTTATTCGCGGCAATCGCGGCCATAACCGCATTATTCGATGCGCCCCTATACGGACAAATCATGACGCGCTGGTTTCCTTTATTTTTCATTGCCGTGTTCGGCGCGATGTCGTACTCGCTCATCCGTCATGCTTTTCGCAGCTTAACGAGGGTGACGCTTTGGCTGACCCTCGCTTATTGCGTGCTGATGGCTGCCGCGCTCCTCCATCTGGCTTTCAATGCGACGCCGCAGACGCAGAGCTGGCTGCACCGTATTTCTCCGGCGCTGGCGGAACTCTCGACGCTGATTCTGCCCGTCGGCCTCATGGCCTTCATCGCCTGCCTGGCGGCTTTGCTGTTTATTCGCTATGCTGCAGAGCATGACCGTTTGCAAGCCTATGCCGTCGATTTGTCGCGCAGGTATGAAGCGTTGGAGAAGACGGCGACGACCGAGCTGTCTGGCAAAGAGAGGAGCGAACAGCCGCACCGTACCGCTGCGGAACCGGATGCTGCGCTTTATGGTGTGGCCGATTTGTCCGCGCCGCATACGGCCGTCGTCCCCGGACCGCCCTATGATCGGCCGGTTCGCCCTGACGGCGGCGCCATTTCGGACGGGCTGCCGCGCGCGGCGTTGTGGGCAACGCCGCGAACGGCGGTGCCGGAGGCAGCAGTCGCCGAGGAGGGGGACATAGACGTGAAAGCGGACGGGGGCAGCGGAGTGATCCGGGCGCTGAAAATCGGGCGCCAACCGTTCAAGCTTTCGGATGCGCTGCGGCACTTGATCGACAAGACGGCCGCGGAGAGCGGTGTCCGGATCGACGCCGACATCGACGCGCCCCGCTTGGACGCTGCGGATGGCATTCTGCAAAGATTAATTCTCGATGCGCTTCGGGAGGGATTAACGAACGGGCTCAAACACGGCGCGTGCTCCCACTTCCGCTTCCGGTTATCGGCGGCGCACGAACGGCTGAGCCTTCGGCTGTTCAACGACGGCGCGCCATATGACGAGGACAAGCCCGGTTTGGGCTTGTCCGCCATGATCGAGCGCGTCCGGCTGCTCGGCGGCGAAATGTCGATTGGAAGGCCGCCGGCGGCGATGGGAGTATCACCATCGGGCAAGCCATGGGGCTGCGAGCTTATTATCATTATGCCTTTTTCGCTGGGGGGCGGGTAAGACGAGGCGGCGTTAAGCCTGCTAAAAAGCGAAAGGCTTCCCTAGTCTGATTCTATCCTTACCGCCTCCACCGCGTCCGCCGGCCCGTAAGCGCGCCGATTGCGCCGATGGCGGCGCCGAGCAGGGCGCCCGCCCACACCTCGGCCGGCTGGTGGCCGATGTTCTCCTTCAGCTTCTTCTCGCGGCGCAAATGGTAGACGCCCGGCGCATCGCCGGCGAGCCGCTCGACGTGGGCATCCAGATCGTTCACCTGAATCGCGATTTCGCCGGCGTGCCGCCGCACATTCATCGCATCGTACATCACGATCGTTCCCAGCATCGTTGCCAACGCGAACGCCGGGGAGCGGAAGCCGCTCCGAATGCCGGTGTACACCGCGAGCGCGGCTACTCCGCTGGAGTGGGAGCTCGGCATTCCGCCGGATGTCACCGACTCGCGCAAATCCCACTCGCGGCTTCGCGCAAACGAGAACGGGATTTTCAACACTTGCGCTGCGCCTATCGCGGTCAACGCCGTAATGAGCCCCCGGTTCATGCCGCACCTCCCCGGATCCCGTTCATATCCAGCCCCATATCCAGCCGGTCCAGGCTCTCGAATTCATATCCCTGACGGCGAGCCTCGTCAATAATCCGGCCAAGCGCCTCCGCGTTGTCCTTCGATACCGAATGCAGCAAGATGACCGCTCCCGGATGCAGCTGCGACGTCACGCTGTCGAACGCATACTGCGCGCCGCGCTGCCGGTTCGTCTCCCAATCCTTGTAGGCGACCGACCAGAACACGTTCGTGTACCCAAGCTCCTTGCTGACCGCCAGCGTCCGCTCGCTGAAAATACCGCGAGGCGGGCGCAAAAATCGCATCTCCCGCTGCCCTGTCAGTTCCGCTACCGCCTGCTTGACCCGATTCAGCTCATCCCTGATCCGGCCATCCGGAATAGCCGTCATGTCCGGATGGTTCCACGAATGGTTGCCGACCAGGTGCCCCTCCTGCGCCATCCGCTTCAATAGCCCCGGCTGATCTTTAACGTAGTGTCCGGTAACAAAAAAGGCCGCAGGCACTTTTTTCGCGCGCAGTACGTCCAATATCGGCGCGGTGTACCCGTTCTCATAACCGTTGTCGAAGGTCAGATACAGCGATTTACGTGCCGGATTACCGGCAAAAATCGCCCCATGCCGCTGGAGCAGCGGCTTGAAACCTTCCTCATCGATCGAAGCGGGACTGCCGCCCCGGCTCTTCTTGAAGCCGAAATGATACGACTGCTCCAATGCCGCGGCCGCAGGCAGCAGCTTCGCCGGCGGCGCAGCCTGAACGCCAATCGTCGCCGCGACGGCGGCGCCGATCAGCAGCGCGGCCAACGGCCCCATAATCCTCATTCGCATGACTCAATCCCCCCGATTCGCCCAAGATGCCAATCGAGGATAATATGCCCCCCCGGCCGCCCGCCTTATACCGGCTGGCGCGTAAAACAAAGCCAGCCGCCGGCGAAAAACACAATGCGCCCAGGCGGATCAGGGGAACGGCTGCGCCGATCATGACATGTGCTGCTTAGTGGTATGCGCCGGATCCGTATCGGAGCCATTTTTCACAAGATTAACAGGAGCTTTTCCTGTTCGTCTTGGCGGATGCTTGCGTTGATGCGGATGCCGCGCCAATATTCAAACATAAATCAACTTATATACGAATTTAAATTTCGTTTAAAAAATGCCGCCCGTTCAGACACCCGCCCATAGGCGGGCGCATAAGGTGTACCAAAACCGCATCTTCAGGGAGGAATCCGTTCATGGTCCAGCAATCCTTGCCGCAGGTCGTTTACAACGCCGACCCTTCATGGCTTCAGACGCTTGTGGCCGTCAAAACCTCATTGATCGATATTACCACCCGCTGCATCGGACTATCGGTGCGCGTGCAGACGATCGACGGGCGCACGTATGACGGCGTCCTCATGGGCGCCGACGGCTGCCATGTGTATCTGCACGTCGGACGCACGGAGCAGTCAGGTTATGCGTATCCGGCATATCCCGCATTCCCGGGCTACGCCGGCTATCCGGCAGGCTATTCGCCCGGCTTTGCGGGAAACCGTGCCTTCTTCGCGCCCGTGCTCTCGAGCGCCATACTGCCGCTGGTCCTGTATGAACTGCTGGTCATCACGCTGCTGTATACTTAATTTGTCCAGCCTCAGCCGGTCAGGCTTTCCTTGCCGCGCAGCTCCGTCCCTCCCACGCCTTCGCGCTTCATGAAAGGCCACCAATTGGCCTCGCCGAAGCTGCGCACCATGACGGGAATGAACAGCGGCAGCACGACGAGCGCATAGAGGAAAAGGCCGCATAGCACGATCGTTGCGATCTGGAGCAGCGACATGACGCCCGAGGGCAGCATGGCCGCGAACGTGCCGCCGAGAATGAGGGCAGCGGACATGATGACCGACCCCATTTTTCTCATGGCCAGCAGAATCGCTTCTGCCGGCTTGAGATGCCGGTACTCCTTGAAACGGTCCATGAGGAAAATGCTGTAGTCGATGCCGAGCGCCATCAGCATGACGAAGCCGAAGAACGGCACGGCCCAGCTGATGCCCGACAGTCCCACGACCCGCACGAAGATGACTTCCGCGATCGCGACCGACGTATAGTACGTCAGCAGCAGCGAAAGCACCAGGTAGATCGGTATGACGACCGACCGGAACAGCAGGATCAGGATCAGCGTAATGCCGATCAGCATCAGCACGACGGTGCGCGAGTAGTCCGCCGCCGAAATGCTGCGCAGATCCTCATTCACGCTCGTAACCCCGCCGACTGCAACCTCCGCGCCGCCGCCGGCCGGCGTTCCTTGCAGCGCCCGGTCGGCCGCCGCTTTCAGATCGTCGATCTTCGCCATCGTGTTCAGCTCGTAAGGATTGCCTTCGAACACCACGTCAAACTTGGCGATGCGGCGATCCTCGGAGAGGTAAACGTCAAGCGCCGCCTGAAAGCCGCTCCGCGCGATCGCTTCCGCCGGAATGAACCAGCCCGTCAGCTGCTTATCCGGCGAGCCGGCCAGTTCATCCAGATAGGATTGGGCCGATTGCAGCCCGTCGGTCACCTGGCCGAGCCCGGATACGCTTTGATCCAGGCCGCTCGCGAGCTCGCCAAGCTGGTCGTTCAGCTGCGCCAAACCGCTCTGCAGCTTGCGCTGGCCCGCCGCGAGTCCGTCAATCCCTCCCGACAGCGCCGGCAGCCCGGCCATGATGCGGCTCTGGCCGCCCGCCGCCTGCCCGAGGCCGTCCTGCAGCTCCGCAAGCCCTTGCGACAGCGAAGCGAGGCCTTTCGTGAGCGCCGCCTGACCGGCCGCGGCACGAGACAGCCCGGCGTTCGCCTGCTCCAATCCGCCGGATATGCCGGCAAGCTGACCGTTCAATTGCTTGAGGCCCGCGCTCAGCTCGGCCGCGTTCGTTTTCATGCCGCTCACCGAGTCCTGCAGCCGGATGTAATCCGGATCTTTCTGCAGCTCCGGATATGTCTGCCCAAGCCCCCCCAGCCCGCTCTCGACCTCAACCAGGCCTGCGGCAAGGGCTGCCTGCCCGGCCTGCGTATCGGCATATGCCTTCGACAATTGCGTAAGGCCGCCGCCAAGCTTGCCGTAACTGGCCAGCAGCTCTTGGCTCGCCTTGCTCAGCCGGTCGGCGCTTGCCTTCGCCTGCGCCGCGCCCGCCGCCAGCTCGCCGGCGCCGGCCGAGCCGTCGTTCAGTCCGGCCCCGATCCGCTTCAGCCCGCCGCGGAGCTCGGCGATACCGGCCTTCAGCCGCTCCGTCCCGGCGACAAGCTCGCCCGCACCGGCTGCCGCCGCCTGCAGCTTAGGCGCATTCTCGCTGAGCGCGCCGCTCGCCTCGGACAGCCCTTGGCCGATCTGCCCCAAGCCGTCCTCGCTCTGTCCGATCCCGTCGCCCAGCGTGCTGCTCTGCTCGGTGACCTGCAGGTCGGCAAGCGGTTCGCCAGTCGGGCGGGTTGCGCTTCGCACCGCCTTGACGCCATCCACCTTCGCCAGCTCTCGGCTTACCTGCTCGACAGCCGCCAAGCCTGCCTGCGTATCAAGCGGCTCGNTCACCACGACAGTCGTCGGCAGCGATTCGCCGGGGCCGAAGCTCTCCGATATGAGGTTGAACGCCTTGACAGAGTCGTATTTGTCGCCGATTTCGTCGAGCGAGTTGAACGATGCCGTATTGCGGAACGCCGCCAGGAAAGGCACCATCAGCACGGCGATCACCAGCATCGCCCACACCGGCTCTTTCAACGAAAACGACCCTACCGCGCCCCAAAGACGGCTGGGCTTATGCTCAATCGAGCCTTTCGACGGCCAGAAGAGCGCTTGGCCGAACACCGAGAGGAAGAACGGCACCAGCGTAACAAGCGCGATCAGCATGACCGCAACGCCGACCGCCACCGCAACGGCAGACCGGTAAAGCACAAATGTCGAGAACCCGATCGAGACAAAGCCGACCAGCACCGCCAGGCCCGAGAACAGCACGGTGCGGCCCGCCGTCCGGTACGTCTGCAGAATCGCCTCCGTCTTGTCTCCCGATTGGGCCAGTTCCTCCTTAAACCGGCTGATCAGCAGGATGCAGTAATCCGTGCCGATCCCGAAGAGGACGGCGACCATAAATATCTGAGTAAAGGTCGATAGCGGGAAACCCGCGTACTCAACGAGAAAAGCGACGACCGACTGCGAGATCAGATAGCTGAATCCGACAGCCAACAGCGGAATGAACGGCGCTGCCACCGAGCGAAACACGATGAACAGAATGATAAGAATGAACGCAACGGTAATCAGCTCCGTCTTCTTAAGCCCTTCCTGCGAGCTCTGCACGACGTCCTCGGAAATGATCCAGCCGCCGGTATAGTAATGCTCAACGTTAATCGAAGCGGCAGCGGCATAGAGCGCGTCGCGGGCTTCAGCCGGCGTGCGCCCGCCGAAGTCGACGCCGATGAGCGCCAGCACCGTTTTGCCGTCCGCGGCGACCATTTGCTTCTCCAACTCTTTATTGTCGTAATGGCTCGTCACGGACGTAATCCCGTAGGCCTCGCCCTCCGCCTTCAGCTTATCCAGTCCTTGCTTGATGTCCGCCATATTGCCGTCCGTCAAGCCGGACGCGTTATGAAACACCAGCACCGCGGTTTTACTCCCGTCCGCAGCGTCTCCGCCCATCTCATCCAGCAGCTTGGCGGCCGCGGAGGAGGAATAGCCGTCTGGAACCTCGATCTGCCCCTTCTCCCGCACCAGCTCCTCCATATTCGGCGCCGTCAACATGAGTCCCACGGCGGCCGCAAGCCATAAAACCGGCATCAGCCACCGTATTTTCAGGATGGTTCTCATTTGGGTTCATAGCTCCCTTCAGCCGGATCGGTCAATACTTTAGCCAGCTTCTCAAACGTTTCGATGAAAGCGAGCGCTTCTTTGCCTTCGAATTGCACCATATAGCCGGCCAGCAGCTCCTGAATCCGCTTCTCCACCTCATCCGAAAGCCGTTTTCCTTCCTCCGTAACCGACAGATACATCACCCGGCGGTCCGCCTCGTCCGGAACCCGCTCGATCAGACGCTTGTGGACCAGGCGCGTGATGATCGCCGTAATCGAACTTTTGCCGACGCAAAAAGCGTCCGACAGTTCAGACGACGTGCAGCGGCCCCGGCGGTGGACATAACGAATCGTCGAATACTGATCGAGCGTCATTTCCTCCCCCATATCTTTGCGGATCAGCGCATTCAGCCTGCGATTGACGGTGAAATAGGCCTGCTCGTAACGCTGTATGATCGACTTCAGCTCACCATGCTCCATGCCGTATACTCTCCTTTTTTTGATTCGATAGACAAACTGTATATTATTCGAATTATTCGATAATCGAACTATATCAGGCGGACGGATTTCATGTCAAGTCCATCCTGCCCGACCCCATGCCTGCTCCTGAATTACGATCTCCTCTTGGCCTGACTGACCGTCCCTGCGCACCAAGCCATAATACAAACCCTTCCGTTCGAGCAGCGATTCATGCGTCCCCTGCTCGACCATTTTCCCGTCCGCCAAGACGAGTATCCGGTCCGCTTGCCTTATCGTGTTCAGCCGATGCGCGATGACGATGCTCGTGCGTCCTTCCATCAGCCGGTACAAGGCCTCCTGAATTTTAATCTCCGTGATCGTATCGATGCTGCTGGTCGCCTCGTCCAGAATTAGAATTGACGGATCGGCGAGCATCATGCGGGCGATGGAGAGCAGCTGCTTCTGACCTTGGCTGATTCCGCCGCCGTCCTGCTGCAGCACCGTATCGTAGCCCTGGGGCAGCTTGACGATGAACGAATGCGCATTCGCCGCTTTGGCCGCGCACCGGACCTCGTCATCGCTTGCATCGAGCTTCCCGTAACGGATATTGTCGATTATTGTACCCTGGAACAGAAATACATCCTGCAACACGAAGCCCAGATGCCGCCGAAGGCTTTTCCGCTTGATTTGCCTGATATCGCGGCCGTCGATCAGAATTCGCCCCCCGTCCGGCTCGTAAAATCGCGTCAGCAGCTGAACAACTGTCGTTTTCCCCGCACCCGTCGGACCCACCAGCGCAATCGTCTCCCCCGGCGCAGCATGAAAGCCAACACCCGACAGCGTCCGGCCGCTGCGCTCATAGGAGAACGAAACGTCGGCAAACTCGATTTCCCCGCGCACGTCGTCCAGCTCTGCAGCATCCTGCTCGTCAAGCTCCTCTGGCTGCTCATCCAGCACTTCGAACACCCGCTCCGCACCGGCCACTGCGGATAGAAATACGTTGAATTGGTTGGCCAGATCGTTCAGCGGACGGGTAAATTGCCGCGCGTACTCGGCGAACATGACGATAACCCCGATCGAAACAAGACCTTTCAGCGCAAGCAGCCCGCCTGCGCCGGCCACGATGGCAAAGCTGATATTGTTCAGCATATTCATCAGCTTGGGAATAAAGCCGGTATACGTCTGCGCCCAATAGCCGGATGCTCTCAGCCGCTCGTTGCGCGCCGTGAACTCGGCAATGACGGCCTGCTCCTTGGAGAAGCTCTTCACGATGCGTTGGCCGGACAGCGTCTCTTCGACAAAGCCGTTCATTTCGCCGAGACTGTGCTGCTGCTCCCGGAAATACCGTCCCGTACGGGCGGTAATCCACCTCATGCCGAGCAGCATCGCCGGCACGATCACAAGTGTGACCGCCGTTAACAGCGGACTTGCCAGCAGCATGAGCGTCAGCATGCCCGTGAAGGTCAGCAGGCTGGACACCAGCTGGATAAAGGAGCTGTTCAGCGTCTGGCTGACATTCTCAATGTCATTGGTCAGCCTGCTCATCAATTCCCCGGATTGCCGTTTCACAAAATAAGGAATCGGAAGCCGGTGCAGTTGGCGAAAAAGGTCGCTCCGCAATGCGGCCACCGTCCGCTGGGCGACGCCGATCATCCAGTAGTTCTGCAGCCAGCCCGATACCCCCTGCAGCAAATAGCTGCCGGCGAGCACGGCGATCAAGCCCGCCAATCCGTCGTAATCGCCGGACACGAAATAATCGTCGATCGTGCGGCCGAGCAGATAAGGTCCAAGCAAGCCGAGTACCGAGCTTGCAACTACCATAAGGAAAATAAGGGCCAGAAGCGCGCGGTGAACGGCGAGGTACGACCAGATCCGCTTCAAGGTGAACCGCCAGTTCTTCAGCTTGGGCTTCGCCTTCCGCTGCCGTTTGTGTTCCGGTTCAGACATGATCCGCCGTCTCCTCTCCGAATTGGGAATAGATGATTTGACGGTACAGCGCCGACCCGGCCATGAGCTCCGAATGGCTGCCTTGGTCCTGAAGCCGCCCGTCCTGCAGGATCAGAATCTTATCGGCTTCCATGGCCGTCGAGATTTTCTGCGTAATGATCAGCGTCGTGCAGCTGTAATGCTTCAGGGCGGCAAGCAGCGCCGCTTCCGTCCGCATATCGAGCGCCGACGTGCTGTCGTCCAGCAGCAGCAGCCGCGGCCGGCGGATGAGCGCCCGGGCGACCGACAGCCGTTGCTTCTGGCCGCCGGACAGATTAACGCCCTTCTGGCCGAGCATCGTTTCATATTGGGCTGGCAGCCTCATAATCGAGTCGTGAATCTGGGCGTGCCGGGCGGCCCCCATGACCTCTTCAAGCGATGCATCCTCCTTGCCCCACAGCAAATTATCCCTCACCGTCCCGGTAAAAAGCACCGCTTCCTGCGGCACATAGCCGATCTGCCCCCGAAGCCGCTCCGGATCCATCGCGCGGATGTCCCAGCCGTCGATCCGCACCGTTCCCGATTCCGGATCATACAGTCTCGGCAGCAGCTGAAAAAGGGAGGACTTCCCGGAGCCGGTGGCGCCGAGAATGGCGACCGTCTCGCCGGGCGCGACGTCGAATGAAATATTCGACAGCACGGCGTCCGGCGTATCCGGATAGCGGAACGTAACGCATTCGAAGGTCACTGCGGCCGCAGGGATGCCTTCTTCTTTTCCGAGCCCATTCCGCCTGTCTTCGGCGTGTACCGTCTCCGCATCATCTTCTTCCGACCGCAGTACCTCCGAGATCCGACCGGCGGACGCCTTAGCGCGGGAGAGCCCCGTCATGATAAACGAGATCACGGAGAAGGCGCCGGTAATACGCGTCGCATAGTTGACGACCGCGACGATCTCGCCGACATCGGCGCGGCCCCCGATCACCTGCCGGCTGCCGAACCATAGAATGAACAGCACACTGATATTCATGACGAACAGCAGCGCGGGAACCGTAAGCTCGACCAGACGAATCGCCCTGATCGTCCGGTCGGCCAGCTCATCGTTCGCCCGCGTAAACCGTTTGTGCTCATGGCCGTACCGCACAAGCGCCTTGATGAGCCGCATGCCGAGCAGGTTTTCACGGAGCACGGCGTTCGTCCGGTCCAGCTTCTCCTGAACGTCCCGGAACAGAATGAACCCCCGGTTCATCATCCCGACGAGCAAGCCGAACATAAGCGGCGTGACGACGATCAGGATAAGGCCGAGCTTCACATTGATCGTAAGGGCCATGATCAGCCCTCCCACCATCATCAGCGGCGCGCGCATCATAATTCGCAGCCCCATAAAAACCAGGTTCTGCAGCTGCGTCACATCGCTCGTCATGCGCGTAATGAGCGTCGCTGCCGGGAACCGGTTGAACTGGGCAAAAGGAAACGATTGCACCTTGCCCCACAGCACCTTGCGGAGATCGAAGCCCAACCCTTGACTGACATGCGCGGCGTAAAACGAATTGACAATGCCGGCCGCGAATCCAAGCAGCGCGACAACCGCCATCATGATGCCCAAACGAATAATCTGGGCCGAATCCCGTTCCAGAATGCCTTCGTTGATGATCCGTGCCATCAGAATCGGGTGCCACAGCTCGACCGCCAGCTCCACCAGCATCAGCGCCAGCGCAACGACGGCCGCAAGACGGTAAGGCTTCATATAGGACAGCACAAGCCTCACATGAATTCCCTCCCTCGATCCGCTATTCGAGAATTGTTCAGATCATCCATGGCTCCTTCCTTTATTCGACTATCGGCGGAGCAGTTGATTCCGCCTCCCCATGATCCAATGTCAGGAATCAAAAGTCGAGCCCGGCCCCCCCCTACCGCTTGGCCGAGTCGAACGGTTCTCCGGCCGCCTTCGGCGCCCTGGACGTCTTCGAGAACAGGACGAGCGCGATCAGTGTCACCACATACGGGAAAACCTTAAGCACGAACGGCGGAATGACCGCCAGCGACGGAATCGCTTGCGATACGTTCGCGACCGTGCTGGCAAATCCGAAAAACAGCGTAGCCGCAAGAATGCCCAGCGGTCTCCATTGGCCAAAGATCAACGCGGCGAGCGCGAGGAACCCGAGCCCCGACACCGTTCCGGAGAATTCGCCGGAGAACGTCATAATAATAATCGCCCCGCCCAGCGCGGAGAAGCCGCCGGATATCATAACCCCAATATAGCGCATGCCCCTTACGTTGATGCCCGCCGCCTCGGCCGCATGCGGATGTTCCCCGCAGGAACGCAGCCGCAGTCCGAACGGCGTCTTGTACAGGGTAAAGGTGCTGATGGCCACGATGAGCAGGATAAGCCACGTGGTCCAATAGGTTTTCGTAAAAAGCAGCGGTCCGAGCAGCGGAATATCGGAAAGCAGCGGAATGTCAAACGGCAGAAAACCTTGCTGGATGCGAATGTTGCCACTGCCCGTCATATTGCGGGAGAGGAAAATGGTCAGCGCTCCGGCCAGCATGTTGATCGCCGTGCCGCTGATGACCTGGTTCGCGCTCAGATTGATGCTTGCAAACGCATGAAGCAGCGAGAACACGACACCCGCCGCGAAGGCGGCAAGCAATCCGATCCAGATGGCAGCGGCCTTGTTGTCCATCGTTTCCTGAAGCCGGAATACGATGAATGCGCCCATAAACGCCCCGACCACCATCAAGCCTTCTAGGCCGATGTTGACGACCCCGCTCCGTTCGCTGAACAACGCGCCGAGCGCCGTAATCAGAAGAGGGATGGTAAACACGATCGCATACGGCGCGATCTGCTGCAGTATCGTCCACAATTCGCCCATATCGTCACTCCCCCTTCCCCTGCTGCGGCGCGGTCCCAGACCGGTTCAACGGCAGCCTGCCTTTGAATCTGCGCACAAGCCGTTCGATCAGAATGCTGGTCGCCGCGAAATAGATGATGATCGCAATGATCGAATCCGCGATTTCGGGCGGCACCTCGGTCATCGCGTTCATGAAGCCCCGGCCCGAATAGAGCAGGCCGAAGAAGATGGCGGCCAGCAGAACGCCGACCGGCGAATTTGCGCCTAGCAGCGCGACGGCGATACCGTCGAAGCCCTGGGACGGCAGGATGCCGATCTGGATATTGGCCGCGTTGCCCGTATACTGCACCATGCCTCCCAGTCCGGCAAGGCCGCCCGAAATGAGCATGGACACCACGATGCTGCGATTGACGGCGATACCGCCGTACTCCGCAGCGTGCCGGTTGAAGCCGACTGCCTTCAACTCATAACCCAGCGTCGTTCGGTCGATCAGGAACGCCATGACGATGACCGCGATCAGCCCGAGGAAAATGCCGAGGTTAATGTACGAGCCGTCGAACATCTCGGTCAAGCCGGGCACTCGCAGCGTCGCCGCTTCCGGCAGAATCCTGGACTCGGTCTCCAGCGACTCCGCCTTGAAATAGGCCGGAACGGCGTAATTCACGGTCCAGAAGGCGATCCAGTTCAGCATGATGGTCGAGACGACCTCATGCACATTATATTTCGCCTTCAGCAGGCCGGGGAGGAACGCCCACACGGCGCCCCCGATAAAGCCCGCGAGCACCATCGCGGCCAGCAGGACCGTACGCGGCCAATCGAAGGTCAAGCCGATCGCCGTAGCGCACAGGCCGCCGATCAGCATTTGGCCGGCTGCGCCGATATTGAACAAGCCGGTGCGGAATGCGAATGCGACCGACAATCCGGTGAAGATCAGCGGTGTCGCCGTTGCCAGCGTGTTGCCGAGCCGTTCCGTGTTTTTCAAGCCGCCCTGCATCAAATAGGTGTAACCTTCGATCGGATTATGTCCGGTGACGGCCATCAGGATCGCACCCGCAAGCAGCCCGAACACGACGGCCAGAAGGGAAACGATGGTGTTTCTCATGCGGTCTCCCCCTTCCTCACGCCGGCCATCATCAGACCGAGCTCATTTTCGTTCGTTTCGGAGGCCTCTACGACTCCGATCAATTCGCCGTTGTTCAGAACCGCAATCCGGTCCGAAACGTTCAGCACCTCGTCCAGCTCCAACGAAATGAGCAGCACGGCCTTGCCCCGGTCACGGTGCTCGATCAGCCGTTTGTGAATGTACTCAATCGAACCGACGTCCAGCCCCCGAGTCGGCTGAACCGCGATCAGCAGGTCGGGATCGCCTTCGATCTCGCGCCCGATAACCGCCTTCTGCTGGTTGCCGCCGGATAAAGAGCGGGCAACCGAAGCCGCGCCTTGGCCTGAACGCACGTCGTAGCTGCCGATAATCCGTTCCGCATACGAGCGGATGGCCGACTTGTTCAGAATGCCGTTTCGGGAGAACGGATCGCGATGATACACCTCAAGCACCATATTCTCCGCCAGCGTGTAATCCAGAACAAGCCCGCGCTTGTGCCGGTCCTCCGGAATGTGGCCGATGCCGCTTTCGTTGCGGTCGCGGATGCTGAGTCCCGAAATATCCTTTCCTTTCAGGCGAATGCCGCCCGACTCCGTCTTGCGCAGGCCCGTGACGGCCTCGACCAGCTCGGATTGCCCGTTGCCTTCCACGCCTGCAATACCGACAATCTCCCCCGAGCGCACCTCAAGGGATACGCCGTTCAGTCCAAGCACCTGCTTATTGTTCTTCACCGACAGCGAGTCAATCTGCAGAACGGCATCGCCCGGCGAAGCCGGCTTTTTCTCCACCTTAAAGGACACTTGCCGGCCGACCATCATCTCCGCCATTGCCGCTTCGCTCGCCGCAGCCACTTCGACCGTTCCGACCGTTTTGCCGCGTCGGATAACCGTGCAGCGGTCGGCGAACGCCTTAATTTCTTTCAGCTTATGCGTAATCAAAATAATCGACTTGTCCTCCTGAATCAGGTTTTTCAGGATGGCGCCAAGCTCTTGAATCTCCTGCGGCGTCAGAACGGCCGTCGGCTCGTCCAATATCAGCACATCGGCATTCCGGTACAGCATCTTCAGAATCTCCACCCGCTGCTGCATACCGACCGATATATCCTCGATTTTGGCATCAGGGTCGACGTTTAAGCCGTACCTCCGCGAGAGCTCCGCAATCCGTCTGCTCGCGCTGCGCGTATCCAGCACAAAACCCCACCTGCTGTTCTCGCTGCCGAGGATGATATTTTCCGTTACCGTAAACGTATCGACCAGCTTGAAATGCTGATGCACCATTCCGATCCCCAGGCGGTTGGCCACGTTCGGATTGGCGATGCGCACTTCTTTGCCGTTGACCCTGATCGTGCCGCGGTCGGCCTGATACATACCGAACAGAATGCCCATGAGCGTCGATTTGCCTGCTCCGTTCTCGCCGAGCAGCGCATGTATTTCTCCCCGCTTTAGCTGCAGCGTGATGTCGTCGTTGGCGACGACTCCGGGAAACTCCTTGCGTATGCCGAGCATTTCCACCGCGTAATCCATCGAAAGAATCTCCTCCTCCAAGAAGGATGGTATGAATAATCCCCCAACAAACTTTACATACAAAAAAAGACGGAGCCTCCGTCTTTTTGTATTGTCTTTTTACATTCGCTTTACTTGATCAAATCTCCTTGTTCGGCAGCAACCGTAATTTCTCCGGCCTTGAGCTTCTCGAACACTTCCTTCGATTTGGCGACCGCCTCTTCACTGAGGTTCGGGTTCTCGGCAGGAAGTCCCACGCCGTCGTTCTTCGCGTCGAAAATCAGCGTCTGGCCGCCCGGGAACTCGCCTTTGGCCTCCGCTGCGATCATGTCGTACGCGGCCTGATCAATTTTCTTCATCGCGGAAGTCAGGATAATGGACTTGCCCGTTGCATATTCGCCGTCCGCATATTGGTCGACGTCGACGCCTACGATCCAGGCTTCTTTGCCGTCTGCCGCGCGCTTCTTGGCTTCGTCGATCGCGCCTACACCGACACCGCCCGCCGCCGCGAAAATAACCTTCACGCCGCGGTCGTACATCGATGCCGCCAACTGACCGCCGCCCGCTACGTTGGAGAATGTGCCCTCGTAGATGACGTTCTCTTTCTTGATCGCAACCTTGGTGCCAAGATTGTCGTTCGCGTATTTCACGCCTTGCTGGAACCCCCAGTTGAACTTCTGCACCGGCGGAATTTCCATGCCGCCGATGAAGCCTACATCGCCTTCTTTAATTTGAACCGAGGTCGCCACGCCGGCCAGGAAGCCGGACTCCTGCTCCGCAAAGAAAATGGAAACCGTATTTTCGCCGACTGCTGCATTTCCTTTATCGTCTTTCGGCGCACCGTCGATGAGCACGAACTTGGCGTCCTTATATTTTTCCTGGGCCTTGAAAATCGCCGTCTCGAACTTGAAGCCTGGGGTAACGATGAATTTGAAGCCGGCGTCGTACAGGTTGCCGATCTCTTTGGTGTAATCGGCTTCTGTCGTGCCGGTCGGTTTCAGATACTTGTTCTCCAGACCGAGCTCTTCGGTTGCCCGCAGTATGCCTTCCCACGTGCCCTGGTTAAACGACTTGTCGTCGATGGTGCCGGCATCTGTTACCATGCCTACTTTGAAATCGGCCTTCGGCTGCTCCGCCGCATTGCCTTCGCCGCCGGCTGCTCCGTTCGTGCCGCCGTTTGCTCCGTTGTTGCTGCCGCCGCAGGCCGCAAGCAGACCCATTAACAGGACCAAAACCGCCAGCATGCCAGATCTTCTTTTCATTTTCAAGTGCCCCCTTGGGATCATATGTATTTCACCAAAACTCCCCTTATTATAACCCATTCTCGACATTTTGTGGACAGCATTATTCAGGTTATGAATTTTCATAAATCCCCGCCGCCCTTGTCCCTCAGTGGGATCGCGTCACATTGACACCAACCCGCCCAACCGCTATATTTGGGTCAAAAACATGGCGCGATTCGTCGGGATCGACATGCGGTTTCCCCGTTTAAGCGCCGCTAAAAGGAGCGGTATGATGGATATGATCGCGGAAATGCCCAAGGTTGATCTGCACTTGCATTTGGACGGCTGCGTCCGGCCTTCCACGCTGCTCGATTTCGCCCGCATTCAGGGTGTGCAGCTTCCTGCCGACGATCCGCGCGAGCTCCTTCCGTATATGCAGGCAAGCGAGGCAACAGCAAGCCTGACCGAATACTTGCAGAAGTTCGGGTTTGTCCTTCCTATGCTGCAGACGGGCGAGGCATTGGAACGCGTTGCCTACGAAACGGTTGAATCGGCCGCAGCCGACAACTGCTTATATATTGAAGTTAGGTGGGCGCCGATGCTTCATACGAACGGAGAACTGGACGCGGACGGCGCTATCCGGCATGTATTGGACGGCTTGCGGCGGGGCGAAGCCCGGTTCGGCGTAAAAGCGCGCGCCATCGTCATATGCATGCGCCACCACGACGAAGCGACGAACCTGCGGGCCGTCGAGGCGGCGGCGCGTTTTGCCGGCCAAGGAGTCGTGGCGGTGGATCTGGCCGGCGATGAGGCGGGGTTTCCGCCTGGCCTGTTCCGCGGCGTTTTCGCCATGGCGGCAAAGCTGGGGCTTCCCGCGACGATTCACGCCGGCGAGGCGGGCGGTCCCGGGAACGTTCGGGAAGCGATCGAGGGATTGGGCGCGGTCCGGATCGGACATGGCGTGCGGATTCGCGAGGACGCCGCAGTCATGCAGCTCGTGAAGGAGCGCCGCATCCCGCTGGAGATGTGCCCGGTCAGCAATATTCAGACCAAGGCCGTGTCCGGGTGGGACGATTACCCGATTCGCGACTATATCGAACAAGGCGTCACCGTGACGGTACATACCGACAATCCGACGGTATCGGCAACGACGATTACCCGGGAATTCCGGGAACTCGCCGCACGCTTCGGTTTTACGCCATCCGAGCTGGCCGCCCTTGCGCTGAACGGCGCCCAAGCGGCTTTCTTGCCTCAGGAAGAGAAGGCTGAGCTGGTGCGGGAGATGAAGCGCCGCATCGAGGCGCTGGGCATCTCGTGTTGATATCGCTCCTATGCGAGATTTGCAGGTATACGCCAGCCAAGGCGGGCAGGGCTGTTTACAAGAAGGTAACGTATAATAAGCCCTGATCCTGGACTATCCTAAACGGATAGGAGGTGAGAACCATGGCCAAAGACGTTCTGTGCGAAGTGAACTCGTGCAAATATTGGGGCACGGGCAATAAATGCAACGCAACTTCGATTTATGTAGTCAGCCACCGCGGCAAGCAAGCGCACAACTCGGAGGAAACAGACTGCAAAACATTCGAACCGAAGATTTGACACAAACGGATACTTGACGTGGAGGCAGCCTGGCAGGGCTGCCTTTTTGTCGAACGTTTCGACCGTATTTGCGCTCCTGAGTATACTATACCCGTTCATGAGCATGATTATCACTGAGAACGGATGAAACCGCTGCCGACCGACGGTTTACGAGATAGATGCCCGCGCCAATGAGCAACGCGCCCGCGCCGACATACCATTCGAGCTTCTCGCCCAGCAGCGCCCAGCCGGATAATACGCCGAACATCGGAGCAAGAAAAAGATAAGAGCTCGTTTTGCCCGGATCGCCGATGCTCAGCAGGTAGTACCAGCAAGAGAACTGCACGATGGAACAGAATACGGCCAAGCCAAGCACGATCATAACGGGAGGCCACGCAAGCGTAAAATAGGGCTTCTCCAGCAGCATGCTCGCTGCCAGAAGCACCAGTCCCCCGAGCAGCATTTGATAGGCCGTCATGACCCATGTGTCGAACCCCCCGCCCCAACGCCGGACGAGCAAAGTGGCGGCGGCGAACGATACGCCGGACATAAAGCCGATGATCATGCCCGGCTCCAGGCTCAGGCGGGAACCGAACGTCACCACGACACCGCTTAACCCGAGCGCGACACCGAGCCATTGGGCGATTCCGTAGCGCGCGCCCAGCAGCAGCGTGCTGAGTACGATCACGAGCAGCGGATTCAGGAACGTCAGAATCGCCGCTTCGCCCGAGGTGATCCAGTGCATTGCGTAGTAGGCCAGGCCCAGAGCACCCGCCGTCTGGCAGCAGCCGATAAGAAGCAGCTGAAGCCATTGCTTCAGCCCCTTGGGCTGACGCCGGCGCGCGGCTGCGACGAATGCCGCCATCAACACGCCGGCGACCAGAAAACGCAGGCTCATCAGCAGCAGCGGCGAGGCATAACGCATGCCGATGCCGCCGATCGGAAACGCCACTCCCATCAGGAAGGTAGTGCCGACAACCAGCAGCGTATATGAATACGATTTCATATGGTTTCTCTCTCCGTTTTCATTTTCGGAAGTTTACGTTTATTGCTACTGACCGTCTATCCGGCCCTCTTGTTCCCCGGTTCCGCCGGTCAGAATCCGTTTCACGCGGCCGACCTGCCCGTCGGTCAACCGCACCTTTATGCCATGCGGATGGGTCGGCGAATTCGTCAGCAGATCCTTCACGACCCCGCGTGTCGTTTTACCGGTCCGTTGATCCTGCTTCAGCACGATATCCACTTCCAAACCCGTGCGTATCCGGCTGCGGTTCTGTCCGTCCAAGCTCATACGTTCCATCGTCTCCTTTTGGTCATGGCATCTGTTCGGCGGCGCGTTTCATGCAGACCGCGATGCCGATAAAATAACGGATACCCTCGCGCGGCTTCTCGAACACAACCCCGCGTTGATAATAGATTTCTACCTGCTCATAACGGGTGAACAGCCCCGCGAATTCCGCCGGCGTCAACTGATGGACGTGAAAAGGCTCGCTCGTCGGCATCCCCCTGCCCCGTCCGAACGGACTCGACAGGATGAGCGTGCCGTCGGGACGAAGCATCCGCTCGAGATTTTGCATAAAAGCGGATTCGTCCCTCACATGCTCAATCGTCTCAAAGCTCACAATCGTATCAAACAAGCCGAGACTGTCCGGCAGGTCCGGATCGACGGCGTCGCCTTGGCGATACGTTATTTTCTGATGGTGATATTCACGCTCCGCATACCGGATCGTATCCGCGTCGTTGTCGACGGCGACAATTTCCGTCACCTCACGCTTGCGGTCCTTGGCCATCATATGGCTGCCGTAGCCCGTGCCGCAGGCGAGATCGAGCACTCTTCCCCTCACATGGGGAAACGCAAAGTAATACCTGGCGATATGCTCCAGAAGCATGCCGTTCGTCGGCTTCAGCTCCTTCGGAATGATTCGCTCTCCGGTCCACTCCAGCATGTCGTTCACCCGTTCCTGACCAATTGTGTTCAATGGGCACAAAATATAGCACGGGGGCGTACCGAAGTCAAGCCCTGCCGACCTGTGTGTGCGAAGTCATGCGGATGGGGTGGGCTTGTCGGCGGTATTTCTGTATAATGAGAACAGGGATGGATCAATACATGAAATTTGAGGTGAACACCAAGGCTGGCCGGAAGATCCGGTCGTCGATGAGCCGATGAACGATACGATGACGATTCACATAAAAGTATGCGCACATTGCGGCGATCCCAAGCCATTGTCCGATTTCCTCCGGCGCACCGGCAAACGCTCCGGCGCCCAGTCCCGCCGCGGGGCTTGCCGGGAGTGCCGCAAACGGAGAAAAGCGGAATCGCTTTCACCTGTAAACCTTGATGCGGAGGAGCGGTACAACGCCGGCTCCTCTGGCGTTGACGACTTTACCACGGCACCCGACAGCGATGTGCCGGAGCCGCACCTGAACCCCTTGCCGTCCGACGATGCCGAAGGGGATGCGCCTGCGCCCAAGCGGAAGCGCAAACGCAAGCGCCGGAGCCGGCGTTCGCGCAAGCCCATCATCGATGCGGAATTGCCGGCAGCGCCTGAGGCGCCCCGAATCCGGACGGTCCGACCGATGCCGGAGCCCCCGCCGCGGCCGGACGGGCCGGACGCTTCCGTGCTGGTGCCGACCAGGCAGGGCATTATTCGTATGCGCGGTAAGACGGACAAGGGAAGGCGCTGGCACCAGGAGACGGATCTGGAGACGGCGGTCACGCTCGTGAACGAGCATGCGGCCGTTGTCGTCAACCGCCATACGATTCGACGGCTGTACAGCAACAAGGCGTTCCGCAAATACATTTTGACACGCGACCGCTATACTTGCCATTTCTGCGGCGAATACGGCGATACGATCGACCATGTGCTGCCGAGAGCCAAAGGCGGCCACACGACGCCGATCAACTGCGTCACCGCCTGCAACCTGTGCAATCAAAGCAAAGCCGACCGCGATCTGGACGAATTCATGAGCGCGGAGGATTGACGGCTGCGGCAAAAAGCTTCTGCCCGTTGGAACTCCAACGGGCAGAAGCTTTTTGCTTATGTTCGTATCAATCCCCGGAGATGCCGCTTTCCTTGAGCATCACGTCATGCGCTCCGCCCTCGACCAGACTCGTGGCCGAGACAAGGGTAATGCGCGCCTTCTGCTGAAGCTCCTGAATGGAGAGAGCGCCGCAGTTGCACATCGTCGATTTGATTTTGCCGATCGTCTTGTCGAGGTTCTCCTGCAGGCTGCCGGCATACGGCACATAGGAGTCGACGCCTTCCTCGAACAGCAGGTTCGACTTGCCGCCGCTGTCGTAACGCTGCCAGTTGCGAGCCCGGTTGGAGCCTTCGCCCCAGAACTCCTTCACAAAGCTGCCGTTCACCTTCAGCTTGCGCGTCGGGCTCTCGTCAAAGCGTGCGAAATAGCGGCCCATCATCACGAAATCCGCGCCCATCGCGAGGGCAAGCGTAATATGGTAGTCGTGCACGATTCCGCCATCGGAGCAGATCGGCACGTAGATGCCCGTCTCCCGGAAATATTCGTCACGCGCTTCTGCCACCTCGATGACGGACGACGCCTGACCGCGTCCGATCCCTTTCTGCTCCCGCGTGATGCAAATCGAGCCGCCGCCGATTCCGACCTTGATGAAATCCGCCCCCGCATCAACCAAATAGCGGAAGCCCTCGCGGTCGACGACATTGCCCGCCCCGATTTTCACGTCGAAATTCGACTTCACGTAACGGATAACATCGGACTGCCATTCGCTGTAGCCGTCCGAGGAGTCGATGACCAGCACGTCTACGCCCGCTTCCACCAGCGCCGGTACGCGCTCCTCGTAATCCTTCGTATTGATCCCGGCGCCGACGATGTAGCTCTTGTTCTCGTCGAGCAGCTCCAGCGGGTTTTCCTTATGCGCGTCATAATCCTTGCGAAACACAAGAAACTCCAGGTTCTGATCCGCATCCACGATCGGCAAGCAGTTCAGCTTGTGCTCCCAGATCAGATCGTTCGCGTCTCCAAGCGACAAACCTGACTGCCCGTATACGAGCGACGAGAACGGCGTCATGAACTCGCGGATTTGCTTCGCCGACGAATCGCGGCTGACCCGGTAATCGCGGCTTGTGACGATGCCGAGCAGCTTGCCCCGCGGCGTTCCGTCCTGCGTAATCGCCACAGTGGAATGCCCCGTCCGTTCCTTCAGCTCCAGCACATCAGCCAACGTATGCTCCGGCGTCAGATTCGACTTGCTGACTACGAAACCGGCCTTCCACGACTTCGCCTTGCTGACCATTCTCGCCTCTTCCTCAATCGACTGCGAGCCGAAAATAAACGAAATGCCTCCCGCTCTGGCCAACGCCACCGCCATATGATGGTCCGACACGGCCTGCATCACGGCCGACGAGAACGGGATGTTAAGCTGGATGGCCGACTCCTCGCCCTTCTTGAATTTCACGAGCGGCGTCTTCAAATGAACATTGGCCGGCGTACACGCTTTGGTCGTCAAGCCCGGAATAAGCAAATACTCGCTGAACGTCCTTGACGGCTCCGTATAATAGGTTGCCATTCTATATCTTCCTCCGATCCGGTGCGTAAATTTTATCAATTCTATCACCGAACCGGGGAGCGGTCAAGCCAGTCCGCATACAGCCAAACCACGCTGTTGCAGCGGAGTGGAAATGCGGTCGAGACCCGCGCCATTCAGGACTTCGAATTCAATCACGCACGTCATCCGGGGCATGGAACCGGCCGTCCCTCTCATTCGGCACATTGCCCGGACAACAGAGGTTTTCCAGAAGAATAACGGGAGCTATTCCCGTAAAAAATCACGATCGGCTGACGCTCATCCCGCGCGCTCGGTCGTCAATCCCCCCCCGGCGCCCTTCACTCTGAGCTACACGCCTATAAGCGCCAGATCCACCTCGGGTACAAGACCCTCTTGCGCGGCGCGGCCGAGAAGCGCGTACACCGCTTCAAATCCTTGGCCGCCGAGCTCGGCGGTGAACTCGTTCACGTACAGATCGATGTGCGCCTGCGCTACCTCGGGAGACATCTCCTGCGCATGCCTGAGTACATAGGCCTGCGACGCCTCGGGATGCGCCCATGCATAGTCGACCGATGCGCGCACCCAGCCGGCGATCGCAGCCAAGTCGAGATTGCGGCGCGCAACGATCGCCCCGAGCGGAATCGGAAGGCCCGTATCCGTCTCCCACCAGCTGCCCATATCGGCCATAAGCGTCAGCCCGAAGTTCTGGTAAGTGAACCGCGCTTCGTGGATGACGAGCCCGGCATCGATGCGGCCGTCGCGGACCGCCGGCATAATTTCGTGGAACGGCATGACGACGATCTCGCCTACGCCGTCAGGTATGCTCTGCGCCGCCCACAGCCGGAACAGCAGATAAGCAGTCGAACGGTCGCTCGGGACCGCCACACGCCGCCCTGCCAGCCATGCCGGCTCGG
>NZ_KK082164.1:0-1960 GCF_000598065.1 Paenibacillus darwinianus | reverse complement strand
CCGGGGGAGCCCGCGGTCAGCACGAGCGGCCCGCATCCCCGGCCCAGCGCGCCGCCGCATGGCAGAAGCGCGTAATGGTCCAGCACCCAAGGCAGCGCCGCACACGAAATTTTCAGAATATCGGGCCCGTCCGTGCCGGCCGCCAGCCGGTTCGTCATATCGATATCGGCATAAGTGACCTCAAGCGGAGGCGCGCCCGGAATCAGGCCATGCGCCCAGGCATGGAACACAAACGTATCGTTGGGACAAGGTGAATAAGCGATTTTCATAGCTGCTGCAATACCTCCCGTAAGGTGGAGCTTGCCGCCTCCAGGGCGGCCAAAGCATCCGGAATGCGCCAGGCGGACCGGTCGCGCGGTCCGACCGCGTTGGAGATCGTGCGGATCTCAAGCGCCGGCAAGCCGAACATGGCAGCCGCGGCCGCCACGCCGTAGCCTTCCATCGCCTCGGCGGCGGCGCCCGGCACCCGAACCGACAGCTCGCGCGCGGTCTCGGCCGTGCCCGTGACCGTGGCCACGGTGAGCACCGGACCGGAGCAAGCCGGCAAACCTGCGGCGGACAGCGCCGCCTGCAGCCTGTCAGCGAGACTTGCCGCGACCGGCATGCGCGTCGTGCCGAACCCCAGCTCGTCCAGGCTGCTGAACCCTTCGCCCGTCTCCGCGCCCAGATCGGCGGCGACGATCGCGTCCGCGATGACGATCGATCCCACCTCCGCCCTGCCCGCAAATCCCCCGCCGATCCCGGCGCTCACGACCAGCCCGTACGGACCGGACGCCGTCAGCGCCCGCGCGGTATGAGCGGCAGCCGAAGCCGCACCGACGCCGGCCAGCATGACATCTACTTCTTTGGCTCCGCGCAGTCCGCGCAGAACCGCGTCCCGCTCCGCCTCGACGGCGGTCATGATCAGGACGCGCCCAACCCATTGTTGCGAATGGTACGGTTCGAGGTGCCGCATCTTTTTCTCCTTCTAAACGATCAATGCCTGTCTTCTATAGTGAACCACGATTTAAAGCTTTCTTCAAGGCTGACTGTCGCCGGATCGTTTCACTGACTATATACTTCCTGTACGTTTAAAAATACCATGCGGACCCCAGGCCACTTGAACCTTGAAGCCGATTGGTTCACAATAGGTCAAAAGCTGTTTGCCCCGGCTTCCAGACCATCCGAAAGGAAGCCGGCCGTGAGGAGGAGAAAATCGCATGCTTCACATACCCGTTTCCATCCTGGATCTCGCCCCGGTCATCGTCGACGGAACGCCGGCGGATTCGTTTCGCAATACGCTTGATCTGGCACAGCACGCCGAGAAGTGGGGCTATCGCCGCTATTGGCTCGCCGAGCATCACAATATGCCGGGCATCGCCAGCTCGGCCACCGCGCTGATCATTTCGCATGTTGCGGCAGGCACCGAGAAAATCCGCGTTGGCTCCGGCGGCATCATGCTGCCGAACCACGCTCCACTCGTCATCGCCGAGCAATTCGGGACACTGGAGTCGCTGTATCCCGGACGCATCGATCTCGGCCTCGGCCGAGCTCCCGGCTCCGACCAGCGCACCGCGCATGCGCTGCGGCGCGGTACCGGCAGCGACGGCCATGATTTCCCGGAGCAGCTCAGCGAGCTTCGCGACTACTTTCAGCCGACGCCGGACTCGCGTCCCGGCGTCAGAGCCGTTCCCGGCGAAGGCCTGAACATCCCGATCTGGCTGCTCGGCTCCAGCGGCTTCAGCGCGCAGCTGGCCGCGTCGCTTGGGCTGCCGTTCGCGTTCGCCAGCCATTTCGCACCCGATTATTTGCTGCCCGCCCTCGATCTGTACCGCTCCGGCTTCCGCCCTTCGGACGCGCTCGAGAAGCCGTACGCTATGGTCGGCCTCAACATTATCGCAGCCGATACGGACGAGGAGGCGCAGAAGCTCGCCACCTCGCACGAGCAGCAGTTCCTGAACCTGATCCGCGGCCGCACCGG
>NZ_KK082163.1:2619-27928 GCF_000598065.1 Paenibacillus darwinianus | reverse complement strand
CGTTTTTACGTCGTTCAGCAAGCCCTAAATAGATTTATAAAAGTAAAGCTGCTAATTATAATATTCGCCATTATTATACAAAATATTCCAGACCATTCGGTTGCCGTCCGTTCGCTCGCCTCGGCGAAGCCGAGCACATGGTTTAAACCCGTTTGGCTCGCCAGGCCTCGAACTGAACGGAACATGTCCATACCTTGAGCCAGGTGCGCACGAAGTAATGCCCCTGATGCAAAATGAGCGCGAACAGCCCGGCCCAAAATAATGACACGGCCGCAGAGGCAAGTCCGATCGCGGCTGCCAGCGCCCACATGGCGGCCGTCGCGGCGGCAACCGGCAGAAAGGCGCGAAGGGCGGCTGCCAGCGAGCACAGCGTTCCCTGGCCCGCAACAAGCCCGAACTGCACGCCCAGCGACAGTATACGCACGACCGCGCATAAGAGCAACCAGCCGGCAAGATGGGGGAGAAGCGCTGCGCCCACCTCCGGCCAACTGCCGCTCTCGGACAGCGCCCGGCGGGCAAGCGGTATCAAATAAAGCAGGGGCGTCCAGACGAGCAACTGCTCTACCGCATACACCAGCGTCACGGGACGCCAGGCGGCGCGGATGCCGGCCACGAAATTCGTGCCGCCCCCGTCGGCCACGCTCCGCAGCGAATACAGCAAGCCCGCGTTGATGAGCGGCGTCACGAGCATGCGGGCGGCCAGCATGGCGGCGAGCATCCATAAATAAGGGACGATCAGGTCGGTTTTGGTTAGTTGAAATTGCGCCTCCACCAGAAAGAGCTGTACCGCGCCATCGGTCGACAATGCGTCGGGGTAGCGCTTCAGCAGCGGCACGACAATCGATTCGACGGACCGGTACAGAAAGAAGCCCCACAGCAGCTGATACAGGAACAGGATCGAGATGACCGGAAAATGTTTAACCGTCAGCCTCCAGCCGTTTTTCATATGGATTTTCATTACCGCCTTCGCCTCCTTTACCAGCCGATCCGGCTGAACAGCAATTCAATCGTCTTCACCACGCCTATGCTCCAACGATTTCGCTGCGTGGCCGGCAGCTCTGCCTTCATGAAGTTGTTAATGCCCTTGTTGTCCAGCACATTGGTTCTCTTCGGATCGACGACGGCCCAGGCGAGCGGCTGGACGTGCGTGATTTTAAACTGGATTTCCGTTCCTTTGCCGTCCCAGATCCGGGGCATCATCGTGCCGTCCGCGAACTGCAACACGACCGCGACGGCGCCCAGGCTTCCCCCGTTCCGCCTGACTTTTACAACGGACTCGTACACCCGCTGGCCGTCCTCCTTGCGGATCGGGGTGACCCGGATCGATTCGACCTTGATGTCGGACATTTGGCTGCCATAGACGAATGCCCGGAAATAACGGTCCCAGTCGGTGCGCGTTACCTGCTCGACGACCTGCTGGAAATCGGCGGTGGAGGGGTGTTTGAATTTGTACTTCTGGAAATAGGTCCGCAAAACTTTCCGCATCGTCTGGTCGCCGACCTGGCGTTCGATGCCGAGCAGGACGAGTTTGGCGCGCATGTAGACGTTCTCCGCGTATTGGTCGCTGCCGCGATAGGACCAGGATAGCTGCTTAAGCGGCGCGGGATCGGTCATATAACTTGATTCGACCGGCAGATTGGGGACAAGCCCATACACGGTCTCCATCACTTTGTCCTCCGCGTAGGAGGTAAACCCTTCGTCGAGCCACGCCTCCTCGAACTCGTTCGAGGCGACCATTCCATACCAATATTGGTGGCCGATCTCATGTACGACCGTCCGCTCAAGGCTGAAGCCGGGGTTGTCGTCCTCGGCCGCGAAGGCCGTCACGAGCGTCGGATATTCCATGCCCCCGGCGCCGTTGCCGCCCTTTGGCGGAACGACGATCGAAAGCGTGGAGTATGGGTACTCGCCATACCATTGCGCATATTTGGCGAGCGCCGACTTGGCGGCATGCATGTACCGTTCTTTCAGATTGGCATGAAGCGGGTCGAGATATAGCTTGATGCGCACGCCCGGCACGCCCGGAGCGGAGAAGGGCTCCTCGTATTCGATAAAATCAGGCGACGCGGCCCAGGCGAAATCGATCACATCATCGGCGTAGTACTGGTAGATTGTGCTGCCTTCCGCAGTGGCGGACGGCTTCGCGGGGAAGCCGGTTGCCGCTACCTTATAACGTTCGGGAACCTGGATGCGGACATTGTAAATGCTGAAATCGCTGTAAAATTCGGAGTTGCCGTGGTATTGGTGAACGTTCCAGCCCTCCGTATTGCGTCCGCGGGTGCCGGCGGGTTCATACACGGCGAGCTTCGGAAACCATTGTCCGGCCATGACGAACTCGCCGGCATAGCCCATCCGCGCGAACACGGCGGGCAGCGCAACCTCGAACGTCATGCGCAGGGTGACGCTGCCGCCCGGCGGGACGGCGTCCGGGAGGCGCAGCCTGGCCAGTGTACGGTCGTCCGCATTGCCGTCGTCCGGACTCACATACTGAAGACGGGGCAGCAGACTGCCGCCATCCTCCGTCGTGACGGATAGAATCCGCATGGAGCCGACGCTTGCCTCGGTCGCCCGATCCTCCCGAAGCTTGCCGCCCGACTCGCGCATGAAGGTCGTTTTTTTGCTCTCGAAGGCGTTCGGGTAGAGGTTGAAAAAAAGCTCGGGTACCGGCTGCTTGCCGGGGTTTCGCCAGGTGACGGTCTGCTCGCCCGCCAGTTTTTTCTCCTGTTCGAGCAACTGGACTCCAATGTGGTATTCCGTCACCCGCTTGCTGAGCACGACCGGTTTCGGCTTCTGAACGGTTTCCATCTCCTGCCTCGGCGGCTGCGCCGGTGTTTGGGAAGGACGGGCGCCGGGCTTCGATGGGTTATTCGGAGCGGGGGCGATCGTATACTTGGACAGCCAGGCGTCGCTGCCGAAGCCTTGCCGGAGCGTCGCGATAAGCAGCGCGGCGGCCGCAAGCAGCAGCGCCATGCGTAGGAAAGCGCGTGGATTCATGGACCGATTCCTCCCGTTGACAAGCTTCTAGAGCATGTATATGTTTGCTTTTCGCGGATTATTAGCTAAAATGGAATTAATCTGCGTCGGGCGGAAGCGCCTTGTCACGGCGCGGCTTTGCGGACATTTTCCGCCTTCGGCGGGCCGGTCTTCCGGGGTGGAGGGCAGCTCGCGCGGGCGGCGAAACGATAGGAAGGGGTGAAGCGGGTGGAGCAGCAGGGACAGGGGGGCACCCCGGAGAAAAAGGAAAAACGAAGCCTTGCGTTCAACGTTGTCAGCAATAAGGAGCATAAGGGCTTCGGCGCAGGCACGATCGATCTGAACAACGTATCGTCCGTCATCCTAGACGGGGATGAGGCGTATATCGATATCGGAGCGATGCATGCGAAGAGCAAGGTGGAGCGCGGCATCAAGTTCAGTCCGAACAAGGAGGACGTTCCGAACGGACGCAAGTGCTGGATCGTGTGGGTGGCGGTCGACCGCAGCGAGGAAGGCCAGTATTACGCGGGCGCGACGGCCTGCGAGATGCTCGTCGATCCGGAGGCGCGGCGCGGGTGGAAAATTCTCGCGGATCACGTCAACAAGCTCGATTACGCATTGAAGCGGCGGTTTATCCTGGACGGTCTTGAGGAGCGGGAGAAGGCGGCGCTGCGCAAGCTGCTCATGGAGCATAACGCCGAATGGTGGGAGCGTTCGCCCGAGGATTTGAAGGCGGGGCTCGGCGGGTAATAAAAGGAGACGTATTGGCGCAAACCGGCATAGAAAAGCTGTCCCAAGGTCGTGTCGGCCGGGGGACAGCTTTTTGGGTTGGGTGCGGCTGAAGCGGGGCTGGCCGCAATAGCCGATCTGGAGCGGGAAAGGGCGAAGACGAAAGCGGGGTGGCGGTAAGAGGAGGGGCCGGTCCGCAGAANGCAGAACGGACCGGCCCCTCCTCTTACCGCTGCCACCAACGCTTCAGGTCTGCCCACCACGACTCGCGCTCACGGGCTGCCGCCCCGTCCCGCGCTTCGCCGTCCGCGGCATCGTCGTGTTCGCCGCAGATCTCCGTCGGCTCGGTGCCGGCGACGAATGTCTCCAGCCGGCGGTTCGGGCAAGAGGCTGCGGCTGCCTTGCCGGTGCCGGGGTCGACGAACAAGGAGATGACGCCCTCCGGCATCGGAAACAGCTTCGGCGGAACCGCAGCCAGCGCCTGATCCATAAAGCCGGCGAAAATCGGCGCCGCCCGATGGGCTTCCACTGGCGTTATGCTTCGATTCTTGTCGTAGCCGACCCACACCGCAACGGCGAGCTCGGGGGTATAGCCGACCAGCCAGGCATCGTTCGCGGTCGTGCCCGTTTTGCCGGCGACCGGCCGCTTGATCATCGCAGCCACCCGGCTCGCGGTGCCTCCCGGCTCGAATACGCTCTGCATGAGCCGGGTGAGCACATACGCATGCGCGGCATCGACGACCCTTTTCTCCGAACGTTCCGCTTCATAGAGGATGCGGCCGTTCCGGTCCTCGATCCGCACAATCGCCGTAGGCTCCGCGCGCACGCCCGCGTTGGCGATCGTGCCGAAAGCCGACGCCATCTCGAACGGGCTGACCGGGAATGTCCCGAGCGCCAGAGATGGCACCGGCTTCATCGGGCTTTCAATACCCAGCCGCCTCGCCATCTCGATGACTTTGTCGGGCCCGGCCGCCATGACGGTGTTGACGGCATAGATGTTGTCCGAGCTTGCGATCGCCTGCCGCATGTCGATTTCCTCGTTCGCATATTTATCGTTGTAATTCCGCGGCTCATACGTTTTCCGGCCTTCGTCGTAAGTGAACACCGTCGGCTCGCTCTTGAACTTCGTCAAAGGCGTCATGCCGCCGCTCTCGAGCGCGGTCAGATAAACGACCGGCTTGAAGGAGGAGCCCGGCTGCCGCGTCTTCGCGAATACCCGGTTATACTGATTCGCCTTGTAATCGCGACCCCCGACCATTGCCTTAATGTAGCCGGTACGGGGGTCGACGGCGATGAGCGCCGCCTGCTGTTCGCTATCCGACGGGAAACCGTCCCGGATGGCGGCTTCTGCCGCGCGTTGGGCCTCCGGATCGAGCGTCGTGTAGATGCGGATGCCGCCCTCATTCAGCAGCAGCTCCTCGATCCCGATCCGCTCGATGGCGACCTGCCGGACATAATCGCGGAAAAAAGGGGCGAAGCCGCCCATATCGCCGCCGCTGGCCGGCTTGAACGCCAGCACCTCCTGGAACGCTGCGTCCGCCTCCGCCTTCGTAATGACGCCCCCGGCCGCCATTTCATTCAGAATGATGCGCTGCCGGTCTTTGGCGTTCTTCATATTTAGATAGGGTGAATAATATTTGGGGCCCTTCGGCACGCCGGCCAGCATAGCGCCTTCGGCCAGGGACAGCTCCGCCGCCTTTTTGCCGAAATACCGCTGCGCCGCCGCTTCAATACCGTACGCGCCGTGGCCGTAGTAGATTTGGTTCATATACAGCGTCAGAATCTCGTCCTTGCTGTAGCTCATTTCCAGCTTGGCCGTATAGGCCGCTTCCCGCAGCTTGCGCGTCCATGTCCGCGCATGCGTTAAATACAAATTGCGCGCCAGTTGCTGCGTCAAGGTGCTCGCCCCCTGGCGTTTCGACAGGCTCTCCACATTGACAAGCACCGCTCTCGCCATGCCCCGCATGTCGAAGCCGAAATGCTTGTAAAACCGCTTGTCCTCGATGGCGAGCGTGGCTTGCACCGCATACGGCGATATTTCAGACAGCGGCACGGAGCTGCGGTTCTCGCCGGTATGGAACGTATCGATTACATTGCCCCGGATGTCCAGCAGCTGTGAAGTCTGGCTGACGGTGGCGGCGGGGAGCGCCTGCGAGCGCAAATACAGGAGGCCGCCGAGCAGCAGCGCGACGAACAGAGCCGCCCCGAGGCCGGCCAGCTTCAGCCAGCGCTGTGCGCGGGCCATTAGCGCCAATCGGTTTTCCCGCCGCAGCCGCTCGTTGCGCAGCTTCTTTTTTCGCTCATCCTGCCGTCCGCCGGGGTTTGCCATTTCGTATGCCGCTCCTTCGCGCAAATCGTTCTTTTTCCTTAGTATGGAAAACGAAAGAGTCGGATATTCACACATCCGCCCGCGCCGGCAAATTTTTCGCGAATACGACAATGAACAAGCGGATGCGGCGCTTGAATGGCGTTGTACACACGGTGCCAGGCCATAATTGATTTAGTCCAACCGTTTCACTATAATACAGGGTGAACTCTGCACAGGAAGAAGGGATCGGCCCATGACGGACATTTGGTTTACCGAAAAACAGACCGAAAGCTACGGCATTACGATGAAGCTGAAAGAAACGTATGTGCGCGAGCAGACGGATTTCCAAGATTTGGCGATGGTGGAGACCGAAGAGTGGGGCACGATGCTTCTGCTCGACGGCATGGTCATGACGACCGATAAGGACGAATTCGTTTATCATGAAATGGTGGCGCATCCCGCGCTGTTCACGCACCCGAATCCGGAGCGCGTGCTCGTGGTCGGCGGCGGCGACGGCGGCGTCATCCGCGAAATCATGAAACACCCGAAGGTGAAAACAGCCGTGCTCGTCGACATTGACGGCAAGGTTATCGAGTACTCGAAAAAATATTTGCCGCAAATCGCCGGCGAATTGGACAACCCCCGCGTGGAGGTGCACGTGAACGACGGGTTCATGCATATCCATGAGCATAAGAATGAATACGACGTCATCATGGTCGACTCGACCGAGCCGGTCGGGCCGGCGGTCAACCTGTTCACGCGCGGTTTCTACCAGGGCATTTACGATGCATTGAAAGAAGACGGCATGTTTGTTGCGCAGACGGACAACCCGTGGTTCAAGGCGGACCTCATTCGGGACGTAAACCGCGACGTGAAGGAAGTGTTCCCGATCGTGCGCAACTACTGGGCTAACGTGCCGACCTATCCGAGCGGCCTGTGGACGTTCACGATGGGCAGCAAAAAGTACGATCCGCTCCAGGTCGACGAGGCGTCGATTCCGGAGATCGACACGAAATACTATTCCCCGCGCCTTCATAAAGCGGCATTCGTGCTGCCGAAGTTCGTCGAGGATCTGGTGAAATAAAGGCTTTGGCACAATCAGAAAGCGAGGACCCGCCTCATGCGACTTGATCAAAAATATTCCGGCAACGTGTTCATTCTGAGCTCCGATGATTACGAGGCGTCCAAGGCGGTCATCTACGGCATGCCGATGGACTTCACGGTTTCGTTCCGGCCCGGTTCGCGCTTCGGGCCGCCCCGCGTGCGCGAGGTGTCGATCGGACTCGAAGAATACAGCCCATATCTGGACCGCAGCCTGGAGGATATCGCGTATTTCGACGCGGGCGATCTGCTGCTGCCGTTCGGCAATGCCGCCCGCAGTCTCGATATCATCGGGGAATTCGTGCGCGGCGTGCTGAACGACGGCAAAATGCCGGTTGGCATCGGCGGCGAGCATCTGGTCTCGTGGCCGATTTTTCGCGAGGTGTATGCGAAGTATCCGGATCTGGCGATCATCCATTTCGACGCCCACGCCGATCTGCGCGAGAATTACGAGGGCGAGGCGCTTTCCCATTCGACGCCGCTGCGCAAAGCGGCCGAGTTGATGGGCGGCCAGCATATTTACCAGTTCGGCATCCGCTCCGGCTCCCGCGAGGAATGGGCGTATGCGCGCGAGCACATCAATTTTTATCCGTTCGAGGTGCTCGAACCGCTGAAGAAGGTGCTCCCTTCGCTGGCCGGCAGGCCAGTCTATCTGACGATCGACATCGACGTGCTCGACCCGTCCTGCGCGCCGGGCACCGGCACCGCGGAAGCGGGCGGCATCCTGTCGAAGGAGCTGCTTGAAGCGGTACATGCGATCGCCCGCTCGAATGTGAACGTAGTCGGCTGCGATATCGTGGAAGTGGCGCCGGCATACGACCCTACCGAACAGACCCAGATCGTGGCGGCGAAGGTCATTCGCGAAATGCTGCTTGGCTTCTTGAAATAAGGAAAGATTGTTTCATCCGATTCCATCCGCGGGTAATAACGAGCAATAATAAGTTGCGCGCAATGGGAGGGTTCTCGGCTATGAAGCTCCGCAATTATTTGGCCAGTCTGGTGCTGGCTATCTCGGAGACACCGGCCCAGGAGAGCGGAGGCAGGGGCCTGCACCACCGCCCGCGGCCGGAAGAGCTTGAGGGCGGCAAGCTGCCTGTGCTGGCAGGCAGCGCCGAGAAGTAAGGGGATGCACACAGGCAAGCGGTGGAGAACGGGGGGCAGCGCCCTTTTGTTCGTATGCCGCTTGCTTTTTGCCGACGGCTCGCACTATAATAGGAAAAAATCGACCAATGACAATGATCGGGAGAGTACCGAGGCGACAACGTCGAAGCAGCGAGCCGGGGTGGTGGAAGCCGGCGCGGCGCCGTCCGGGAAGCGCACCCGTGAGTTGGTTCCCTGAACGAGCAACCGGTAGGGGAACCCGGCGGCGGCCGTTATACGATGAAGCGGAGCGATCCGTCTTTGACGGTGCCCGAGCGCAGGCACGGACGGGACGTTCCAGAAGAGTGGCACCGCGGACACAGCCTCCGTCTCTTTATTGAGACGGGGGCTTTTGTTATTCTCTGGCCGGGTTAGATTCCGCGGTATCCAGCATTGCGAGCATCGAATCGGAATCGGCTAACCAAGCTTCGCTTCACTTTTTCGGGATCACTGAGGGAGGAATGCACATGTTGATGGAATGGGCTGCAGATTACTTATCGCCGTATGTGTCGCTCAACCGCGAGGAAATTCTGAGGGTCATGGAACGGCCGCCAAAGCCGGACCTGGGCGACGCCGCATTTCCTTGCTTCGCGCTGGCCAAGCGGTTGAATCGCTCGCCGCACGAGGTCGCCCGTGAGGTGGCGGAGAAGCTGAGCCATCTTGGAGGCGAGGTGAGGGCGGAAGCTGTCGGGGCTTATGTGAACCTGCATTTTTCGCCGAACGCCTGGGCCGTCCGCCTGCTGAACAATGTGCTGGCGCCCGGCTTCGGCACGGCCGAAGCGGGACGGGGCAAGCGCGTGGTGATCGACATGTCGTCCCCCAACATCGCGAAGCCGTTCGGCGTCGGGCACCTCAGATCCACGATGATCGGCAATGCGCTTGCGAACCTGTACCGGGCTTCCGGGTACGAGGTGGTCACGGTCAACCATCTGGGCGACTGGGGCACCCAATTCGGCAAGCTGATCGCCGCTTTCACGCGCTGGGGCGACCGCAAGACGCTGGAATGCGATCCGATGCGGGAGAGTCTGCGGCTGTATGTGAAGTTTCATGAGGAGGCCGAAGAGGAGCCGGAGCTGGAGGATGAGGCGCGGTATTGGTTCCAGAAGCTGGAGCAGGGCGATGAGCACGCTGCGGCGCTGCGGCGCTTTTTCGTCGATGCCAGCCTGAAGGAATTCAACCGTGTTTATTCCCGGCTCGGCGTGACGTTCGATTATGTGCTGGGCGAGAGCTTCTATAACGATAAAATGGGGCCGATCATCGGTCTCCTCGAGCAGCAGGGGCTGCTTGAGGAGAGCGACGGCGCGAAGATCGTGCGGCTCGATCATTTGCAGCTTCCGCCCTGCATCATTATGAAGTCCGACGGCACAACGATTTATGCGACCCGCGATTTGGCGACCGCATTCTACCGCACGCGGGAGATGGGCGCGGATCAGCTGCTGTATGTGGTCGGCGCGGAGCAGGCGCTTCATTTCAAGCAGGTTTTCGCCGTGCTGGATGCGCTTGAGGAGGGCTGGTCGGCGCGGTGCGAGCACGTCGCGTTCGGGCTGATGAAGTTCGGCGGCAAGAAAATGTCCACCCGCAAAGGCAAGGTCGTGTTCCTTGACGACGTGCTGGATGAAGCGGTCCGTCAGGCCGAGGCGGTGATCGAGGCGAAAAATCCGGCGCTTCAGAGCCGCAGGGAGGCGGCGGAGGCAGTCGGCATCGGCGCGATTGTGTTCGGCGATCTGCGGAACAGCCGGATGCTGGAAATCGATTTCTCGCTGGAGGATGCGCTGCGCTTCGAGGGAGACACTGGGCCGTATGTGCAATATGCTTATGCGCGCGCCGTGACCCTGCTGGAGAAAGGCATGGCCGGCACCGAGGAGTTCGACGAGCCGTCGCCGGAGGCGTTGTCCGGCCGCCTTGCCTGGGAATGCCTCAAGCAGCTTGCCGGTTACCCGGACGCGATTCGTCTGGCGGTGGAGCAGAACGAGCCGTCGGTGCTGGCCCGATATTTGCTGGACACGGCGAAGCAGTTCAACCGGTTCTACCGGCATGAGCGCATTCTGTCGACAGACCGGGAAGAGACGCATGCGCGACTGATGCTCACCGCCGCGGTGGCGGGCGTCCTCAAGAACGGCCTCGCGCTGCTCGGCGTCAAGGCTCCCCGGCACATCTAGACCCAGGAAGGAAGAGAGCCGATGAATAACGATCCGGTTCCTGTACGGGTGACGCTCGAAAGTCGTCAGGACGGCGGCAAGTCCGAGCGTCATGAGTACCGGGGAACCTTTTACCGCAAGCCGAACGCTTTCTATCTCCGGTATGAGGACCAGGCGGACACCGCTGCGTATGTCGGCACGACCGTGCGCTGGGACGGCCGCGAGCTCCGGATCGTAAGGCGCGGCGCCGTGGAAGGCGAGCAATCGTTCGCGGCCGGCTGCGTCACGACGGGCCGTTACCGCTCTCAGGCCGCCGATCTGGAGCTGGAGACGAAGACGACGGTCATGAAGGCCGACCCGGGGGATTGGACCGGGGGGGATTTTCCTCTGCGGCTGCGCTGGGCCTATAAATTGAAGGTGAACGGACAATCTGCTGGCCGTTTCGAGATCAAGCTGAGTTTACGGGAGGAACAATCCGAATGAGTGGCAATAGCAATGGGAATGTGCTGGAACAATTGCATCAGAAAGTAAAGGACGCGATCGCGGACGCGGTCGTGGCGGCTGGACTGGTATCGCGGGACGAGCAGCCTGCGTTCGTCATCGAGGTGCCGAAGGACAAGACGCACGGAGATCTTGCGACCAATGCGGCCATGCAGCTCACGAAGTTGGCGAAGCGCAATCCGCGCCAGATCGCGGAAGCGATCGTGGAGCATCTCGACAAAGCCGCAGCGTCGATCGAGTCGGCGGAAATCGCGGGGCCGGGCTTCATTAATTTCCGGCTCGCCAAAAGCTATTTATATCCGGTCGTGCATGAAGCGCTGACCGCAGGGGCGGATTACGGCCGCATCGATATCGGGGGCGGCGCCCGCGTGCAGATGGAATTCGTCAGCGCCAATCCGACCGGTAGCCTGCATCTCGGCCACGCCCGCGGTGCGGCGGTCGGCGACGCGCTGTGCAATGTGCTCGATTTCGCCGGCTACGACGTGACGCGGGAATACTACATTAACGACGCCGGCAAACAGGTCGCCAATCTGGCGAAATCGATCGAGGCCCGGTATAAGCAGGCGCTGGGCCTAGAAGCGGAAATGCCGGAGGACGGCTATTACGGCGAGGATATTGTCGGCTTCGCCCGGGCGCTGGCCGATGCCGAGGGAGACAGGCTGCTGGGCCTGCCGGACGAAGACCGATTTGCCTATTTCCGTTCCTACGGCCTCGAGCGCGAGCTGGACAAAATCAAGCGCGACCTCGGCCGCTTCCGCGTCTCGTTCGACAGCTGGTACAGCGAAACGTCCCTCTACGAGACGGGACAAGTGGAGCAGGCGCTGGGAGCGCTGAAGGAGCGCGGGATGGTGTTCGAGGAAGAAGGCGCGACCTGGCTCTCCACGATGCAGTACGGCGACGACAAAAACCGCGTACTCGTCAAAAACGACGGCTCTTACACGTATCTGACACCGGACATCGCCTATCACAGGGACAAGTATAACCGGGGCTACGACCGGATGATCAATATTTGGGGCGCCGACCACCACGGCTACATTCCCCGCGTGAAGGCGGCTATGGCGGCGCTCGGCAACGATCCGGACAAGCTGGTCGTGCTGATCGCGCAGATGGTCAGTCTGTTCCAGGACGGCGAGAAGGTGAAAATGTCCAAGCGAACCGGCAAAGCGGTGACGATGGAGGACCTGATGGACGAGGTCGGCGTCGACGCCATTCGCTATTTTTTCGCGATGCGGAGCATGGATTCGCATCTCGATTTCGACATGGATCTGGCGATTTCCACGTCCAATGAGAATCCCGTCTTTTATGTACAATATGCGCATGCGCGGATTTGCAGCATTTTCCGACAGGCGGAGGAGCAAGGCGTTGCGGTCGATCACGGGCGAGCGGACTTGTCCAAGCTGACGGGCGACATGGAATTCGATCTGCTGCGCAAAATCGGCGAGCTGCCGCAGGAGGTGGCGGATGCAGCCGTCCAGTACGCCCCGCACCGGCTCATCCGGTACGTGTATGAGCTGGCGTCGCAGTTCCACAGCTACTACAGGGCCGAACGGGTCATCACGGAAGATGAGGGCCAGACGGCTGCCCGTCTCGCACTGCTGGCCGCTGTACGGACCGCCATCGCTAACGTGCTCCGGCTGATCGGCGTCTCGGCGCCGGAGCGTATGTAATGCTGGCCGTCGTCAGGCTTGCGCGTCGGCGGCTTGCATCATGCGCGTGATATCAAGCTCCCCGGCGCGCCGGGGAGCTTTGCTGCCTCTCAGCGGCTGCGTCGATTTCTTGAGGATCGCCTTGATCTCGGCTGGGGTTAGTCCTGGGCGGTGGGCCAGCAGCAGGGCAATCGCTCCCGAGATGTGCGAGGTCGCCATCGACGTACCGCTCATTTCATTGTAGTTGCCGTGCAACCATGCCGAAATGATTTTGTCGCCAGGGGCGTAAATGTCGATCAGGCTGCCGCGGTTGCTGAACGGGGCGATGCGGCGAAGCTTGTTCGTGGCACCGACGGACAGCGTTTGCGGGAAACGGGCGGGGTAGTCGATCGCTTTGTTTTTCCCGTCGTTGCCGGACGAGGCAACGATGATGACGCCGGCATTATAGGCGTTCGTTACGGCGGTAAGCAGCGCCTTGCTGCGTTTTTTCATGCCGAAGCTCATGTTGATGATGTCCATGCGATGGCGCACGCACCATTCGATGCCGAGAATAATGTCCGATACGAAAGCGGTTCCGTTAAGGTCGAATGCTTTTACCGGATGAATGACGGATCTTGGCGCGACCCCGATCATGCCTTGCAGCCGGTTCGCGGCGGCGATCGTGCCGGCGATATGCGTGCCATGGCCGTTGTCGTCGTAAGGCAGCAAGCTTCGAACAAGCAGATTGATGCCGCGCGATACGGAGTGCCGCAGATCGGGATGGTTGAAATCGATCCCCGTATCGATTACCCCGACCTTGACCCGGTGACCTGTGGTGATATTCCAAACAGAGGGCGCCTTGATTTGCCGGACTCCCCAGGGGATGCCGCTTTCAGGCTCGGCGGATTTATGAACGGAGCCGTGCAGAGCGACTTGCATGTCAGGCTCGATCATGCAGTGCGTGGCCAGCCGGGCGGGGGGGCAGTCATCGGGAAGCTCGCAGGAGACCGCTTGTATGAGCGGCATGGGCCTGATATCCCGCAGCGTCGGATGGGCGTGGGCCAGCTTTGCCCATTCCTGAATGAAACGGCGGCAATCGCTCCGGCTTTGGAAGCGAACGATTCGTCGCTTCATGGGCGCGGTCGAATCGGTGGCGGCGGCAACTTGCAGCCATTGGAGAAAACGCGTGATGTCCATATCTGGCTCCCTCCCGGGTACAACATGCTGGACTATAGTATGAAGGCGCGTCTTCACCCGCGTGAGCAAGCTGCCTTTTTTTCGGGAATTAGGCGGCGCGCCGTGTCAATCCGGGCACGTTTACATAGGATGAAGGGAGAGTCCGGCGGGCTCTTTTTGCACAAGCCTCCTTCTGGCGGTGCGTTCAGAAGGATACAGTCGAAGAGCGAAGGGTTGCCTCCCTTCGCTTTCTTCATGGGCGAATAAATTGACGTCCTTCCAGAGTCCCCGATAAGGGAGCGGATTACGCGGCGTCGCTTTTGGGGAAGCCCTTTGTTTGCCGCCCTTTGCCGCTTGCATTTTATCAGGAAATAAGGTTTACTATAGGTTGATAATGGATGGAAAACGGCTGCTGCCTGCTGGGTTAGCCGAAGTAGATACGCGTGAGAGGATGTGTCCTATGAGCATCAACTTGAAGCTTGATCCCGAACGGGTGCGGGAGATGCCGATGGTCGATTTGGCGTTCGAAGCGTTGAAATCGATGAACACCCCGATGTATTACCGGGATTTGATTATGGAGATTGCGAAGCTTCGCGGATTGTCGGCCGAACAGCTGAACGACGTGATCGCGCAAGTATATACCGAAATCAATATTGACGGTCGTTTCGCCTGCGTCGGCAGCAACGTCTGGGGGCTGAAGCGCTGGTACCCCGTCGACAAGTCCGAGGATCCGGTCGGCAACGCCAAGCGTCCGCGCATCATCAACGACGACGATGATGACGAAGAAGAACTGTTCGCGGACGATGAGGAAGAAACCTACGTGGCGGACGAAGAGGATTACGATATGTACGACGAGGACCACGAAGATTTCACCGAATCCGAAGAGGACGCCGAGGTCGACGAAGTGGTCGCGATCGACGACGAGGAGATCGAGGAGGAAGCGATCGAGGGCGATGAGCTCGCGGAAGATTCCGAGGAAGAGAGCGGCGAGTTTGGGGAATCCGCCGACGAGGACGATGAGGAAGACCGATAGACCAAGCTATGGCGTTCTCCTTGACAGTCGATGGTCGACAGAGTAAACTATTGCATGGGCTTTAGATTTAGCGAAATATAATGAGCGATTTGATAACAAAAAGTGCCCCGTGGAAACGGGTGTCACTTTTTTTGTTTTTTTGGACATCGCCGACTGCCTGGAGCCTATCCCTGACTGGAGCGATAACCGTTTCTGCTTAGGGTAATCCTATATACTAACCTGGAGCTTGGAGGGTATCATCACGTGACCAAATACATTTTCGTAACCGGCGGCGTCGTATCATCGCTCGGCAAAGGCATTACCGCCGCCTCATTGGGCAGGCTGCTCAAAAACCGGGGGCTTAAGGTGACGATTCAAAAATTCGACCCTTATATCAACGTTGATCCGGGCACTATGAGTCCATATCAGCACGGCGAGGTATTCGTTACCGACGATGGCGCGGAAACAGACCTGGACCTCGGCCACTACGAGCGTTTCATCGATATCAACCTCTCCAAGAACAGCAACGTCACCACAGGCAAAATTTATTCGACCGTAATCACGAAGGAACGGCGCGGCGAGTATCTGGGCGGTACCGTTCAGGTCATTCCGCACATTACGAATGAAATCAAGGAGCGCGTGTTCCGCGCAGGCAAGGAAGCGGGCTCGGACATCGTCATTACGGAGATCGGCGGTACCGTGGGCGATATCGAGAGCTTGCCGTTCCTTGAAGCGATACGCCAGATCAAAAGCGACATCGGCCGCGACAATGTCATGTACATCCACGTGACGCTGATTCCTTACATTAAGGCGGCAGGAGAGGTCAAGACGAAGCCGACCCAGCACAGCGTCAAGGAGCTGCGCAGCATCGGCATTCAGCCGAACGTCATCGTCTGCCGGACGGAATATCCGCTCGCCGACGATCTGAAGCGCAAAATCGCGCAGTTTTGCGATGTGGACGCGAACGCGGTCGTGGAATGCCGCGACGCGTCGACGCTGTATGAGGTGCCGCTTAACCTGCGCGAGGAAGGGCTGGACGACATCGTCGTCAACCATTTGAAGCTGACGGCGCCGCAGCCGGACATGACCGAATGGGAAAATCTCGTGCGGCGCGTGAAGTCGCTGAACAAAACGGTCGAGATCGCCATCGTCGGCAAATACGTGGCGCTGCATGACGCGTACCTGAGTATTGTAGAGTCGCTGGCTCATGCCGGCATCGATGCGGATGCGGAAGTGAATTTGCGTTGGGTGAACGCGGAGGAGGTCACGTCCGAGAATGTCGCGGACAAGCTGCAGGGCGTGGACGGCATTCTCGTGCCAGGCGGCTTCGGCGATCGCGGCATCGAGGGCAAAATCACAACAATCCGCTATGCCCGCGAGAGCAAGGTGCCGTTCTTCGGCATTTGCCTCGGTATGCAGGTCGCGGTCATCGAATATGCGCGCAACGTGACGGGATTGGCGGGTGCGAACAGCTCGGAGATCGATCCGGCTACGCCGTATCCGGTCATCGATCTGCTGCCCGAGCAGCGCGATATCGAGGATTTGGGCGGGACGATGCGCCTCGGCTTGTATCCGTGCAAGCTGGTGCCGGGCTCCATGGCGGAGAAAGCTTACGATGACGAGCTGGTATATGAGCGTCACCGGCACCGGTATGAGGTAAATAATGAATACCGTGAGAGCATCGAGAAGTCAGGCCTTCGCATATCGGGTACTTCCCCGGACGGCCGCTTGGTGGAGATGGTCGAGCTGGCGGATCATCCATGGTTTTTGGCCGTGCAATTCCATCCGGAATTCACGTCCCGGCCGAACCGGCCGCAGCCACTTTTCCGCGATTTCGTTCGTGCTTCGTTGGGCTACGCCGGCAAGTAATTGGACGACCCGAACGAAATAAAAGAAGAAAAGGACTTTTTTTCCAGAGTGGCAGGATTATAGATAACTACCTCGAATAAGTTACCCATATCGAAGAGTTGGCCGATGCGCTCTTCTGGTTTCGCTCAAAGTGGGAGGTAGGTAATCGATGGATGACAAAAAGGTATTGATCGTAGACGACCAGAACGGCATTCGTATCCTGCTCATGGAAGTGTTCAGCAGCGAGGGGTATGCGACCTTCCAAGCGTCGAACGGCAAGCTCGCGCTTGAGATCGTCAAGAAGGAATCGCCGGACCTCGTCCTGCTCGATATGAAGATACCGGGAATGGACGGTCTTGAAATCCTGAAGCATGTCAAAGCGATCAACCGGGAGATTAAAGTGATCATGATGACGGCTTACGGCGAGCTGGATATGATTAAAGAAGCCACCGAATTGGGTGCGCTGATGCACTTCACGAAGCCGTTTGATATCGATGAGATGCGAATAGCCGTCAACATGCAGCTGCGCGGCGGAGAATCGAACAGCATATATGCAATCGGGTCCTAGAAGGGGCCCGATTTTCTTTTGCATTGTGCAGCACACTGCAGACGGACTGTCTGTTCATTCGATCATTACCACAACTTGTCCGGTTGTGGTATAATGTCTCAGTATGACAAGTCGTTCGGGCTTGCACCACAAGGTACTTAGGAGGATGAAACCATGCCACTCGTATCAATGAATGAATTTTTACCGAAGGCCAAAGAGAAGAAGTTCGCCGTCGGCCAGTTCAACATGAATAATCTGGAATTCGCGCAAGCGATCGTGGAAGCGGCTATGCAGGAGAAGTCGCCTTTCATCTATGGCGTGAGCGAAGGCGCTTTGAAGTACATGGGCATCGAGTTCACCGTTGCAATCGCCGAAGCGGCAGCCAAGCAATCCGGCCTGCCGATCGCGTTGCACCTCGATCATGGCAGCAGCTTTGAAGTCGCGATGAAATGTATCCGCGCCGGCTTCTCCTCGGTTATGTTCGACGGTTCCCACTATTCGCTGGAGGAGAATATCAAGCTGACGAAGGAAGTCGTTAGAGCGGCGCACGCAATGGGCGTTTCCGTGGAAGGCGAGCTCGGAACCATCGGCGGCGTTGAGGATGACATCAGTGTGGACGAAGAGCATGCGAGCCTTGCGAAGCCGGAGGAAGCGATCCGTTTCTATGAGGAAACGGGCGTAGACTGCCTGGCGATCGCCGTTGGTACCGCTCACGGCATGTACAAGGGCGAGCCTAAGATCCACTACGACATTATCGAGAAGGTTGCCAAAGCGATACCGGTACCGCTCGTGCTGCATGGCGGCTCCGGCGTTCCGGACGATGCGATCAAGCAATCGATCGCGGCCGGCGCAGGCAAAATCAACGTCAACACCGAGAACCAGGTCGCTTGCACGAACGCGATCCGCGAAGTGCTCGCGAAGGATGATAACGTTTATGACCCGCGTAAATACTTGACGCCGGCCCGCAAGGCAATGGTTGCGGTCGTGCAAGAGAAAATCCGTCTGTTCGGCAGCAGCAACCAGGCGTAATACCGGAGCAATGCGCAACAACCGCCGCTTTCGGCTTGATCCGGGGCACGACAAGTAACGGACTTCCCGTGCGGGCCGTCACTGCCGCGGAGCCGAACAGCCGGCGGTTTTTGCTCTTTTCCGAATGGGAGGAAAAGGCGATACATGGAAAAATTAATGATCCGCGGCGGACATCCGCTGCGAGGAACCGTCACGATCAGCGGCGCGAAGAACAGTGCGGTTGCCCTTCTGCCTGCGGCGCTGCTTGCCGAGACCGAGGTGCGGCTGGATAATTTGCCGCGTTTGAGCGACGTGGCCGTCTATGCGGAAATACTGGAGGAGCTTGGAGGCCGGGTGTCATGGAATCAGGATTCCATGGTTATCGACCCGTCCGGCTTGCGTTCGAAAGCGATGCCGAACGGTAAGGTAAAGCTGCTGCGCGCTTCTTATTATTTGATGGGTGCGATGCTTGGGCGTTTCGGGGAAGCGACGATCGGGCTTCCCGGGGGCTGCAATTTCGAGCCTCGGCCGATCGATCAGCATATTAAAGGCTTTGAAGCGTTGGGGGCTACCGTTACCAACGATCACGGATCGATCCGTATTTTCGCCAAGGAGCTTCGCGGCGCGAAAGTTTATTTGGACGTTGCCAGCGTCGGCGCGACCATTAACATCATGCTCGCGGCCTCCCGTGCCAAAGGCTCAACAATTATCGAAAACGCGGCAAAAGAGCCTGAAATTATAGATGTAGCAACACTTTTGAACGCGATGGGCGCGCGCATCAAAGGCGCCGGAACCGATACGATAAGGATTGAGGGCGTCGATGCGATGCACGGCTGCCGTCACTCGATCATTCCCGACCGCATCCAAGCGGCCACCTACATGATAGCCGCCGCGGCTACGCGCGGCGATATGCTCGTCGACAACGTCATTCCCAAGCATCTGGAGGCCGTTACGGCCAAGCTGCAGGAATTGGGCGTGCATGTTTACGAGATGGATGAAGCGATTCGGATCGTCGGACAGCCGACCTATGAAGCGGTAGACGTCAAAGCGCTCATTTACCCCGGTTTTGCCACCGACATGCAATCTCCGATGACCAGTCTCCTGACGCAAGCGAACGGCGTCAGTATACTAACCGACTACGTCTACAGCAACCGGTTTAAGCATGTGCCGGAGCTTGTCCGCATGGGCGCCAATATTCGTGTCGAAGGGCGCTCTGCGATTATCGAGGGCAGCAAGCTTAACGCCGCGAAAGTGAAGGCCGCCGATCTGCGCGCAGGCGCCGCACTTGTCGTGGCGGGCTTGACGGTCGAGGACGGTATAACGGAAGTGAGCGGTGTCGAATACATCGATCGCGGGTATGATTATTTGGTAGACAATTTGCGGATGCTCGGCGCGGACGTGTGGCGCGAAGCAAAGTCATAACGCATGAAGGGGCCGCCGGACACCGGCGGCTCCGCCTCCCAGGCATGAAACGGTTCGTATCGGGCAATGCTGATGCTGTTGAAAATAAAATAAAGTGGTGATTCTATGGCGGATCTTCAGATCTCCGATCTGGAAGAAATGAAGCTGACGGACTTATACAAACTGGCGAAACAATATCAGATCCCCTATTATGGTCAGCTGAAGAAGAAAGAATTGATATTTGCTATCCTGCGGGCGCAGGCTGAGCAGAGTGGACTTATGTTTATGCAGGGCGTGCTGGAGATACTGCCCGAAGGCTTCGGATTCCTGCGTCCCATCAACTACCTGCCGAGTACGGAGGATATTTATATCTCCGCTTCACAAATCCGTAAATTCGATTTGCGGACAGGCGATCTTGTATCCGGCAAATGCCGGGCACCCAAGGAGAACGAACGATACTTCGGATTGCTCCAGGTCAATGCGGTCAACGGGGAGAGTCCGGAGCATGCGGCTGAACGGCTCCATTTTCCCGCCCTGACTCCTCTTTATCCACAAAAAAAGATCGTGCTCGAAACTTCCCCGACGAATCTTTCAACCCGAATTATGGATGTGCTCGCCCCGGTCGGATTGGGCCAGCGCGGATTGATCGTAGCACCGCCAAAAGCGGGCAAGACACTGCTGCTGAAGGAAATCGCACATAGCATTTCAACGAACCATCCCGAGATCGAGCTGTTCGTGCTGCTGATCGACGAGCGTCCCGAGGAAGTGACGGATATGCAGCGTTCGGTCAAAGGCGAGGTGGTCGCATCGACGTTCGACGAGCTTCCTGAAAACCATATTAAGGTCGCGGAGCTCGTGCTCGAGCGTGCGCTTCGGCTAGTGGAGCATAAGAAGGATGTCGTCATTCTGATGGACAGCATTACGCGGCTGGCGCGGGCGTACAACCTTGTCATTCCGCCTTCGGGCAGGACACTCAGCGGCGGTATCGATCCGGCGGCCTTCCATCGTCCGAAACGGTTTTTCGGCTCGGCCCGGAACATCGAGGAAGGCGGCAGCCTGACGATTCTGGCAACCGCGCTGATCGACACGGGGTCGCGGATGGACGACATCATTTATGAGGAGTTTAAAGGTACCGGTAACATGGAGCTTGTGCTCGACCGCCGTTTGGCGGAACGGCGCATATTCCCGGCGCTTGATATCCGGCGCTCGGGCACCCGCCGCGAGGAGATGCTGCTGGAGAAGGAAGCGCTCGACAAGGTATGGGCGATTCGCAAAGGCATGAACGATTCGACGGAATTTGTCGACGGCTTCCTCAAGAAGCTGCGCGATACGAAAACCAATGAGGAATTTCTGGCTTCCCTCGACACGTCGGTACCGGTCGGCCGCCCAGGCACTTCCGCTCCATCTGGCGGCGCGGGACGGCGCCCCGTCCGGTCGACGACTTAGGCGGGGGACCGCCTGGGGAACGATAGAGGAGGGACACCATGAATCTTGTATACGCCGATGAACAAGGCAATTTATTTGACCATCCGGATTGGATCGGGCTGGGACGCAGCGCGGATATGGTCGTCGAGCTGATGGACGACGAGCTGATTCCGCTGCCGGACGGCGCGACGCTGGTCGGGCTCCCTTATACGCGGCCGATCGGCATGAACCCGCGTACGGGCGAGATGCTGCCGCTGCCGGGCGAGGTGCAGGCGGTCGGCGCGCTTTTGCCGCAAGGCTATACCCGGCTGTGCATCCCCGGCTACGTGAAAACGGACAAGACGCAGAAGCTGCCGCTGTTCGGCTATTCGGCTGTTGTGTGGAAGGAAGGCGCCTTTTATGTCGCCGCCCGCAAGAGCGACGATCCGGAGCGCTGGAACCCGCTCAACTGCGACCGGGATGAGCTGGAGATCAAGGTGAACGGTCTGCTGTCGAAGTATCCCGAGAACCGGCTGTACCAGCATTTATCGAATTGTGCGCTCGGCTACGAGTGCTTGACGGCCTCGAATACGTTCCTGCAGCGCTGGGAGGGAGCGGTGCCGGTATCGTTCTCCTGCAATGCGGGATGCTTCGGCTGTATTTCGGAGCAGCCCGAGGACAGCGGCTTTCCGGCGCCGCAGACGCGCATGAAGTTCAAGCCGACCGTGGACGAGGTAGCCGAGATCATGCTCGAGCATTTGCAGGATCCGGACGCGATCATCAGCTTCGGGCAAGGCTGCGAGGGCGAGCCGTCCACGCAGGCCAAAATCATCGTGGATGCCATGCGCAAGGTCAGAAGCGTGACGTCGAACGGCTATATTAACATCAACACCAACGCGGGGCTAACCGACCACATCCGGGCGATTGTCGAAGCCGGTCTGGATTTGATGCGGGTCAGCACGATCAGCGCGTTGGACGATCATTATAACGCCTATTACAAGCCGCGCGGCTACACGCTGAAAAATGTGGAGAAATCGATGCGGTTTGCGGCGGACAAAGGCGTGTATACGTCGATCAATTATTTGATTTTCCCCGGGGTTACCGATCGCGAGGAAGAAATCGAAGCGATGATCGATTTTGCGAAGCGGACCGGTCTGCGGCTGATTCAGATGCGCAATCTGAACATCGATCCCGAAAGCTACCTGGAGCTTATCCCGAAAGCGCAGGGCGAGATCTACGGCATGAAGCAGATGATTGAAATTTTCGAGCAGGAGCTGCCGGATGTCGTGATCGGTTCCTATACGCACGTACCTCCGGCGCCGGTTCGCAGAATGTCATAATTAGGAATTGCACCATACGGGGTTGAGTGCTATAATCCGATTATGTGTCATTTTAACTCTGGGCCCGCCTGTAGGCTCAGGGCAGAAAGAGGTGAACGAGATGAAACAAGGTATTCATCCGAAGTACCACGTCACCACGGCAACTTGCGCTTGCGGAAACAGCTTCGAGACCGGTTCGATCAAACCGAACCTGCGCGTCGAGATCTGCTCCGCTTGTCACCCGTTCTTCACGGGTAAGCAAAAGTTCCTGGATGCCGGCGGCCGCGTCGATCGTTTCAAAAAGAAATACGGTATCTAAACAGCCTCTGCCGCAAATTAGCAGAATACAAGGACCTCCCTCAGCCATCCTATGGATAGGTGGCGAAGGGAGGTTTTTTATTGTGTTCGGGATGTGGCGGTTGAAACGACGCAGAAAATGGTACAGGGTGCTGCTCCCCGCGCTGCTCGCGCTCATGCTGGCCGTGCTGCTGGCCGGCTGCGGCGCGCGGGAATCAGAACGGTTGAAATCATACGGTAATGACGGTTATATGGGCTTGTCGAACGCCAATCCGAATTTGCCCCGCACCGGTTCAGCGTGGAGCTATAGGAATGACGGCGAACTCGTGAAACAGCTGCTCCGTCCGATGCGGGGCGTAAGCGGATCTCGCGTCCGCTTCGACGCGAATCTTATGCAGGTGACGCTGTTTGTTGACGGCGCGCTTAGCCGGGAGGAAACCGCGCGTTTAACGGCGAAAGCCAGGAGCGTACTGGCTTCCAATTTTCCGCGGTATGAGGTCAAAGTCACCTCGCGCCAGTGACGCGGTCCGAATTGGCGTCTTGTGTCCAGGAGCGCGCCCGGCAGGCGGTGCCAACTTTTTCTCCCGGTTGCGATGCGGTTCGATATGGGCTATACTTATTTCTACCGTGCTAGACGGGGAGGTAGCGGTGCCCTGTAACTCGCAATCCGCTGCAGCGAGGTTGAATTCCTGTCCGAGGTTATGCGTTGTAAGGTTTGGCGTTCGTGAAAAGTGTTGACGGTCGGGTCCTCCGCAATGGACGCCTGTGAACCTGGTCAGGTCCGGAAGGAAGCAGCCATAAGCAGGTTAGTTCATGTGCCGGGGGAGCGCCTGACTCGAGCTGGGATCGAAAGTGTCGCTTGGACCGCATGTATCGGAGGCAGGTGCACGGCAACATAGCAGAGTTGAGAACACCTTGTGCCCTTGGGGGCGAGAGGTGTTTTTGTTTTTGGCGGCCCCAATCGGGTGCGGGCAAGGGTAACTTGTCATTTTTCTGGCGCCGCGATTTGTGTATAATGTAAGAATAGCATACCCTTTGTCTAACCGAGGGTCACGAAAGGAAAGGTATGCGTGTCCCATATCGCTTTATACCGCGCCTGGCGTCCGCAGACATTCCGGGATATGGTCGGGCAGCAGCATGTGGTTCAGACTTTGCAGAACGCCATACGCGAGAGGCGGATCTCCCACGCGTATTTGTTTAACGGACCGCGCGGAACGGGGAAGACGAGTGCGGCTAAAATTTTGGCGAAAGCGGTTAACTGCCTAGAAGGCCCGACGCCGGATCCGTGCAACGTTTGCGATGCATGCGTGGGTATCACATCGGGCTCGATTATGGATGTCGTCGAGATCGACGCCGCCTCCAACCGGGGGATCGATGAGATCCGCGACATCCGGGATAAAGTCCGTTATGCGCCGACCGAAGTCCGCTACAAGGTTTATATCATCGATGAAGTTCATATGTTAACGTCTGAAGCGTTCAACGCCCTGCTGAAAACGTTGGAGGAGCCGCCTGCGCACGTCATCTTCATTCTCGCGACCACCGAGCCGCATAAGCTGCCGGCGACCATTATTTCCCGTTGCCAGCGCTTTGATTTCCGGCAGGTGGGGATGGAGGAGCAGACTGAGAGGCTGCGCCGGATCTGCGAGGAAGAGGGCATTGCGGCGGATGACGATGCGCTGGCTTATATCGCCCGTTTGTCGGACGGGGGTATGCGGGATGCGATCAGCCTGCTCGAGCAGGTTGCCTCTTTCGCCGGCGGGCGTATTACGCTTGACGAAGCGGTTGACGTAACGGGCGGCATGGTCGCGGAGCAGTTCGCCGAGCTTGCCAACGCTGTGCGCGACCGCGACGTTGCGGCCATTATGGCCTTGACGGAAGGGCTGATGCAAGCGGGCAAAAGCGCCGATAAATGCATCGAGAACCTGATTTATTACTTCCGGGATCTGCTGCTGCTGAAGCTTGTGCCAGGTCAGCATGCGGGCACCGAACGGATCGTCGATCCGGAGCGGTTCCGCGCGATGGCGGAATCGTTCTCTAAGGATCGGCTGTTCCAGATGATCGATACGCTGAACAAGTATCAGAACGAAATGCGCCATGCGGCGCAGCCGCAAACACTGTTCGAGGTCGCCTTGATGAAAATTTGCACGATCCCTGAGCCCGGCGCCGCTCTGGATAGCGCGGCCCGGAGTGTACCGGCCGCGTCGGCAGGCGGGCGGGAGACGGCCGCGTCCTCGGAGGTGCTCCGCCTTCAACAGCGGATCGATACGCTGGAGCAGCGGCTGGAGCAGCTTATGCGCGAAGGCGTTGCCGCAGGCGGCATGCCCGCAGCCTCGCCCGCTGCAGGAAACGGCGGCAGAGCAGGGGGCAGGACGGGGGGCGCCGCTTTCGGCTCCCGTCCGGGCGGCGCGCCGTCCGCTTCGCCGTCGATCGGCAAGGTGAAGCTCGAACCGTTCGCGGCTGCGCGAGGCGGCGAAGCGTTCGAACGAATCCGCGCCCAATGGCCGGAGGCGTTGCAACGCGTCAAGGAGGCCGGCGTATCGGTGCATGCTTGGTTAATTAATGGAGAGCCGGTGTCGGCGGTTGACGATCAAGTGCTGCTTGCCTTCAAGAACACGATTCACCGGGAGACGACGGAGAAGCCGGCTAATCGCGAGGTCATCGAACGGGTGCTGCAAGCCGTGTTCGGCCGGCCGCTCCGCTTTGTGACCGTGATGCAGAAGGACTGGCAGGCTGCGGAGGGCAGTGCGCAGAACGCGGCGGCGGAGCCGCTGCAGTGGCAGGC